>NZ_JBHSLU010000046.1:0-80887 GCF_042655245.1 Allobosea massiliensis | reverse complement strand
GCTACCTTGCTCGCGAGGTCTTCGCCCTCATCATGCAGCGCCAGAAGGAAATCAACGCGACACGTATCGCTGCTTGACAAACAGAAGGGCGTCCAGGGCAGCCAATATACCAGCCAGCACTTCCAGGAACTGCTGGCTGAGAACGGTGTCACCTGCTCGATGAGCCGATCGGGCAACGTCTGGGACAACGCCGCGATGGAGAGCTTCTTCTCCTCGCTGAAAACCGAGCGGATCAGGGGCCAGATCTACCGCACGCGCGATGAGGCCAGGGCAGATGTGTTCGACTACGTCGAGAGGTTCTACAACACGATCCGCAGGCACTCGACCATCCGCTATCTCAGCCCGGCCGAGTTCGAAAAGAAGGTCGGATTAGCTTAACTGCGCGTCCACGGAACCGGCAGCAGGCCAGATCCGCATGACTGGCTGGTGATGCCTTGGCCGCGTTATCGCGTAGACTTCAGCACCGGCAGGGTGTCGGAATCACAGGCCATGGCGTGGCAGGCGTTGAGGGACGTGTCGAGAATGGCCTATGACGTGATCGTCGTCGGGATCGGCGGCATGGGAAGCGCTGCCGCCTGGCATCTCGCCCGCCGCGGCGCGAAGGTTCTTGGTCTCGAACGCTTCGACATCCCCCACAGCATGGGCTCGTCGCACGGCATCAGCCGGATCATCCGCATGCCGTATTACGAGGATCCGGCCTATGTCCCTCTGTTGCGGCGGGCCTATGAGCTTTGGGCTGAGATCGAAGCGACGACGGGCGAGGAACTTCTGGTCATCACGGGGTCGCTCGACGCCAGCCCGGAGGACGACGCGCTTTTTCAGGGTGCCTTGAATTCGGCCCGCCTGCACGATCTGCCCCACGAGGTTTTGACCGGTGATCAGGTCAATGCGCGTTACCCCGGCTATCGCCTGCCGTCATCGCATCGTGCGGTGTTCCAGGCGCGCGGCGGGCTGATCGCCAGCGAGCGGGCGATCGTGGCGCATGTCCGCGCCGCTCAGGCGCATGGCGCGGAGATCCATGCCCGCGAGGCCGTGCTCGGCTGGGAGGCGAACCCCAACGGCGACGGCGTCGTCGTGACGACCGATCGCGGCCGCTACGAGGCTGCGCGGCTGGTGCTGACCGCCGGCGCCTGGATCGGCGACCTCGAACCCTCGCTTCGGGCCGTCGCGGTGCCCGAGCGACAGGTTCTGGCCTGGCTTCAGCCTGCGAAACCGGAGCTGTTCGCGCTCGATCGCTTCCCTGTCTTCAATCTGCAGGTCGATGAGGGCCGCTATTACGGCTTTCCGATCTACGAGGTGCCGGGCTTTAAGTTCGGCCGCTATCACCACCGCGGCGAAACCAGTCGGGCCGACGAGGTCAGGCGTGAGCCGGACGCGGAGGATGAGCGTATCCTGCGTCAGTTCAGCCAGCGCTATTTCCCCGAAGGCAGTGGCCCGACCATGGCGCTGCGGAGCTGCCTGTTCACCAACACGCCCGATGAGCATTTCATTCTCGACCGCCACCCCGCCCATGAACAGGTCGTCCTTGTTTCGCCCTGCTCGGGGCATGGCTACAAGTTCTGCAGCGTGATCGGGGAGATCATCGCCGATCTCGCCAGCGGAGACGGCACGACCCGCCACGATATCGGCTTCCTGCGCCTGTCTCGGGCTTCGCTGGCGGCTCCTCATGCGTGACGGCCTCGACGTCGCCCCACGCGGCGGCCTGCGTCTCGGCATCGACATCGGCGGCACCTTCACCGATTTCGCTCTGGTGGATTCGGCGGGCTCGCGGGTTGGCGTCCACAAGCAGCTGACGACCCCGCGCGATCCGTCTCACGCCGTGCTCGAAGGCACGCTTGCACTCTGCGAAGCCGTCGGCTGCAGCGTGTCCGACCTTGCCGAGATCGTTCACGGCACGACGCTGGTCACCAATGCCCTGATCGAGCGTCGCGGCGACCGCACCGGCATGCTCGTAACGCAAGGCTTCCGCGACCTCTTCGATATCGGCCGCGAGCAGCGCTACGACCTGTTCGATCTCAGGCTTCGCTATGCCGAGCCGATCGTCGAGCGAGGCTTCCGGGCCGAAATCCCCGAACGGTTGAAACATGACGGCTCCGTGCTCGTGCCGCTGGACGAGGACGCAGTCGCTGCGCAGACGCACCGGCTCGTCGAGGAGGAGCGGATCGAGGCGTTGGCGATCTGCTTCCTCCATGCGCATGTCGACGATCGTCATGAACGTCGCGCCCGCGAGATCACACAGGCGCTCTATCCGGCGTTGCACATCTCCCATTCGGCGGATGTCTTCCCCTATCCGCGCGAATTCGAGCGCTGGACCACGACCTGCGCCAACGCCTATTCGCAACCGCTGGTCGACCGCTATCTCTCCCGCCTCGAAACCGGGCTAGGCGAGGGCGGCTTCAGAGGGCGGCTCTGGATCATGGCCTCCAGCGGCGGTCTCATGAGCCTCGAGATGGCCCGACGCTATCCGGTGAAGCTGCTTGAATCGGGACCCGCCGCCGGTGTGCTCGTCGCGGCTCGGATCGGCACGGCGGTCGCGGGAGGTGACCTGCTCTCCTTCGATCTCGGAGGTACGACGGCCAAGGGCGCGCTCATCCGCAAGGGCAGGCCTTTTCGCGCCTATTCCTTCGAGGCCGCGCATGCCTATGAGTATCGCAGCGGCAGCGGCCTCCCGCTGCAGATCCCCGTTCTCGACATGACCGAAATCGGGACCGGAGGCGGCAGCCTCGTCGAGCCCGATGCGCTGGGTCGGCTCAGGGTCGGCCCGCGCAGCGCCGGCGCTGAACCCGGGCCTGTGTCTTATGGCCGTGGCGGCCGGACCGCGACCTTGACCGATGCCAATCTCCTGCTCGGCTACCTTCATCCCGACAGCTTTCTCGGCGGCACCATGACGCTGGATCACGCTGCGGCGGCTGAGGCCTATCGTGAGCAGGTCGGTGTGCCGCTGGGCGTCGACGCGCTGCGCGCCGCCTGGGGCGCGCATGACATGGCCAATGAGGACATCGCGCGGGCCTTCCGAATGCATGCCACCGAACGCGGTTTCGACTATCGCAGCTGCTCCATGGTCGCCTTCGGCGGCGGCGGGCCGCTCCATGCGGCGCGGATCGCCCGCAAGCTGCGGGTGCCGCGCGTGATCTTCCCGCGGGGAGCCGGCGTCATGTCGGCTTTCGGAATGCTGTCGGGCGCACAGTCCTTCGAGACCGTGCGCGCTTTCCGGCGCGGACTCGACGCGGTCGGGGAGGGCGAGCTCGAGGCCCTTCTCGCCGATCTCGACGCCGAGGCCGCCGCGCCGCTCGGCTCCGGCGGAGCCACGCATTGGCATCGCCGCTTCGACATGCGCTATCGCGGCCAGCACTACGACATCGAGGTCGAGCTTCCAGAGGTCTGCAAGCATCTCCGCGAGGCGCTGCGCACGGGTTTCATCGAGCGTTACCGCGAGATCTTCCACACCAGCCTCGACGAGCCGATCGAGATCGTCGGGTGCAAGGTCGAGGCGAGCGCTTCCGCTCCCCAGAGTTTCTCGACCAGCCCGGAGGACGACAACGACGGCGGCGAGGCGATGATGGGCCATCGTCCAGCCTATTTCCCGGCAGGGGGCGGCCTCGTCGATTGCCCCGTCCTGGCGCGCTCGCGCCTGTGGCCGGGCATGGTCGTGCACGGGCCGGCGCTGATCGAGGAAGCGGAATCCACGATCCTGCTCGACGCCGGGGATCGCGCTAAGGTGCATGGCGACATGAGCCTCGTTGCGGAGATCGCGACCCCATGACGACAGCTCACTCCACGTCCCGCCGAACCCTCGATCCGATCGACCTCGCCATCGCCTGGGACAGGCTGATCTCGATCACCGACGAAGGCGCGGCGGCGCTGATCCGCACCTCCTTCTCGATGCTGGTGCGCGAGGGCTTCGACCTTTCGGTGATGGTCTTCGACACGCGCGGCAGGCTCATCGCGCAGAGCCGCAAATGCATCCCCGTCTTCATTGGCACGGCGCCGGTGACGATGGCGCATATGCTCAGGCGGTTCCCACCGCAGACGCTGGCGCCGGGGGATGTCATCGCGTCGAATGACCCCGTCATCGGCACGGGCCACATGTTCGACCTCGCGTTGATGAAGCCGATCTTCAGGGGCGGGCGCATCGTCGCCTATGCCATGAGCATCACGCATTTGCCCGATATCGGCGGCATGGGTTTCTCGGCCGCCGCGACCGAAATCTACCATGAGGGTCTGCGGCTGCCGATCTGGAAGCTCTTCGCGGCGGGCCAGCGCGACGAGACGCTGATCGAGCTGATCAAGCTGAATGTCCGGGTGCCCGAACAGGTGCTGGGCGACATCATGGCGAGCGTGAGCTGCCTCGAGGTCGTCGACCGGCAGCTCGGCGAGTTCCTGTCCGAAGCGGGGCTTGCCGATGTCGACGACCTCGCGGTTTCGATCATCGACCAGACCGAGGCCGCCGTCAGGGCGGCACTGGTCGCCATTCCCGATGGCGTCTATGGCAACGAGGTCGAGGTCGAGGCCTTCGGCGACATACGGCGGCTCGTCTGCCGGATCGACAAGCGAGGCAGCGAGGCGGCGATCGATTTTGCCGGGTCGGGCCCCTGCGTCTTGGCCGGCATCAACGTGCCGCTGCCTTATACGCGCTCGATGGCGCTCTACACGCTGAAATGCATCACCGCGCCCAGGCTGCCCAACAATGACGGCGCCACCGTGCCGATCTCAATCAGCGCTCCTGTGGGCTGCTTGCTCAACGCCGTGCCCCCGGCACCGTCGGCCGGGCGGCATGTCATTGGCCATTTCATTCCCCCGCTGATTTTCGGGGCGTTGGCCGAGGTTGTGCCCGACCGGGTGATGGCGGGCAGCGGGCTGATCGACTTCATCACCCTGCAGGGCCGCCGGCCAGATGGCTCGGGCATGAGCACGACCTTCTGCGCGGCGGGTGGTTTCGGTGCATTGAGCGATCTCGACGGCCAGCCGACGACGCCAGGCTCTTCGAATATGGGCGGCATGTCGGCGGAGCTGTTCGAGCCCGAGAGCGGGCTCGTCGTCGAGCGCAAGAGCTTGCGGCCGGATTCGGGCGGGGCAGGGGCCTATCGCGGCGGTCCCGGGCAGGAGATCGTGCTGCGAAACGACAGCGGCTTTCCGGTTAGCGTCTTCTCCATGGCCAACCGCACCCAGTTCCCGGCGCAGGGCTTCGCTGGCGGGCAGCCGGGAGCGTGCCGCGAGCATCTCGTCAATGGCGAGACCATCTCGCCGCAAGGACGGCATGAGCTCGCGCCGGGTGATCGCCTGACGCTGCGCGAAGCGGGTGGTGCGGGTTTCGGTAGCCCTGACGCGCGGCCGGCCAGCAAGATCAGGGACGATCTCAGACGCGGCTACGCCACGCCGGAGGGCGTGTCCCACGCTTATGGGCCGGACTGGATGCGGCGTGAGGCTTAATCGGTTCGGTCACCGCACCAGTCTAATGCGTTGCCGAAACCAGGCCTCGGGCAGCGGTCTTGAAAACCGCCGTGGGTGCAAGCCCACCGTGGGTTCGACTCCCACCCCTTCCGCCATTAATTCGGCCCCTCGCTCTTTCGTCACGGGTGCCATCGAGCCGTGACCGCCCGGCCACGCCCTCCCGGAAAATGGCGGCGCTGTGGAGCGGGTTGACAGACGCCGCATTTCCGACACCTTTGTGCCCGCTCAAGGGCGGGCGGCACAAAGCCGTCGACGTCGGCGCGACCCGTCGCCTGGCGTTAACGGCCCGTTAACGTGATTGACCGAAAACTCTGGCTTCGCCGCTTTCGCGGCTCGGCCGGCCTGCTGGTTTTCGGCGCAGAATGCGGAACGACTTCATGACGCGAAGCGCGCGCTCCTCGGCCCCGGACATGACCTCCGCCACTGCCGATCAGGGCTCCGCTGCGTCTCCCGCCCCGCTGGCCGGCCGCGCGCTGCGGCTCGGCTGCGTCGCGCTCGCCGGCCTTTTCCTCGCCAACTGCGCCAACGACCAGGTGGCCCGGCGGGGCAAGTCGAAGGAGATCGGCGCCTTCCCCTCGTCGAAATACGGGCCGGCCAGCCCGCGCGTCGTCGCCGAGGGCCAGGACGTCCCCAAGGGCGGCGGACGCCAGATGATCGGCAAGACCTACACCGTCGCCGGCAAGCGCTACACGCCTTACGACAAGCCCGTCGGTTACACCGCGGTCGGCACGGCCTCCTGGTATGGCGAGGCCTTCCATGGCCGCCGCACCGCCAACGGCGAGGTCTATGACCGCCACGGCATCAGCGCCGCCCATCCGACGATGCCGCTGCCGGCCTATGCCCGCGTGACCAACATGCTCAACAACCGCTCGATCATCGTGCGGGTCAATGATCGCGGCCCCTATCATGGCGGTCGCCTGATGGACGTCTCGCAGAAGACTGCCGAGGCGCTCGCCTTCCGCCATCTCGGCACCGCGCGCGTCAAACTTGAATATCTCGGCCAGGCCTCGCTCGCCGGCTCCGACGACAAGCTTCTGCTGGCAACCCTGCGCACGGACGGCCAGCCCGCCGCGATTCCGGGCACCAGTGCCCGCACCATGGTGGCGAGTTCCGCCCCGGTCGGAACCGCGCGCTCGCAGAGCGCCGATCTCGACGACGAGCAGTCAGATCCGGCGCCCGCTCCGGCGCCCGTCGTGCGGGCCTATGCCCCCGCGGTGCCCGCTCCGCAAGCGGCGTCGGGTTTCTCGACCGCTTCCGACAGCTCGCGCCCGGTCTTCCAGACCGTGTCGACCGGCAGCGCCGAACCGCTGGGGGGCGTCCCTGTGCGCGGCGTGAAGCTGCCGCCGAGCCGCCCCTTCGACCTCGACACCATCGCCAATGCCGCAACGCCCGTCGTGGTGCCCGCCGCCATCCGCACGACGCTGCCGCCCAGCCGCTCGACGGTCGCGAGCCTGTTCGCCGCACCAGATCGCGCGCCGACCGAGCGTTTCGCCGCCTCGCATCCGCTGAACCGCGCCCTCGTCCCGCAGAATCTGCAGCCCCTGTCCGGCCGCTGAACCGGGCTTGACCATTGGCCCCGGCCTCTGCTTGAGATCGGGCATGACGATGGCCGGTTGCATCAGGGAAGGGGCCTCGGCCCGTCACGAGGCCCGCAAAGGCCCGTCGCACTGGCTTCGCCTGGCAATCGGTGCCTCGCTCGCCTTTGCGGTGACGCTGTCGAGCGTAGCGGCGCAATCCTTCCAATCCGCCGCGCCCTATGCAGTGCTGCTCGATTCCGCCAGCGGCACCGTTCTTTATGAGAAGGCCGCAGACGAGCTGATGGCGCCGGCCAGCATGGCCAAGGTCGCAACCGCGCTCGTCGCCTTCCAGGAAATCGCCCAGGGCAGACTCACGCTGGACAGCGAGATCTCCATTTCCGAGAACGCCTGGCGCAAGGGCGGCGGTGTCTCCGGTGGATCGACGATGTTCGCCCAGCTCAACAGCCGGGTGAAGCTCTCCGATATCCTGCACGGCATCATCGTCCAGTCCGGCAACGATGCCTCGATCGCGCTCGCCGAGGCCGTGGCCGGTGACGAGGCGACCTTCGCCCGGATCATGACCGAGCGCATGCGCGGGCTCGGCCTGCCGAAATCGGTCTTTCGCAACGCCACCGGCATGGGTGACCCGCAGCAGAGGGTCACGGCCCGCGAGATGGCGCTGCTGGCCGACCACATCATCAAGACCTATCCCGAGCACTACCGAATCTTCGGCGAGCGGGAGTTCACCTGGAACAAGATCCGGCAACAGAACCGCAACCCGCTGCTGACTATGGATATCGGCGCGGACGGGCTGAAGACCGGCAACATCGATGAGTCCGGTTATGGTCTCGTGGGCTCGGCGGTCCAGAACGGTCAGCGGCTGATCGTGGTGGTCAACGGGCTCAAGACCGGCCGCGAGCGCGCCAACGAGGCGCGGAAACTGCTGGAATGGGGTTTTCGTGCGTTCGAGGCGCGCCGCATCTTCGAGGCCGGCGAGATCGTCGGCGAGGCCAGCGTCTTCGGCGGCGAAAAAGGTCGCGTCGGCCTCAAGGCCAAGGGACCCGTCAGCCTGCTGCTCCCGCGCGGCAGCAGCGAGCGGCTGAACGCGCGCATCGTCTATCGCGGCCCGCTGACCGCTCCGCTTCAGGAGGGTACTGAGGTTGCGCGACTGCTCGTCACGCGCGGCGAGGTCAAGACGCTCGACATTCCCCTCTACACCGCCGAGAGCATCCAGACCGGCACGCTGCAGAGCCGCGCGCTCGACGCGCTGCTGGAGGCCGCCACAGGCTGGGTCCGCAAGGCGATGGGCCGCAGTTGAGACCGGCGGCGGCAGCGGGGCGCCTCATCACGCTCGAAGGCGGGGAGGGGGCTGGCAAATCCACGCTGGCGCGCGCGCTCAAGGAGCGCGCGGAACAACTCGGTCTGCAGGTCACGCTGACGCGCGAACCGGGAGGCTCGCCCAAGGCGGAGGCGATCCGCGAGGTCATCCTCTCGGGAGCCGTCAAGGAGCACGGCCCTTTCGTCGAAGCGCTGATGTTCTCGGCCGCGCGCATCGACCATATCGACCGCCTGATCCGGCCCGCTCTCGCCCGGGGCAACTGGGTGCTCTGCGACCGCTTCATCGATTCGACCCGGGCCTATCAGGGCGCCCTCGGCAGGGTCGACGCGGCCCTGCTGGCGGAACTGGAAGCCGTCACCATCGACGGCCTCCTGCCGGACTTGACGCTGATCCTCGATCTCGATCCCGCCATTGGCCTGGCCCGCGCCGCGCGCCGCCGGGCACCCGACGAGGCCGTCGACCGCTTCGAGGGCGAGGCGCTGGCCTTCCACCGCACGCTGAGGCAGGCCTATCTCGACATCGCCGCCGCCGAGCCGCAGCGCTGCGTCGTGCTCGACGGGGCGCTGCCGCCAGCGGCGCTGGCCCAAGCCGCCTGGACGGCCATCCGCGAGCGGCTGCCGGCGCCACAACCCGCCTGACGATCGGGGCTTGCCCCGCCGCCAGCCCCGGCCCAAAGACGGGCAAGGCGCGACGAAGGACCGACCATGCTGCCCACAACCGACGAGCCGGACCGGCTGCCCAGCGCCCCGCATCCGCGCGAGACGCTGGCGCTGATCGGCCACGAGGCGCAGGAGCGGGCGTTTCTCGCGGCGCTCGCCTCTGGGCGGATGCATCATGGCTGGCTGCTCGGCGGACCGGAGGGCATCGGCAAGGCGAGCTTCGCCTATCGCGCCGCGCGCTTCGTCCTCGCCGCGGGCGACCCCGCCGGCCGCGCCGCAAGCGCGACCTCGCTCGCCATGCCGGAGACCGACCCGGCGACGCGCCGGATCATGGCGCAGTCCCATCCCGACCTGCATCTGCTGCGCCGCATCCCGAAGCCGGACGGCAAGAGCTACACCAGCAACATTCCGGTCGATGCCGTCCGCCGCGTGCTCGACCGCTTCGGCGCCAGCGCGGCCGAGGGCGGCTGGCGCGTCTGCATCGTCGATTCGGCCGAGGATATGGACCGCTCGGCGGCCAACGCCCTGCTGAAGCTGCTCGAGGAGCCGCCGCCGCGCGCGCTGTTCCTGATCGTCGCCCATGCGCCCGGACGGATGCTGCCGACGATCCGCTCGCGCTGCCGGCTGATGACCTTCGCCGCGCTGGAGGAGGCTCAGGTGGCGCAGGCTGGCGAGACGGCGCTGGAGCGGATGGGCGGGCCCTTCGACGCCTCCGCCATCCGTCGCGCCGCCCATCTCGCTGACGGCTCGGTGCGACGCGCCCTGACCTATGTCGATCCCGAGACGCTGGCGCTGGTCGAGGCCGTGCGAGCCCGCCTCGACGCGCTCCCGCGGCTCGACCTGACGGCGCTGATGGCGTTGGCCGAGGATGTCGCGGGCAAAGCCGGCGAGGGCGACTTCGCCATCATGGTCGAAACCGTCCAGAGCTGGCTTTCGGACCATCTCCACGCGCATGCTGCAGCGCAACCGGCGCGTCTTGCACCGCTGGCGGAGGTATGGGACAAGCTGGGAGCAGCGGCCCGCGACGTCGAAACCTACAATCTCGACCGCCGCCCGCTGGTGATGACCCTGTTTCATGATCTGTCGGATGCGGTTGCCCGCTCGCGCGCAGCGTGAAGCGAACCCCGGATCGACGATGGCGACCGCCCCGAAATTCTATCTGACGACCGCGATCCACTACACCAATGGGCCGCCGCATATCGGCCACGCCTATGAGATGGTGGCCTCCGACGCGATTGCGCGCTTCAAGCGGCTCGACGGCTACGACGTCTTCGCCATGACCGGCACCGACGAGCACGGCCAGAAGGTGCAGCGCACGGCCGCCCAGAACGGCCAGTCGCCGAAGGAATTCGTCGACGGCATCGCCGGCCGCTTCCAGGAGATGGAGCAGCGGTTGGGCTGTTCCTTCGACCGCTTCATCCGCACCACCGACGCCGACCACCTGCCCTCGACGCAGGAGCTGTGGCGGCGGATGGAGGACAATGGCGACATCTACCTGTCCAAATATGCCGGCTGGTACTCGATCCGCGACGAGGCCTTCTATGCCGACGAGGAAACCACCCTACTGGCCGACGGCACGCGCCTGGGCGGGCAGGGGACGCCGGTCGAATGGGTCGAGGAGGAGAGCTACTTCTTCCGGCTGAAGGCCTATCAGGAGCGCCTGCTGAAGCTTTACGATGAGGTGCCGGACTTCGTCTCGCCGCCGACGCGCAGGAACGAGATCGTCTCCTTCGTGAAGAGCGGGCTCGAGGACCTCTCGATCAGCCGGACGACCTTCGACTGGGGGCTGCCCGTGCCGGGCGACCCCAAGCATGTGATGTATGTCTGGGTCGATGCGCTGAACAACTACGTGACCGGAACCGGCTTTCCCGATCCGCAGAACCCGCGCGCGCATTACTGGCCGGCCGATGTCCACATCATTGGCAAGGACATCGTGCGCTTCCACACGGTCTATTGGCCCGCCTTCCTGATGTCGGCCGGCCTGCCTCTGCCCAGGCGTGTCTTCGGCCATGGCTTCCTGCTCTCCAAGGGCGAGAAGATGTCAAAATCGCTCGGCAATGTCGTCGACCCCTTCGGGCTGGCGGATGCCTATGGCGTCGATCAGCTGCGCTATTTCTTCCTGCGCGAGGTCTCCTTTGGCCAAGACGGCAATTACAGCCACGAAGCCATCGTCGGCCGCATCAATGCCGACCTCGCCAACGACCTCGGCAACCTCGCCCAGCGCTCACTGTCGATGATCGCCAAGAACTGTGAGGGCCGGGTGCCGCCTTGCGGCGTGCTGACGGAGGCCGACCAGGCCATGCTGGCGCTGGCCGACGCCGCGCTGGGCAAGGCACGCGAGGCCATGACCGACTTCGCGCTGCATGTCGTGCTGTCCGAGATCTGGGCGGTGGTGGCGGAAGCGAACCGCTATTTCGCCGTCAACGAGCCCTGGCGCCTGTCCAAGACCGACCCCGAGCGGCGCGACACGGTGCTCTACGTCACCGCAGAGGTGCTGCGGCAGGTCGCGATCCTGGTCCAGCCGGTGATGCCGTCCTCCATGGCCAAGCTGCTCGATCTCCTCGGCGTGCCCGCGGAGAAGCGCGATTTCGCCGCATTGGGCGAGGGCGGTCGTTTGACGTCCGGTACGGCGCTGCCGGCCCCGAGCGGCATCTTCCCGCGCTATGTCGAGCCCGAAGGCGGCGAGGCCGCCTGATGCTGATCGACACGCATTGTCATCTCGATTTCCCGGATTTCGCCGAGGAGCTCGAGACCTATGTCGCCCGCGCCGACGCGGCGGGTGTCGGCCGGATGGTAACGATCTCGACGAGAGTCGCGCGCTTTCCGGCCTATGCGGCGATCGCCGAGCGCTTTGCCTCCGTCTGGTGCAGCGTCGGCACCCATCCCCACGGCGCGCATGAGGAACTGGACGTCACCGCCGAACAGCTCGTCGCGCTCTCGGCCCATCCCCGCTGCGTCGCCATCGGCGAGGCGGGGCTCGATTATCACTACGACAAGAGCCCGCGCGAGGCTCAGGCCCAGGGGCTGCGCGTCCACATTGCCGCTGCGCGGATCACCCAGCTGCCGCTCGTTATCCATGCTCGCCAGGCCGACGACGACATGATCGCGATCCTGCGCGAGGAGATGGGGAAGGGCGCCTTCCCCGCCATCCTGCACTGCTTCACGGCCGGCGAAGCGCTGGCGATGACGGGTGTCGAACTCGGCCTCTACGTCTCCTTCTCGGGGATCCTGACCTTCAAGACGTCCGAGGAGCTGCGCCGCATCGCCCGGATGGTTCCGCGCGACCGCCTGCTCGTCGAGACCGACGCGCCCTATCTCGCGCCCGTCCCGTTCAGGGGCAAGCGCAACGAGCCGGCCTATGTCGTTGAGACGGCTAAAGTTCTTGGGGATGTGCTGGGCCTGTCCTTCGCGGAGGTTGCGGCGCTGACCACGGCGAATGCGCGGCGCTGCTACTGGAAGATGGACCACGCCGCGCCGCTTGCGCAGGTCGCCTGAGGACGCCGCCATGAGCCTGACGGTGACGATCCTCGGCTGCGGTTCGTCCGGCGGCGTGCCGCGTCCGGCTCTCGGCTGGGGCGATTGTGACCCGACCGAACCGAAGAACCGCCGCCGCCGCTGCTCGATCCTGGTCGAGCGCGACAGCCCGGCTGGAACGACAAGGCTGCTCGTCGACACCTCGCCGGACCTGCGCGAACAATTGCTTGATGCCGGCGTCACGCATCTCGATGCGGTTCTGTTCAGCCATGACCATGCCGACCACACCCACGGCATCGACGATCTGCGCGCGCTGGTCCTGCACAACCGCAAGCGCGTCACCGTCCATGCCGACGCCCGGACGCAAACGTCGCTGACGCGACGCTTCGGCTATCTGTTCGAGACGCCGCCCGGCAGTGCCTATCCGGCGATCCTGGACCTGCAGCCACTGCAGGCAGGCGAACCGCTGGTGATCGATGGTGCCGGCGGTGCCGTCGAGGCACTACCGCTGGCCGTCGAGCACGGGCCAAACTATGAGGCGCTCGGCTTCCGCTTCGGCGGTCTCGGCTATGTGCCCGATGTCAGCCTGATGCCGCGGGCGGCCAAGGCGGCACTCGCCGGACTCGATGTCCTGATTCTCGACTGTCTGCGCGAGACGCCGCATCCGAGCCATTTCAGCCTTCGAGATGCGCTGGCGACGATCGCAGAGTTGAAGCCGGCGCGAGCCGTGCTGACCAATCTTCATGCGGATCTCGATTACAACCGTCTTCGCAACAGGTTGGAGCCCGGGATTGATGTGGCTTTCGATGGGATGAGGCTGAGCGTCTAGCGCACGCTTCGACGAACTGAGCCCACACCAGCATCGGTTTTGGTTCCATAATATGTCTTATGCGAATCGCGGATGGGGGCTCGCGCAAGTTGGCCGACGGTTCCCTCTTCCGCAGCCGGTGGATTTACGCGGACCGTCGATAGGCGAAGTAGCGTCCTTCCGGCACGCCGTCTGGCAACGCCAGCTCATCGAGCAGCGGATGCTCGATCGGCCAGCCACTGACGACCAGCGCCCCGGGCGCCGCCAGGACGACGACATGCGCCGGCAGCCAGGCGAACAGCACGCGATCCCGCTCTGCCACGCCCGTCGTCACATCGGCATGGATCAGCGCGGCGCAGCGGCCGTGGCGCGCCGCGAAGGCCGTCAGCGTCTGCGCCATGTCGCCCGCGACCAGCCGGTCCTCCGGCGGCATCGAGGCTGGGTTCGGTCCGACATCGCGCTCGAAAACGTAGATCTCGCGCTCCGGTAGCCGCTCGCGAAGATGGTCATAGGTGCGCCCGTTGCCGAGGCCGAGCTCGAGCACGAGTCCGTCGCGGCCTCCAATCTCGGCCGCGGCCCAGTCCAGCATGCGTCGCTGCGCCTCCAGACGGCGGATGAAGCTGTCGAGGCGGCTCATGCGAGGCGGAATCCGATGCTGTCACGGGAGCGGCGTCAGGTTGGTGCTCCCGCCCGCATAGCCGCCTCCGCCGCCCGCCGATACCCCCACCAACGGCAGACTTGTCAGGAGGTTCGGCGGATGGCCTTATCCGTCGTGATGCGATGCCCGCTGCCGCGGGCGCAGAACGGCCGCAAAGAGCCGTCGTCACCATCCCAGGGAGGTTTGTCGTCTTCATGCTCACATCACGCGCGCTCGTTTCTGTGGCGGCCGCCGCCACCCTCTGCCTCACGGCTTCCGGGCCAGTGCAGGCTCAGGCCTGGCCGCAGCGGCCGATCACCTTCATCGTGCCCTTCCCGGCCGGCGGCGGCACGGACGCCTTCGCGAGGCCGCTGGCTGCGCAGCTCGACCAGCAGCTGGGCCAGCGCATCGTCATCGAGAATCGCGGCGGTGCCGGCGGCACCGTCGGCGCCTCGGCGGCATCCAAGATGACGCCGGATGGCTACGGCTTCTTCGTCGGCGCGGCGCATCACGCCATCGCCCCGGCGCTCTATCCGAAGCTGGACTACAACATCCAAACCGATTTCATTCCGATCGCCGTGATCGCGCAGCCGCCGCAGGTCATCGTCGTGCATCCCAAGGTGCAGGCGAAGACGGTTGCGGAGCTGATCGCCTATGCCAAGGCCAACCCCGACAAGCTGAACTATGCCTCGGCCGGCAACGGCACGACGCATCATCTCGCCGGTGAGCTCTTCAAGCTCCAGACCAAGACCAGCCTCACTCATGTGCCCTATCGTGGCGCCGGCCCGGCGCTGCAGGACATCGTCGCCGGCCAGGTCGACGTGCTGTTCGACGGGCTTGGCTCCTCGGCGCCGCAGATCCAGAGCGGGCGCCTGCGCGGGCTTGCGGTGGCGGCCCCGACGCGGTCTGACGCGATCCCCGATGTGCCCACCGCCAAGGAGGCTGGGCTCGACAATTACGAGGTCGCGACCTGGTATGCGCTCTGGGCGCCCAAGGGCACGCCGCCGGAAATCGTCACCCGCATGCGCACTGAGGTCGCCAAGGCGCTGCAATCGCCAATGATCGTCGAAGCCTGGAAAAAGAACGGCTCCCCGATCCCGACGCTCGCCGGGGACGATTTCGGCAAATTCGTCGCGGCCGAGGTCGCGCGCTGGGGCAAGGTCGTCGCCGACGCGCAGGTCAAGCTGGAGTGAGGCCAGCAGACGGCAGGGCGGTCGACCGCCCTGCCCGCGCGACGTCCCTCACGCCGTCAACTCCTCCTCGCCCGCGCCGTCGATCACGGCGCGGGCGATCGTCATCGGAAAGCCGGCCCGCGCCAGTGCCGCCAGATCCTTCTGCCGGTTCGCGGCTCGGTCTCCCCGGTTCCAGGGCCCCAGCCGCTTGCGCCGGGCGGCCTTGCGCGCGGCGGCCAGCTCATCTTCCTCGCTGCCTGCGCTCGCCGCCTGTGCCAGTTCACGGTCGACGCCCTTCGCCGAGAGGCTCGCCGCCACGGCCCGCGACGAGCGCCCCTTGCGCTTCAGGCTCGCGGCGCGGGCCTCGGCGAAGCGCCGGTCGTCGACGAGCCCGGACGACACGCAACGCGCCACCACCTCGTCCAGCATCGTCTCGAAACCGGCCGGATCCTGCTCATGGTGACGGCAGCTCGCGGCAACCTTGCGCGCGAGTACGCGGCGCAGCTGCGCCGCCGGCGCCGCATAGCGTTCGAGATAATGCATCGCCGCGCGCTGGAGATAATCGGGCGTGATCTTGCGCGGCGCGCGTCGCTCGGGCCGTCCCCCGTCCGAGCGGCCTCCTCCGAATCCCATCAGTCGGTGCCGGGCCGAGCGCGCCCGGCCTTCACCGCCGAGCGCTTGTCCTTGGAGACCAGCCTGCGCTCCTTGGAGGCCTTGGTGGGCTTGGTGGGCCGGCGCGCCTGCGGCCGCACCGCCGCCTCCCGGATCATCTCCAGCAGGCGGTCGAGCGCCTCCTCGCGATTCCGCTTCTGGCTGCGCTGACCCTGCGCGACGATGACGATGACGCCGTCCTGCGTCAGCCGGCCACCGGCGAGCTTCATCAGCCGGATCGCGACGTCGTTGGGCAGCGACGGAGAACGGCGCGCATCGAAGCGCAGCTGCACCGCGCTCGACACCTTGTTGACGTTCTGCCCGCCCGGACCGGAGGCGCGCACGAAGCTTTCCTCGATCTCGCTCTCGTCGATCGCGATGGACGGGGTGACTTGAATCATGGGAGGAACCCTAGAGGATTTCAGCGCGAGTTTCAGCCTTTGCAGCCCTCCCCCGACATCGCCCGCCTGATCGAGATCATGGCGGCCCTGCGCACGCCGGGCAGTGGCTGCCCCTGGGATCTCGAGCAGGACTTCGCCTCGATCGCGCCCTACACGGTCGAGGAAGCCTATGAGGTCGCCGATGCGATCGCCCGCGGCGATAGGGTCGACCTGAAGGACGAGCTCGGCGATCTCCTGCTCCAGGTCGTCTTCCACGCCCGCATGGCGGAAGAGGAAGGCGCCTTCGCCTTTCCGGACGTGGTCGAGGCGATCACCGCCAAGCTGATCCGCCGCCACCCGCATGTCTTCGGCGAGGCGCGCGACCTCGCGCCTGAGCAGGTCAAGGCGCTCTGGCACCGCATCAAGGCACAGGAGAAGCGAGACAAGGCCGAAGCCCGCCGGGCCGCGGGCTTGCCGGACAAGCCCGAGGAAAAGGGGCTGCTGGCTGGCGTCACCCAGGGCCTGCCCGCCCTCACCCGGGCCTGGAAGCTGCAGGCGCGCGCCTCCACCGTCGGCTTCGACTGGAACGATGCCCGCCTCGTGCTCGACAAGATCCGCGAGGAGACGGCCGAGATCGACGAGGCGCTGGCCTCGGGCGACAAGGCCGCCATCGCCGAGGAGATCGGCGACCTGCTCTTCGTCGTCGCCAATCTCGCCCGCCATGTCGATGCCGACCCGGAAGGCTGCCTCCAGGCCGCCAACGCCAAGTTCGAGCGCCGTTTCAAGGGCATCGAGCAGAGACTGGAGGCGCAGGGCCGCACCGCTGCGCAGGCGGATCTCGCCGAGCTCGAGGCGCTCTGGCAGCAGGTCAAGCGGGACGAGCGGGCACCCGGCTGACCGCGCGCCGCGTCATAATGGTTCGGTCCTTGCCTGCGGCGCCGGTGGCGCCGGACGGAAGCGACGAAGGGACGGCGTGACAGGACAGGCGCGATGCGCCAGAGACGAAGACGATGAGACAAAGACGTCCCGAGGCCGCTAGCGGCCGCCGCATCGAACCGCTCGCGACGCTGCCGCTGTTCCACAAGCTGGCGGGGCGCAAGGTCGTGCTCGTAGGCGGCAGCGAGGGCGCCCTCTGGAAGGCCGAACTGCTGGCCGCGACCGGCGCCGAGGTAGCGGTGTTCGCGCGCGAAGGGGCCGAGCTATTCGCCGCCCTCGCCGCGGCCCCGCCGGCCGGCACGGTCGTCGTCCATGCGCGCGGCTGGGAGGCGGAGGACCTCGCTGGCGCTGCGCTGGCGATCGGCGATATCGAGGACGCCGACGAGATCGAAGCCTTCGTCGCCGCAGCCCGACGCGCCGGCGCACCGGTCAACATCGTCGACAAGCCTGATTTCTGCGATTTCTCCTTCGGTACGCTGGTCAACCGCTCGCCGCTGATCGTGGCGATCTCGACCGACGGCGCTGCCCCCGTCTTCGGCCAGGCGATCCGCACCCGCATCGAGACGCTGCTGCCCGCGACGCTGAAGGCCTGGGCCCAGGCCGCCAAGGACTGGCGCCCCGCCGTGCAGGCGCGCGAACTGCCCTTCGCCCTGCGACGCGCCTTCTGGGAGCTGTTCACCGCGAGAGCGATGAGCGAGTCCGGCCGCCTGCCGGAGGAGGCGGACCGCGCGGAGCTGTTCGCATCGCTGGAGCGCATCGAGGCCGCGCCGGGTCGCGGCCGGGTCTCGCTCGTCGGCGCCGGCCCCGGTGACGCGGAACTCCTGACCCTGAAGGCGATCCGCGCCCTGCAGAGCGCCGACATCATCCTCTATGACGATCTCGTCTCGCCGGGCGTACTCGAGCTCGCGCGGCGCGAGGCCAAGCGCATGATGGTCGGCAAGACCGGCTACGGCCCCTCGGTCAAGCAGAGCGACATCAACGCGCTGATCGTCTCGCTCGCCGGCCAGGGCAAGCATGTCGTGCGGCTGAAGGGCGGCGACCCCGGCATTTTCGGCCGTGCCGGCGAGGAGATCGAGGCCTGTCGGGTCGCGGGCCTGCCGGTGACAATCGTGCCCGGCATCTCGGCCGCGCAGGGCGCGGCGGCGACGCTGGGGGTCTCGCTGACGCATCGGGACCATGCGCGCCGGCTGCAGTTCGTCACCGGTCACGCCCGCAGCGGCGAATTGCCGGAGGATCTCGACTGGCGGGCCATGGCGGACCCCGCCGCCACCACCGTGATTTACATGGCCCGCGCGACGCTGGCCGGCTTCCGCGACCGGGCCCTCGCCGCCGGTCTCGACCCCGCCACCCCGGCCGTCGCCATCCAGTCGGCGACGCGGCCGGACGAGCAGCATCTGCGCGCCACCATCGCCACCCTGCCCGAGCGGATTGCGGAGTTGCCCAGGGGCGGCCCCGTTCTGGTCCTGGTCGGCCATGCGCTGGGCCAGGCCCAGGCCGCCGCTTCGGACGAGGCGCAGCTGCGCCGCGCCTGACGTCGCTGCGCGCAACGGTCTCGCCTCATGCCGATCGGGCGGCTATGCCTATCGGCGAAGCAGGATCGCGAGGAACGAGAAATCATGAAAGCACGGGCGCGTTGGGTCGAAGGCATGGCCTTCATGGGCGAATCCGGCAGCGGCCACGCCGTCGTGATGGATGGCGCGCCGGAATATGGCGGTCGCAATCTCGGCATCCGGCCGATGGAGATGCTGCTGATCGGGCTGGCTGGCTGCACCGGCTTCGACGTCGTGCAGATCCTCAAGAAGGGGCGCGAGCCGATCACCGGCTGCGAGGTCGAAGTCGAGGCGCAGCGCGCCACGGAGGACCCCAAGGTCTTCACCCAGATCCACCTCGCCTACCGCATCAGCGGGCGCGGCCTGTCGCGGGCCAAGGCGGAGCGGGCCGTGACCCTGTCGAAGGAAAAATACTGCTCAGCCTCGATCATGCTCGGCGCGACCGCGAGCTTCACCTACGCGATCGACATCGTCGACGAACTTGCAGAGGCTGTTGCATGAGCGAGACCCCATTCGCCGGTCTGATCGCCCCCGAGGAGCTGCTGGCACGGCTGGGCGATCCGAAGCTTGTCGTGCTCGACATCCGCTCGTCGATCGACGGCGGCGGCAAGGCCGCCTATGAGTCCGGCCACATCCCCGGCGCCGTCCATACCGATTATGTCGGCGATGGCTGGCGCACCAAAGTCGGCCAGGCGCCCGGTCTGCTGCCGCCACTCGAGCATCTCGCCGCGCTCGTCGGCCGGCTCGGGATCAAGCCGCACTATGACGTCGTCATCGTCCCCGCCGGCGTCAGCGCCACCGATTTCGCCGCCGCGGCGCGCATCTACTGGACACTGAAAACGATCGGCCATGGCCAGCAGGCCATCCTCGACGGCGGCTTCCGCGCCTGGACGGCCGTTTCCGCGCGCCCGGTCGAGACCGGCTCCTCGCCGCAGCGCACGGCCCCGCCCTACCCGGTCGTCATGCAGCAGCGCCTGCGCAGCACGGCCGACGCCACGCTGGTGGCCTCGCGCAGCAAACTCGCGACCCTCGTCGATGCCCGCTCGGCCAGCTATTTCGATGGCCGCGAGAAGGCACCCGAAGCGGCCCGCGCCGGCCATATCCCCGGCGCCTTGTCGCGTGACTATGCCGAGGCTTTCGATCCCGCCACCGGCAAACTCAAGCCGCGCGACGCGCTGGTAGCGCTCTACGGCAGTATCCCCAAGGGCCCGGCGATCTCCTATTGCAACACCGGCCACACCGCCGCGCTCAACTGGTTCGTGCTCGCGGAGCTGCTCGGGCGCGAGGAGGTCTCGCTCTATGATGGCTCGATGACCGACTGGACGCAGGACCCCGAGCGCCCGGTGGCGACAGGGGCAGGCTGACAACAGGGCCGTCATTGCGAGCGCAGCGAAGCAATCCAGGGCCATCGAGCTCTGCCGCTCCTGGATTGCTTCGCTGCGCTCGCAATGACGATGAGGCGTCTTCGCACATAGTCCGCCGCATTTGCCAAACAGCCTGAAAGCGTTCAAAGGAAGCGCGCGCGAGCCTCGGGCCGCGCCGCCTCCATTCAGAGCTGTCGAGTTTGCCGCCGATGAACGCCGTCGCGCCGAAGATTTCTTTCGTTTCGCTGGGTTGCCCCAAGGCGCTGGTCGATTCCGAGCGGATCATCACCTCGCTGCGCTCGGAAGGCTATGAGCTCTCCAAGAGCCATGCGGGCTCCGACCTCGTCATCGTCAACACCTGCGGCTTCCTCGACTCGGCCAAGGCGGAATCGCTCGAGGCGATCGGCGCCGCGATGTCGGAGAACGGCAAGGTCATCGTCACCGGCTGCATGGGCGCCGAGCCCGAGCAGATCCGCGACCGCTTCCCCAACTTGCTCGCGATCACCGGGCCGCAGGCCTATGAGAGCGTCGTCTCGGCCGTGCACCAGGCGCTGCCGCCGCGCCACGACCCCTTCGTCGATCTCGTGCCTGACCAGGGCATCAAGCTGACGCCGCGCCACTACGCCTATCTCAAGATTTCCGAGGGCTGCAACAACCGCTGCAGCTTCTGCATCATCCCGAAGCTGCGCGGCGATCTCGTCTCGCGGCCAATCGGCGAGGTGCTGCGCGAGGCCGAGAAGCTGGTCAAGGCCGGCGTCAAGGAACTGCTGGTGATCTCGCAGGACACCAGCGCCTACGGCCTCGACATCAAGTACCAGCCCTCGCTATGGCAGGACCGCGAGGTGCGCACCCGCTTCTTCGAGCTCGCCCGCGAACTCGGCCAGATGGGGGTCTGGGTGCGGATGCACTATGTCTACCCCTACCCGCATGTCGACGAGGTCATCCCGCTGATGCAGGAGGGGCTGATCCTGCCCTATCTCGACATCCCCTTCCAGCACGCTTCTCCCAATGTCCTCAAGGCGATGAAGCGTCCGGCTCATCAGGACAAGACGCTCGACCGGCTGCGGAAATGGCGCGAGATCTGCCCCGACCTCGCCATCCGCTCGACCTTCATCGTCGGCTTCCCCGGCGAGACCGAAGAAGACTTTCAGTTCCTGCTCGACTGGCTGAAGGACGCCAGGCTCGAGCGCGTCGGCGCCTTCAAATACGAGCCGGTCAAGGGCGCGCCCGCCAACGACCTCGGCCTCCCCCTCGTCCCCGAGGAGGAGAAGGAGGCGCGCTGGCACCGCTTCATGAAGGCGCAGGCCGAAATCTCGACGCGCATCGTCAGGAACCGCGTCGGCAAGCGGATTCCTGTCATCATCGACGAGGCCGGCCCGACCGTGGCCAAGGGCCGCTCGAAATGGGATGCGCCGGAGATCGACGGCAACGTCTATGTCTCAAGCCGCCGCCCGCTGCGCCCGGGCGACATCGTCTCCGTCAAGATCGAGCGCGCCGACGCCTACGACCTGCACGGCGTCGCGGTCTGAGCATTGTCCCGTCATTGCGAGCGCAGCGAAGCAATCCAGGGGACGTCGAGCGCGACCTTCTGGATTGCTTCGCTGCGCTCGCAATGACGATCAGCGTCAGAAGATCTGGCAGATCCGGCGGATGACCTTGCCGTTGCGGTCGCGCGCGACCGTGTTGTCGCCGTTGCAGGCACCCATGGCCTGAGTCTCGTCCTGCGCCGTCCTCCCACCCTTCGGCGGCGTGTCGCGACTGTCAGTCGGGCAGTCCGTTCGCGCCCGGCGCGGCTCGGAAGGGCGCGTCAGGCGCGCCTTGTCCTCGGCGGCGATCGCCAGCGTCAGGCCGGGCGCCCCGGCCGGCAGCGTGACGCGGCCCTGGCGGCCGTTCTGCTGCGCGAGCGCAACCGTCGCGATGGTGAGCGAGGCGAGGAAGAAACCGCAGTAGCGAAGGGCGCGGGACATGGGCGTCACCCGAATGAGCATCAGCGTTCTGCTGACCCTCCTTCGTCGCGGCGGCGCGGCCGTAGGTTCACATCGCCGGTGACACGGCACGGCGGCGCGGCCAAAGCCGTCGCCCCAGCCACCAGCCAAAACGCTGCGCCAGCATGGCGAGCGCGATCGCGTAACCGATCAGGGCGAGCATCCAGCCGACTGCACTGAGGCTGAGCGCCCCCAGCACCAGCGCCCCGCGCCCCAGCACCTTCAGGATCGCCCGCGTCGTCGTGCCCTTGGCCGCGCCGAGCTTCGCCGCCTTGCCGATGTCGCCGGCATCCTCCGCGACGGCGAGCACCTGCCGCAGTCCCCGCGAACCGGTACGCGTATAGACCGCGCCGGCATCCTGACCGAGCGCGGCGAAGCGCGCCATCGCCGCCGGCTTGACGATGCCGCCGGCCGCGACGCGCGCCGCCGCGAGGTCTAGCCGGGACGCCGCCGTCAGGCTCGCATTCAGGGCCGGGCGGTCGATCGCATCGACCGCCGTGCGCGTCAGGTTGGCGGTCAGAGCGGGCGAGAGTATCTTCGCCTTGCTCGCCGCCTTGACCGCGCTCAGGCCGTTGCGGGCCGGCAGCGAACCACCGAGGCTGACCCAGGTCGCGGCGCTAATGGCGAGCCCCGCCGCGGCGATGGCGAGCACGGCGCCGTCAGCCCCCTCCCCGCCGAGCCATTTGCGGCCCTCGACGGCAAGGTCGCGCAGATCGCCATAGCCGGTGACGTCGCCGACGAGCGCGCCCGCGAAGGCCGCGCCGCTCTCGCGGTCGCCGGCGAGGAAGCCCTGGCCGAAATCGCTGACGGCCTGGATGATGGCGCCGTCCTTCAGCGCCTGCAGCTTTTGCCGACGCTCGGCCGACACCGGCAGACCGCGCTCGGCGGCCAGAGCGACGAAGCTCTCGGCCAGTTCCGTGTCGCGCGCCGCCAGCGCCGCGTCGATCTCGGCGTCGATCCGGGCAGCGTTGAGCACGCCTGCGAGGCGCAGGTCGGCCAGTACAGCGGGGTCTTCCGCCGCCGCGACCTCGCGCCAGTGCTGGACGCCCTGCGGCAGCACGAGCGACCCGGCCGCCGCCAGCGACAGCCCGAGCCCGAAGCCGAGCACAACCCGTTTCATCCCGCCTGCGACCCCTGCCCGATCCGTCCCGCACCACCGGGACGAATAGGCGATACCAGTCGATTGGGGCGAGATTTCAAGGCACCGCGCGTCGGCTCAGGGAATCAGCACCGTCGAGCCCGTGGTGCCGCGGCTCTCCAGCGCGCGATGCGCGTTTGCAGCGTCCGCCAGCGCGAAGCGCGCGTTCACCGGCACCACGACCTTGCCGGACGCGACCGCGCCAAACAGGTTAGACGCCATCTCGACCATGGTCTCGCGCTTGGCGATATGGGTGAAGAGCGTCGGCCGCGTCACATAGAGCGAGCCCTTGGGGCCGAGCAGGCCGAGATTGAAGGGCTCGACCGTGCCGGACGCATTGCCGAAGCTTGCCAGCACGCCGAAGGGCTGCAGGGTGTCGAGCGAGGGCAGGAAGGTGTCCTTGCCGACGCCGTCATAGACCACGGCGCAGAGCTTGCCGCCGGTGATCTCCTTCACCCGCGCCACGAAATCCTCCTCGCGATAGAGGATGACATGGTCGGCGCCATGCGCCTTGGCGAGTTCGCCCTTCTCCTTGGAGCCGACGGTGCCGATCACGGCAGCGCCCAGCGCCTTGCCCCATTGGCAGAGGATGAGCCCGGTCCCGCCGGCCGCGGCATGGACGAGGATCGTGTCGCCCGGCTTTACCTTGTAGGTCCGGTGCAGCAGATACTCCGCCGTCATGCCCTTCAGCATCATGCTCGCGGCAGCCTCGAAGGAGACCGCCTCGGGCAGCGCCACCGTCGAGTTGACCGCGACGATGCGCTCCTCGGCATAGGAGCCGAGCGTCGCGACATAGGCCACCCGGTCGCCCGGCTTGAACTCGGTGACGCCCGGGCCGACGGACACGACCTCGCCGGCCGCCTCGTTGCCCGGAACGAAGGGCAGATGCGGCGCGGGATAGAGCCCGGTGCGGAAATAGGTGTCGATGAAGTTGAGACCGATGGCCCGGTTGCGCACCAGAAGCTCGCCCGGCCCCGGCGCCGGCAGCGTGATGTCCTCGAGCTGCAGCACCTCGGGCCCGCCGGTCTTGTGGATGCGGATCGCCTTGACCATGTCGTCATCTCCCTGAACGTTGGGACAGGACCATAAGGCCTTGGCGCGGCTGCGCAACGGGGCCGGGGCGCGGCCGGCGCATCACGTCCCTGCGATCCTGCGACGCCCCGCCCCGTGGCCAATCCCGCCCGTCTGGCGTAACCAGAACGGCATGACGACACCGCGCATGGACCAGGTCGACATCGCCATCGTCGGGGCCGGCGCCGTCGGGCTCGCGGCCGCGCTTGCGCTGGCCGAAGGCGCGCGCCGCATTGCCCTGCTCGGCCCCATCCCGACCCATCGCGATGGCCGCACCGTCGCCCTGCTCGACGGCTCCTGGCGGCTGCTCGGCGAGCTCGGCCTGCATGACGCGCTGGCCGACAAGGCCGCACCGCTGGCCGTGATGCGCCTCGTCGACGACACCGGCAGCCTGTTCCGCCAGCCCCCGGTCGAGTTCCGCGCCTCCGAGGTCGGCCTGCCGGCCTTCGGCTGGAATGTCGAGAATGCCGAGCTGGTCGCAGCGCTGGCGGCCAGGCTCACCACCACCGCCGGTATCCGCCACGAGCCCGGCCTGGTCTCCGGCATCACGCCCGACGAGGACGGCGTCGTGCTGTCGGGCGAGGGCTTTTCGCTGCGGGCCAGGCTCGTCATCGGCGCCGACGGGCGCCGCTCGCGGGTGCGCGAGGCGGCCGGCATCGCCGGCCGCGACTGGGATTATCCGCAGAGCGCTCTGACCGCGATCTTCGCCCATGCCCGCGACCATCGCGACGTCTCGACCGAATTTCATACCCGCAAGGGTCCCTTCACCCTCGTCCCCCTGCCCGGCCGCCGATCCTCGCTGGTCTGGCTGCTCGATCCCGCCGAGGCAGACGGGGTCGCGGCGCTCGACGACGCCGCCTTCGCCCGCCGCGTCGAGCGGCAGGCGCATTCCCTGCTGGGCACGATGCGGCTCGACGGGCCGCGCGGCCGCGTGCCGATGGGCGGGCTCTCGGTCGAACGTTTCGGCGCCGATCGCATGGTCCTCGTCGGCGAGGCCGCCCATGTCTTCCCGCCGATCGGCGCGCAGGGCCTCAATCTCGGCCTGCGCGACGTGACGGCGCTGCGCGATGCGGTGGACGAAACCTCCGATCCCGGCGCGCCGGCGGCGGTCGCGGCCTATGACCGGGCCCGGCAGGCCGATGTGCGCCTGCGCACCGGCGCGGTCGACACGCTCAACCGCACGCTGCTGACCGATCTCATGCCGGCGGATCTGCTGCGCGGCGCCGGTCTCCTGGCGCTGTCCCGCATCGGCCCGTTGCGGCGGCTGGTGATGCGGCAGGGGCTCGCCGGCGGGATGGCGCGGTAGCGCCCCTACCCCAGCAGGCTCTCAGTATCCGCTCCGCTGGCCGCGACCTCGCGCAAGGCCATCGCCTGCTCGCGGAACACCGGCGCCAGCGGCAGCGGCGTCGAGACCAGCCGGCGACCGCCAGGCTCCTGGACCTGCGTGTCGAACAGCCCGCGCGCCGTCAGATGCGGATCGGCCACCGCCTCCTCCAGCGTGCGCACCACCGTGCAGCAGCAGTCACGCGGCTCCAGCGTTTCGCGCCAGTGAGCGGCGGGCCGGCCGGCGATGATCGCCGCAATGCCGGCACGCGTGGCCTCGGGATCGGCGCGGTCGTCGCGCAGGGCGGGCGCGAGCCCGATCGCCTCGCTGAAGGTGTCCCAGAATTTCGGCTCCAGCGCCCCCACCGCCAGGAACCAGCCGTCCTGCGTCGCATAGAGGCCGTAGCGCGGGCTCGCTCCGGTCAGCAGCCCCTCCCCGCCCTCCGGGTAGCTGCCGCTCGCCTGGCCCTGCGCCAGCCCGTACCAGGCGAAGGCCGGCATCGCATCAGTCATGGCGATGTCGAGATGGCAGCCCTGTCCGCTGCGCTCGCGCTGGCGCAGCGCGAGCAGGATGTTGAGCACGGCCGGCATGGTGCCACCGGCGATGTCGGCGACCAGCGGCGGCGGCAGGGGAGCCGCCGCGCCGGCCCGCAGCGACTGGCCGAGCAGCCCGCCGACCGCCTGGTAGTTGATGTCGTGCCCGGCCTCCTGCGCGCGCGGGCCGAACTGGCCGTAACCGCTGATCGAACAGTAGATCAGCCGGGGATTGATCGCCGCAAGCGCCGCAGGACCAAACCCGAGCCGCTCCATCACGCCCGGCCGGAACTGCTCGATCAGGATGTCGGCGGCCTCGATCAGCGGCGTCAGCCGCGCCAGCGCGTCCGGTGCCTTCAAATCGATCTCGACGCTCGCCTTGCCGCGGTTGAGCACGGCATAGGGGGCCGACGTCTCGCCGAAGCGCGGCGGAAAGCGGCGCATCTCCTCCCCGCCCGGCCGCTCGACGCGGATGACCCGCGCGCCGGCCTCGGCCAGGAACAGGCTCGCCATCGGCCCCGGTAGCAGGGTGGAGAAATCGAGGACCGTGAGGTCGTCCAGCGGCAGCATCGGCAATCCGGCGCGGGGCCGGCGGACCGGCGATCAGGGGAAGAGGTCGGCCGCCATCCTGCCCGTCTTCACCAGCCACAGGAAGCCCGTCAGCGACACCATCGAGACGACGGTGCCGATCAGGATGCAGGCCGAGGCGCGGTCGATGCCGACGCGGTACTGCGTCGAGATCATGAAGATGTTCAGCGCCGGCGGCAGCGCCGCCATGATCACGCCGGTGAAGATCCAGATGTCGGGGAAATTGCCGATCGCCGAGAGCAGCAGCCAGATCAGCAGCGGGTGCAGCACGAGCTTGATCGCGACCAGCACCGGCACCTCGGCCGGCAGCGTCTTCATCGGCCGCAGCGCCACGGTGACGCCGAGCAGGAAGAGCGCACAGGGCGCGGCCGCCTGCGACAGCCACAGCGTCATCTTGTCGAGCACCGAGGGCAGCTCGAAATGGGTCGCGCTGGCGAGGATGCCGAGCAGCGTCGCGACGTTGAAAGGATGCGTCGCGACCTGCCAGGCGACCTGCCGGGCGGTATCGAGCGGGCTCTTCTTCTCGACGCCCGCCAGCGCCATCAGAAAGGGGATGATCGAGAACAGCAGCAGGCTGTCGAAGACGAAGATCAGCACGAGCGGCGCGCTCGCAGCCGGCCCCAGCGCCGCCAGCAGCAGGGGCGGACCCATATAGCCGATGTTGGAATAGGAGCCGGCGACGCCCTGCATCACCGCCTGCGGCAGGTCGCCTCGCGTCGCCCGCAGGCCGACCGCAAGCGACAGCATGAAGACCAGGAAGGTCGACAGCGTCGTCGCCAGGATGAAGCGGCCATTGGCCAGTTCCGTCACCGGCTTGTCGGCGATCAGCCGGTAGAACAGCGGCGGCAGCGCGACATAGATCAGGAAGAACTGCAGCCAGACCAGCCCCGCCTCTGGCAGGCGCTTCCACCGGCCGATGACGAAGCCGAGCAGGATCAACCCGAAGAAGGGCGCGACGAGATTGGCGATGGTGGCGAGATCGGCCATGCGGTCGACAGTCCCAGCGGAGGCGCCGACCGCGAGAGGGATCGACCTGCCCGGCGCTGTTTAGCCGGTGCCGGCCCGCACGCAAGACGCAAGGACGCCGGGGCGTCCAGCGAAGGATGCGGGCAAGACTGAATACCTAGGAATAAATAGACGGATTATCGTCCTAGGCATTCTGTCTCCGCTATCTCTCCCACCCAAGGGAGGATGGACGCGCCCTTCCCGCTCCGCCACATTCGCTGCACCGCAGCAGGGAGTGCCCGATGACCACCAAGACGCCGCGCCAGTTCTTCCGGCCTCTCGCGATCGGCGCGCCCGAGCCCTTTCGGGAGCTGCCGCTGCGGCTCGAGCGGATGATCCATTTCGTGCCTCCGCATCTGGAGAAGGTTCGCGCCAAGGTCGGCGACCTCGCGCCTACCGTCGACATCGTGCTCGGCAATCTCGAGGATGCGATCCCCGTCGAGGCCAAGCAGGCGGCGCGGGACGGCTTCATCGCCATGGGCCAGGCGGTGGATTTCGGAAAGACCGGGCTGTGGACGCGGGTGAATGCGCTGAACTCGCCCTGGTTTCTCGACGACATCACCGCGATCATGGGCCAGATCGGCGGCAAGCTCGACGTCGTGATGGTGCCCAAGGTCGAGGGCCCCTGGGACATCCATTATGTCGACCAGCTGCTCGCCCAGTTCGAGGCGAAGTATTGTCTGCCCAAGCCGATCCTGATCCACGCCATCCTTGAGACGGCCGAAGGCGTCAAGAACGTCGAGACCATCGCCACCGCCTCGCCGCGCATGCACGGCATGAGCCTGGGCCCGGCCGATCTCGCCGCCTCCAGGGCGATGAAGACGACGCGCGTCGGCGGCGGTCATCCCGAATACAAGGTCATCGCCGATCCCACATCCGATGGCGCGCCGCGCGCCGTCGCGCAGCAGGACCTCTGGCACTACACGCTGGCGAAGATGGTCGATGCCTGCGCGGCGGCCGGCATCAAGCCCTTCTACGGCCCCTTCGGGGATTTTGCGGACGAGGCCGCCTGCGAGGCCCAGTTCCGCAATGCCTTCCTGCTCGGCTGCGCCGGCGCCTGGACGCTGCACCCCTCGCAGATCGCCATCGCCAAGCGCGTCTTCAGCCCGGATCCGGCCGAGGTCGCCTTCGCGAAGCGCATCCTTGAGGCGATGCCCGACGGCTCGGGCGCGGTGATGATCGACGGCAAGATGCAGGACGACGCCACCTGGAAACAGGCCAAGATCATCGTCGATCTCGCGAGGCAGGTCGCGGCGCGCGATCCGCAGCTCGCCGCGCATTACGGCATGTGATGGGGCGCAGCGCGAAAAGCGGTTGATTTCGACCTATTTGCGACGCAATTCTCACGCAAGCGCAAGGGTTCACCCTGCTCTTCCGTACCGATGGATCGATCAGAGATGCAAGCACGTTCCGCCAAGTTCAGGATCGGCCAGGTCGTCAAGCACCGGGTCTACCCGTTCCGGGGCGTGATCTTCGACGTCGACCCGGTCTTCTCCAACACCGAGGAATGGTGGCTGGCGATCCCCGAGCATTTGCGCCCGTCCAAGGACCAGCCCTTCTACCACCTCTTCGCCGAGAACGAGGAGACGGAATACGTCGCCTATGTCTCGGAGCAGAACCTCGTCATCGACGACACCGGCCGCCCCGTGCGCCATCCGCAGGCGAAGGAATTCTTCCGCCGCGACCGCAAGGGCCGCTACCAGATCGACCGCGCCGGGCTGAACTGACCGGCAAGCCGGCTCCCGAGCCCCTGAAGCGAAACAGGCCGCCCTCCCGGGCGGCCTGTCTGCTTTTGAGGCGGTGAAACCTGCTCAGGGCTTCGGCGGGGTCGCCGGAGCGGCACCCGGAGCCGGAGCGGCGCCCGGCGCCGCATTGGCCCCGCCGCCGCCGAGCCGCTGGCGCAATTCCTCCTGGCGCTTGGCCAGTTCGTCCTGGAGCTGCTTCTGCTGCTCTTCCAGCACCTTCGGGTCGATCGCCGGGCCGTCGAAGCCCTTGGCGAAATCCGTCAGCGGGATCGAGAAGGAGACCTCTCGGGCGCCCTGGTTCTGCACGCTGACGCTGAGATTGTTGCCCTTCTTCATCGCGTTGATGAAGTCGTCCTTCACCTGCGCCTCGGCGAAGCAGCCATTCGGGAAGCAGATCGCGTAGCGCCCGGCGGTCGGCTGGGCGGTGTCGACGCCGAAGCGGATGCCGGGCTGCAGCAGCAGGCCGAGCGGCATCAGGAAGCGCACGATCTTGTTGGGGTCGCCCTTGACGTCGTAGATCGCGACGGCGAGCACCGGCTGGCCCTGATCCGAGACGAAGTCGCGGGTGGTGTAGCAGATTTCCTTGTTGGCGGCCTCGTCCTTGCCGCAGACCTTGGTCCAGCTCGTCTGCGAGGGCTCCGGCTTGACCTGAACGACGGTCGGCCCGCTCGCCTGACCCTGGGCCGGCTGGGCGGGAGCCGGCTGCGCCGGGCGCGGATTGGCGGGACGCGGTTGCGCCTGCTGCGCGAAGGAGGCCATCGGCGCGAGGCCGATCGCGGTGCTGAGTGCAACGCTCAGGGCGCGAGCGGACAGGCGAAACGAAGCGGACATGGCACTTTCCTTAAATCACGCGAATTCGGGATCACGACTTCGCAAGCCGCGCGCGTCACCACCGACAGCCCCATCGCATATCCGCGCCGGCTATCGCAAGCCGTGCACTTCAGGGGCGAATGCGGCGTGAGCATGACGTATCGGCTCCGGCTTTAGCGAGTTCCGCCAAGGGATTCCAGCCCGAATAGCTGCCCGGCGCCGGCCCCGTCGTGATATCGTCGGCCCGAGAATCAGGTCGGACGATGCTTTTGCTTGACGCGGCCCGGGCGGCCTCACGCGCCGCGGCCTTTACCCTGACGGTCCTGTCGGCGCTCATCCTGGGGATGGCGGCGGCGGCGCGCGCCGAATCGCCCGCGATCGACCACGCCATTGCGATGCATGGCGAGCCAGCCCTGCCGCGCGGCTTCGCGCATCTGCCCTATGCCGATCCGAAGGCGCCCAAGGGCGGGCGCATCGTCTTCGGCCAGCAGGGCACCTTCGACAGCCTGAACCCGCTGGTCGTGCTCGGCGTCGCGCCCGACGCCGTCCCGCGCTATGTCCAGCAGAGCCTGCTCTTCCGCTCGGCCGACGAACCCTTCACAGCCTATGGGCTGCTCGCCTCGCGGGTGGAGCTGAACGAGGCCCGCACCCGGCTGGCCTTCGAGATCGACGAGCGCGCCCGCTTCTCCGACGGCACGCCGGTGACCGCGCAGGACGTGGTCTTCACCTTCGAGATGCTGAAGACGAAGGGCAAGCCCTTCCACCGCTCCAGCCTCGGCCGCGTCACCCGGGTCGAGGCCCCCTCGCCGCGCCGGGTCGAGTTCGAGCTGGGCGACGGCAGCAATCGCGAGCTGCCGCTGGTCATCGGCGCCATGCCGATCTTCGCCAAGCATGCGACAAATGCCGAGACCTTCGGCGAGACCAGCTTCAAGCCGGCGCTGGGCTCGGGCCCCTATGTCGTCTCCGATCTCGTTCCGGGCGCGACCATCACCCTGAAGCGGCGCAGCGACTTCTGGGCCGAGGATCATCCGCTGACCCGCGGCCTCTATAACGCCGACGAGATCCGCTACGATTTCTATCGCGACGCAAACGCCCTGTTCGAGGCCTTTAAGGCCGGGCTCTACGATGTCCGCATCGAGCCGGATCCAACGCGCTGGATGACCGGCTACGACATCCCCGCCGTCCGCGACGGGCGCATCGTGAGAGAAACGCTGCGCTTCGAGGCGCCCAAGGGCATGACCGGGCTCGTCTTCAACACGCGCCGCCCGCTCTTCGCCGACATCCGCGTGCGCGAGGCGCTGGCGATGATGTTCGATTTCGAATGGGTCAACCGCAATCTCTTCCACGGGGTCTATCGGCGCGCCGGCAGCTTCTTCTCGGACTCGGAGCTCTCGGCGCTCGGCCAGCCGGCGGGGCCGCGCGAGCAAGCCCTGCTCGCCGCCTTCCCCGGCGCCGTCAGGCCCGACATCCTGGCGGGCACCTGGGTCCCATCGGCCACCGACGGCTCGGGCCGCGACCGCGAGCAGGCCCGCCGTGCGCTCGATCTGCTCAACAAGACGGGCTACGGCCTCGTCGACGGCGTGCTGCGGACGATGAAGGGCGGCGATCCGCTCGCCTTCGAGATCACCGTCACCAACCGCCCGCAGGAGCGTCTGGCACTGAACTACGCCCAGTCGCTCGGCCGCCTCGGCATCCGCGTCGATGTCCGGCTGATCGACGACGTGCAGTACTGGCGCCGGCTCTCGGCCTTCGACTTCGACATGATCCAGTGGACCTGGCCGGTCTCCGCCTCCCCCGGCAACGAGCAGATCGGCCGCTGGGGCTCGGCCAATGCCGGCCGCAAGGGCTCACTGAACTATGCCGGTGTCGCCTCGCCGGCCGTCGACGCGACCCTGCAGGCGCTGTTGGCGGCCCGCGAGCGGGAGGACTTCGTCGCCGCCGCGCGCACGCTCGACCGGCTGCTGCTCTCGGGCTTCTACGTCGTGCCGCTCTACTACCTGCCGGACACCTGGATCGCCCATGGGCGCGACATCGTGCTGCCGGCGCGCAAGCCCGCCTTCTTCCTGTCCACCGAAGTCCTGGCGCGCCTCCCGGCGACGCCGGCCCCGGCCAATTGAGAGACGGCGCGATGCGGGCCGAACCGGACGAAGCCACCGCCCTGCTCGACGGCCTCCATTTCGACACGCTGCTCCAGGCGCTCGCGGCCGGGCGCGGCTATGAGCCAGCCCTGCGCGACCCGCCGGGCCGCCAGGGCTGGAGCGATGTCGTGCCGGGCTCGCTCAGCTTCGGCCAATTGCACGCCGCGACCGACCGTCTCGCCCGTCTCCTTTCGATCAACCGGGCCCAGCCCGGCGCCCGCGTCGCGATCCTGGCTCCGCTCGGCCCCGAAGCGGTGCTCTCCGTATTGGCCTGCCTGCGGGCCGGCCTCTCGCCGATGCTGATGCCGATGCACGGCAACGAGCTGGAATTGCTGCGGCTGATCGAAGCCACCGACGCGGTGATGGCGCTCGGCGTCGCCCGCGTCGGCCCACTGCGCCCGCTGCTGATGCTGCGGGAACTCGCGGTGCGCGCCTTCGGCACGCGCTTCGTCGGCGGCTTCGGCGCGGAGGTGCCGGACGGCATCGCCCCGCTCGACAGGCTGATGGACAGCGCGACCTTGCACCCGCTGCCGGAGGTCGAGCGGCGGGCCGGACTCCAGGTCGTCGACGGCGCGACGATGTCAGGCCCTGTCGAGATCAGCGAGCGCGACGTGCTCGGCAAGGCGCTGGAGATCTCCCGCCTGCTCAAGCCGATGGAATCTTCGCGGATCGTGACTACACTGGTCGGCGGCGATCTCGCTGCGCTCGCCAGCGGCCCCGCCATGGCGATGCTGACGGGTGTCGAGCTGCTGCCGCTCGGCCTGTTCAGCCTGGGCGACCTGCAGGCCTGCATCGAGGGCGGCCGCAACGTGCATCTGGTGCTGCCGGGCGCGATGGAGCCGGCCCTCGCGCAGTCACGCCTGGCGAGCCACCCCGCGCTGGCGAGCCTCGTCTTCGTCCAGCGCCCGGCCGGCAGCCGCGCCCTACCCGCCATCGACCGGCCAGACGTCGCGATCGTCGACATCGATGTCGCGGGCGCCGCCGAGATCTCCGTCAGCCGGCGCTGAGCTGCAGGCGCTTCACGCGGCCTTCTTGCGCTCGGCGATCCGCGCCAAATCGGTCAAAAGGCGCCGGGTCTCCTTCAGCCGGGCTTCCGCCGACTCCAGGTCGTCGATGAAGACGACGCGCATGTCCGGGCGCACCTTGGCGAGCGTCCCCATCTTCGCGACATAGGAGACGAGCCCTTCAGGGTTCGCGAACTCGTTGTCGCGGAAGGCAACGATGATGCCCTTGGGCCCGGCCTCGACCTTCTCGACATTGGCGCGCTTGCACAGCGCCTTGATCGCGACGATCTCGAGCAGCTGCTTGACCTCCTCCGGCAGTGGGCCGAAGCGGTCGACCAGTTCGGCCCCGAAGGACTGCAGCTCGCCGTCGTCGTCGAGGGTCGAAAGCCGCTTGTAGAGGGTCAGCCTCAGCGTCAGATCGGTGACGTAATGCTCGGGGATCATCACCGGCGCGCCGATCTGGATCGTCGGCGACCACTGCGTCTCGCTCTCGTACTCGACACCCGCCTTGAGGGCCGCCACCGCCTCTTCCAGCATCTGCTGGTAGAGCTCGTAGCCGACCTCCTTGATATGACCGGACTGCTCGTCGCCGAGCAGATTGCCGGCGCCGCGAATGTCGAGATCGTGGCTGGCGAGCTGGAAGCCGGCGCCGAGCGTATCCAGCGACTGCAGCACCTTGAGCCGCTTCTCGGCCTGGTCGGTCAGCTTGCGGGTCGCCGGCACCGTGAACAGCGCATAGGCGCGCACCTTGGAGCGACCGACGCGGCCGCGCAGCTGGTAGAGCTGGGCCAGGCCGAACATGTCGGCGCGGTGGATGATCAGCGTGTTGGCGGTCGGGATGTCGAGCCCGGATTCGACGATGGTGGTCGAGAGCAGCACGTCGTACTGGCCCTCGTAGAACGCCGTCATCACGTCCTCGAGCTGGCCGGCCGCCATCTGGCCATGGGCGATGCCGACCTTGGCCTCGGGCACCTGCTTGTCGAGGAAATCCTTGACCTCGGCGATGTCCTCGATCCGCGGGACCACGTAAAAGGAGCGCCCGCCGCGATAGCGCTCGCGCAGCAGCGCCTCGCGCACGATCAGCGGGTCGAACGGCGTCACGAAGGTCCGCACCGCGAGACGGTCGACCGGCGGCGTTGCGATGATCGAGAGCTCGCGCACCCCGGTCATGGCGAGCTGGAGCGTGCGCGGGATTGGCGTCGCCGTCAGCGTCAGCATATGCACCTCGGCGCGGAACTCCTTCAGCCGCTCCTTGTGGTTGACGCCGAAATGCTGCTCCTCATCGACGATGACGAGGCCGAGATCCTTGAACTCGACGCCCTTGCCGAGCAGCGCATGGGTGCCGACGACGATGTCCATCGTGCCGTCCTTGATGCCGGCCTTCACCGCTTTGAGGTCCTGTGCCGAGACGAAGCGCGAGGCCTGGCCGACATTCACAGGCAGGCCTTTGAAGCGCTCGGCGAAGTTGCGGTAATGCTGCCGCGCCAGCAGCGTGGTGGGCACCACCACCGCGACCTGCTTGCCGGCGAGCGCGCAGGCGAAGGCGGCGCGCAGCGCGACCTCCGTCTTGCCGAAGCCGACATCGCCGCAGACCAGCCGGTCCATCGGGCGGCCGGCTGCCATGTCGTCCAGCACGGCGTCGATGGTGTTCTGCTGGTCCTCGGTCTCCTCATAAGGAAAGCGGGCGCAGAACTCGTCATAGAGCCCTTCCTGCGGAATCAGCCGCGGCGCTTCCTTCAGCGCGCGCGCGGCGGCGATCGCGATGAGCTTGCCCGCCATCTCGCGGATACGCTGTTTCAGCTTGGCCTTGCGGGCCTGCCAGCCGCCGCCGCCGAGCCGGTCTAGCGCAACCTCGGTGTCTTCCGAGCCGTAGCGCGAAAGCAGCTCGATGTTCTCGACCGGCAGGAACAGCTTGGAATCGGCCGCGTAATGGATCTCGAGGCAGTCATGCGGCGCCCCGGCGGCTGCGATCGACTGCAGCCCGACGAAGCGCCCGATGCCGTGATCGACATGGACGACGAGGTCGCCCGGCGCGAGCGAGGAGAGCTCGGCGATGAAGTCCTGCGGCCGGCGCGTCTTCTTGCGCGGGCGCACCAGGCGGTCGCCGAGAATGTCCTGCTCGCCGATGACGGCGAGCTTGCCGGCCTCGAAGCCGGTCTCGAATCCCCAGACCGCGAGCGCCGTGGTGCCCGGCTTCAGATCGAAGGCGGCCCGCAACGAGCCCGTCATCTGCACGGTCTTGAGGCCGTGATCGGCCAGCACATGGGCCAGACGCTCGCGCGATCCCTCGGACCAGGCCGAGAGGATGACGCGCTTGCCGTCCTTCTCCAGCGCCTTCACATGCGCGACCGCTGCGTCGAAGACGCCGCCGGCATTGTCGGCACGCTCGGCGGCGAAGCTCCTGCCCTGCCTCGCACCCAGATCGACGATCAGCTTGCCGTCGCTGTCGGGCAGCTGGAAGGGCGTCAGCGTGGCGACGCCGGACTGGTCGACGATGCCGCGCCAGTCGGCCGGCGAGAGATAGAGCGCGTCCGGCTTCAGCGGCTTGTAGGGCACGCCGCCGGCGCTCGGCTGCTCCATCGCCGCCTTGCGGGCGTCGTAATAGTCCTTGATCAGGCTGATTCGTTCGCCGACCGCATCCTCGCCCTGATGGTCGAGCACCAGCGGCACATCCGGCAGATAGGTGAAGAGCGTGTCGAGCCGCTCCGCCAGCAGCGGCAGCCAGTGCTCGAGCCCGGCCGGACGGCGGCCTTCGCTGACGGCTTCGTAGAGGGTGTCGTCGCGACCCGGCGTGCCGAAAGTGGTGATGTAGCTCTGGCGGAAGCGCCGGATGCTCTCGCTCGTCATCTGCGCTTCGGACATCGGCACGAGGTCGAGGCCCCGCATCTGCCCGGTCGTGCGCTGCGTTTCCGGATCGAAGGTGCGGATCGATTCCAGCGTGTCGCCGAAGAAATCGAGCCGGATCGGCGCCGGCATCCCCGGCGGGAAGAGATCGACGATGCCACCCCGCACCGCGAATTCGCCGGTCTCGCGCACGGTCGAGGTGCGCAAGTACCCGTTCATGTCGAGCCAGCGCGCCAGTTGCTCGGTGTCGACCATGTTGCCCGGCGCCGCCGAAAAGCTCTCGGAGGCCACCTTGGAGAAGGCCGGCACGCGCTGCAGCGCGGCGCTGACCGTCGTCAGCAGCAGCCGCGGCTTGTCGCCGGACTTGGTCTTGGCCAGCCGTGACAGCGTCGTCATCCGGTGCGCGACGATCGAGGGCGCGGGCGAGACGCGGTCATAGGGCTGGCAGTCCCAGGCCGGGAACGTCATCACCTCGAGATCGGGCGCGACGAACTGCAGCGCGTTTTCGAGCACCTGCAATCGCTGGCCGTCGCGGGCGACGAAGACCAGCATCGCCGCGCCTTCCGCCTTCTTCGCCCGGGCCCGGGTCAGATCGGCGAGAACGACGGCATCGAACCCGTCCGGCACGCTGGCGAGCGTCGGCTTGTCGCCCCGATGGAGCGCATCGAGGATGCGGTCGCTCTGCAGCTTGGCGATCTGGGCGGGAGGCGGAATGCTCATGGAAGCGCGTCATTCTCGGGCTTGACCCGAGAATCTCGGGACGAGAGGGCAATGGATTCAGAGATGGTCGGGTCAAGCCCGACCATGACGGATGTGCTGACTTGCGTCCGGTTGGCGGCTCACACGTGGATCGGCCGCTCGTGATGGTGGAACGCTTTCAGCCGGCGGAAGACGGGGGTGTCGTAGTTCGAGGGGACCTCGGCCTCGCCGGTGATCCAGCTCAGGAGATCGCGGTCGAGCACCTCGATCAGCCGCTCGAACTCGTCCAGCTCGGCCTCCGTCAGCGTGCCGATATGCGCGTCCGCGAATCCGCCCATGATCAGATCGTTCTCGCGCATGCCGCGATGCCAGGCGCGGAACAGGATCTTGCGGCGGCGCGGATCGAGATCGGCGCTGGTGCGGGACGAACCACTCATCGAAACCTCGGCGGGACGGAAACCACGGGGATGGGCAATGGCGACGGGGCCGGCCCCATCGCGGAGCCTGCCGATGCGGGCTATATAGCCATCGCCTCCTGCGAAGTCAGCGGCCCGCCGGCGGCAAAACCTCACACTCCTGACAAAGCCGAGTTGCCGTTTGCGCCCGTCCCTGCTCGATCCCCTCTTCGCCCCGGTGACGACGCTGCCCGGCGTCGGACCCAAGACGGCGAAGGCGCTCGACAAGCTCCTGGGCGACGAAACCCGCGGCGCTCGTGTCGTCGACCTCCTCTTCCATCTGCCGGTGGGGGGGATCGACCGGCGCCCTAGCCCGACGATCATCGACGCCCCGATCGGCGGCATCGCCACCTTTTCGGCGCGGGTCACTGAGCATCGTCCGCCGCCACCCGGCAAAGGCAAGGCGCCCTATCGGATCCTCGTCGAGGACGAGACCGGCGACGTCACGCTCGTCTTCTTCCATGCCGATGTCCGCCATCTGCTGCAGACCCTGCCGATCGGCGCCTACCGCATCGTCTCCGGCAAGCTCGAGCTGTGGGAGGGCATGCGCCAGATGGTGCATCCCGACCGGCTGCTCGACCCCGCCCAAGCGGCGACCCTGCCGACGATCGAGCCGGTCTATGGACTGACCGAGGGCGTCGGCCCCCGAGTCATGGCGCGGATCGCCGCCGCCGCCGCCGAAAAATGCCCGGCTCTGCCGGAGTGGCAGGACCCCGCCTTCCTCGCCCGCAGCGGCTTTTTGCCCTTCCTCGAATCCGTGCAGGCCCTGCACCATCCCGCCGATCTCAAGGCCGTCGAGGGCGACACGATCGCCCGCCGCCGTGTCGCCTATGACGAGTTGCTGGCGAGCCAGGTCGCGCTCGCGCTGGTGCGCCGCCAGCAGAAGAAGAGTGCCGGCCGCGCCACGGCGGGCGATGGCCGCCTGCGCCATGCCATCGCCAGCGCCCTGCCCTTCACGCTCACCGACGGCCAGCGCCAGGCGCTCGCCGACATCCATGCCGACATGGAAAAGCCCGAGCGCATGCTGCGGCTCCTCCAGGGCGATGTCGGCTCCGGCAAGACCGTGGTGGCGCTGATGGCAATGGCCGCCGCCGCCGAGGCGGGCCGCCAATCCGTGCTGATGGCGCCGACCGAGATCCTGGCGCGCCAGCATGCCGAGAGATTGGCCCCGCTTGCCCAGAAGGCCGGGCTGAAGCTCGCTCTGCTCACGGGCCGTGAAAAGGGGCCGGGCCGGGCGCGCGTGCTGGGTGGCCTGGCGACCGGCGAAATCGACATCGCCGTCGGCACCCACGCGCTGTTCCAGGAGGGCGTCGCCTTCCGTGACCTCGCACTCGCCATCGTCGACGAGCAGCACCGCTTCGGCGTGCATCAGCGGCTGCTGCTCGGCTCCAAAGGCGAGGCGGTCGACATTCTGGTGATGACCGCGACGCCGATCCCGCGCACGCTGTCGCTGACCTGGTTCGGCGACATGGACATCTCGATTCTCGCCGAGAAGCCCGCCGGCCGGCAGCCGATCGTGACCAAGGCGATTTCCTCGGAACGCCATGACGAGGTCGTCGGCGCCGTTGGCCGCGCGGTCGACAAGGGCGCGCAGGTCTACTGGGTCTGCCCGCTGGTGCAGGAATCCGACACGCTCGATGTCGCCGCCGCGCAGGAGCGCTATGACGCCCTGCGCGAGGTCTTCGGCGACAGGGTCGGGCTGCTGCATGGCCAGATGCCCGGCCGCGACAAGGATGCCGCCATGGCCGCCTTCGTGGAAGGCAAGACCCGCATCCTGGTCTCGACCACGGTGATCGAGGTCGGCGTCGACGTGCCCAATGCCAGCGTCATGGTGATCGAGCATGCCGAGCGCTTCGGGCTGGCCCAGCTTCACCAGCTGCGCGGGCGCATCGGACGCGGATCGGCCGCCTCGACCTGCCTTTTGCTCTACAAGGGCCCGCTCGGCCCCGTCGCCGAAGCCCGCCTCACGATCATGCGCGAGACCGAGGACGGCTTCCGCATCGCCGAGGAGGATCTGCGCCTGCGTGGCGAGGGCGAGGTGCTCGGCACCAAGCAATCCGGTTCGCCGGACTGGCGCGTCGCCCGGCCCGAAACCGATGGCGACCTGCTGGCAGCGGCGCGCGACGATGCGCGCCTCCTGATCGAGCGCGACCCGCAGCTCGACAGCGAGCGCGGCCGGGCGATCCGCACGCTCCTCTACCTTTTCGAGCGCGATGTCGCGATCCGGCTGCTGCGAGCCGGTTGACCCGGCTCAGCGGCAGCGCGCGACCGGCATGCGCGTCAGGCGGAAAACCCGGTCGTCCGCCCCCTCGTTCAGGCTGCGCCCCTCGCCGCCGGCGCAGCCGCCCGAGGTCGTGAACCAGGCGCCCTCGCTGGCGTCGCCGATCAGCAGCGTGTCGCGATCCTCGATCCGCAGCCTGAAGCCGCCGCCGTCGCAACTGTCGGACGAGCAGCGGACGACGCCTTCCACCACGCGGCAGGACCCTGAGCCGACGAAACGGCGCGAGCCGCGGTCCCGATAGGTCACGATCAGGCGGAAATAGGCGCTCCGGCCCTCGCTGGCCTCTCGCTGCGCCTCGAGGCCGCGTTCGAGCCTGATCGTGGGAAAATCCCGCACCAGCCTGATCGAGCTCACCTTCTGCCGGGGATGGGCGCGCAGATGGGCGGCATCGTAGAACCGCGCATAGCAGACCGGCTCCAGCTTTGGCAGCGCCGCGTCCAGCGCTGTTTCTGCTGTCTGAGCGAACGCCGGCACGGCGAGGAGCGACACCATCGCAAGCCCTCCGAGCAGGCCCCTCACGGCCGGCACCGCGCCGCCGGGGCGCGCTCCAGCACGAACACCCGGTCGGCGGCCTTGTCCCCGAGCCAGACGACGTCGCTCTCGCGGGAGCAGGACCGGCCGATGCCGATGGCATGGGGAAGATGCTGGCCCTCGACCGTTCCGCCGATCCGCAGGACCAGACGGTTCGGGCCTTCGACAAGGATGTCGACATCGCCGCGCCCGCAGGCGGAGGCGCATTGCAGCCGCTCCCGCCCCCCCTCTCCGACCTCCCAGGCCCTTAAGCCGTGACAGTCCAGTGGCTCGGGCCCGACCCTTCCCGAGCCTCGCAGCCGTGCACTGACGGCGAGGGCCAGCTGGGGCGCCTCGGGACCGTCGATCGCCTCACGACGCAGCGCGGCGCGGTCCCGAGCAATGACGATCTCCGCGACGCTCTGGGCCGGGTTCGCTGCAAGATGCGTGCGGTCGTAGCGGCGGATGAAGCAGGCTTCGGTCTCTTCGGGAAAGGCAAGCCGATATTCGGTTGCCCCGGCCGACAGTGCTGAGGGAACCGAAAGCAGAGCCGCAAGGGCGGGACGACCGAATGTCCTCATCCAAGCCTCGCCATTTCGGCGGCGCCTGTAACCACCTTTAGCGCATCACACCCGCAATCGCGGCGCGATGCAATGGTTTCGTCAGGCTGGCGCCCCGCCGGGGGCGCGCAGCGTGGGCTTTGCCGCAGCCCCCGGCTGAATCAATCCGGCCGACATGATCAGCTTGGCGCCGTCCTCGACGGTGATCGACAGCTCCACCACCTCGCGGCGCGGCAGGTAGAAGAAGAAGCCCGTCGTCGGATTGGGCGTGCAGGGCAGGAAGACGCCGATCTGATCGTTCCCGTCCGGCAGGCGCCCGGCGATCTCGGGCGCCGCCTCCTGCGCGATGAAGACGATCGACCACATGCCGGGCTGCGGGAACTGCACCATGCCGACCTTGCGAAACGAGGTGCCCGATTGCGAGAAGATCGTCTCGAAGACTTGCTTCACGCCCTTGTAGAGCCCGCGGACGACCGGCATCCGGTTGAGGATCGCCTCGCCGGCGTCGATCAGCGTGCGGCCGACGAGGTTGGCGGTCATGAAGCCGAGCAGCGTCAGCCCGATCAGCCCGATGATCAATCCGAAGCCCGGCACCGGATAGGGCAGATGCGTATCGGGCCAATACGCCGCCGGGATCAGAGGCTTCACCAACCCGTCGACGAAATTGACGAACCACCACGTCACCGAGGCGGTGATGGCGAGCGGCGCCGCGATGACGAGTCCGGTCAGGAAGTAACGCCGCAGGCGTGTCCCGAAGGTCGGGTTCAGGAGATCCGCCTGCGCGACGAGGCGGGGATCCGGCGGGGTCGGCGTCATGCGAGCGATCCGATCAGTCTGGCAGGCGCGAGGCTGAACGCGCGATGCGACAGACGTGCCAGCGGCATCGGACGAATTCAAGGACCGGGTCGGAGTTCGCCGGCGGAGCGCTTGCGGGCTCCGCCGCGGCAGTGCTTTCGTGCGACTCACTTCGGCGAATCGGCGGGACCATTCCGAGAATGACGCGGTTCCACCGTTACCGCCGGCCTTTCCTGTTCGCAGCCGGCTGGGTCCTGACCGCAATCGGCGTGGTCGGCATGATTCTGCCGCTGATGCCGGGCACGGTCTTCCTGATCATGGCGGCCTGGTGCTTCTCGCGGTCCTCGCCCCGCTTCGAGGCCTGGCTGCTCGGCCATCCGCGGCTGGGCCCTCAGGTGCGGCGCTGGCGCGAATCCGGCACGATCGCCCGCCCGGTCAAGCTCGTCGCCTGCGCCTCGATGGTGCTGAGTTTTGGCATCCTGACGCGGACCAGCGCGCCGCCGATCGCCCTGTGGACGACGGGCGCCTGCCTGCTGGCGGCGGGACTCTATGTCGCCAGCCGCCCGGAGGCGTGACCCGCCGCCCGCTTACTCGACGGTCACGGATTTCGCCAGATTGCGCGGCTGATCGACGTCCTTACCCATGAAGACAGCCGTCTGATAGGCGATCATCTGGATCGGAAGCGCATAGACGATCGGTGCGAATGTCGGGTCCATGTCGGGCATGATGATCGTCGCTTCGGGCTCGATCCCGCAATGGGCGGCCCCCTTCGCGTCGGTGACGAGGATGATGCGGCCGCCACGGGCCGCGACCTCCTGCATATTGGAGGCCGTCTTCTCGAAAAGCGCGTCATGCGGCGCGACCACGATCACCGGCATGTCTGAGTCGATCAGCGCAATCGGACCGTGCTTGAGTTCTCCCGCCGGATAACCTTCTGCATGGATGTAGCTGATTTCCTTGAGCTTCAACGCAGCTTCCAGCGCCAGTGGATAGCTCGTGCCACGGCCGAGATAGAGCACGTCCCGGGCCTTCGACAGCTCGCGGGCGAGCGTCTCGATCTCGGGTTCGAGCTGCAGCGCCTTCGCCATCAGCCCTGGAAGGGCGATCAGGTGCTGCACATGCACGGCCTCGTCCTCGGCCGAGAGCGTGCCACGGGCGCGGGCTGCAGCGAGCGCAAGCGAGGCGAACACGGCAAGCTGGCAGACGAAGGCCTTGGTCGAGGCGACGCCGATCTCGGGACCGGCAAGCGTCGGCGCGACGGCGTCGCTTTCGCGTGCAATGGTCGAGGTCGGCACATTGACGACCGAGAGGATGACCTGCCCGTTCTCGCGGGCATAGCGCAGGCCGGCCAGCGTATCCGCGGTTTCGCCGGATTGCGACACGAAGAGCGCCAGACCCTGCTCCGGCAGCGGCGCCTCGCGATAGCGGAATTCCGACGCGACATCGATCTCGACCGGCAGCCGCGCCAGCTTCTCGAACCAGTACTTCGCGATGAGACCCGCATAGTAGGACGTGCCGCACGCGCTGATCGTCAGGCGCGACAGCCCCTTCCAGTCGATCTGGTCGCCGAAGGGCAGCCGGACCTGGCCTTTGGCCATGTCGAGATACTGCGTCAGCGTGTGGCCGACGACTTCCGGCTGCTCGTAGATCTCCTTCGCCATGAAGTGGCGGTGATTGCCCTTCTCGACGAGGAAGGCCCCCGCCGCGACGCGCTGGGCGCGGCGCTGCACGGGCTGGTTCGCCTTGTCGTAGAAGGTCGCGCCTTTGCGGTTGAGTACGACCCAGTCGCCCTCTTCCAGATAGGCGATGAGATTGGTGAAGGGGGCGAGCGCCAGCGCATCCGAGCCGAGATACATCTCACCGTCGCCGATGCCGACCGCGAGCGGCGAGCCCTTGCGGGCGCCGATCAGCAGATCGTCCTGCCCCTCGAACAGGAAGGCCAGCGCGAAGGCGCCGTGCAGGCGCGGCAGGCTAGTGGCGACGGCATCGACCGGCGTCTTGCCGCGGTCGAGCTCACGGGTAACGAGATGGGCGACGATCTCGGTGTCGGTCTCCGTCTCGAAGACATAGCCATCGGCCTGGAGCTCTGCCCGCAGCTCGCGGAAATTCTCGATGATGCCATTATGAACGACGGCGAGCTTGGGCGTGGCGTGCGGATGCGCATTCGTCTCGTTGGGCTTGCCATGCGTCGCCCAGCGCGTGTGGCCGATGCCGATCAGCCCTTCCAGCGGCTCGCTCGACAGCCGGACCTCGAGATTCTTGAGCTTGCCCTCGGCGCGGCGACGGGTGAGTTGCCCGCGCTCGAGCGTCGCGACGCCGGCAGAATCGTAGCCGCGATATTCGAGCCGCCGCAGCGCCTCGACCACCTGGCCCGCAACCGCTTCCTTGCCCAGAATCCCGACGATGCCGCACATGCGCATACCTCTTCAGCCGTTGCCGTTCGCGATCCGCTTAGCGGCTTCGCGCCACAAGGCAAAATCACTCTAAATGTCCAACTATGAACGGCCGCTTGCGCCGTTTCTCCGGATTCAGGGCTTTCTGGCCGCGGCCTTGCGCGCGAGTGCAGCCTCGCGGAAGCTCTTCGCCCAGCCATCCTTGACGATCTGACGCCCCCGCCCGAGCGCCAGCGCATCGGCCGCGACATCCTCCGTCACCACCGAGCCGGAGCCGACGATCGCGCCCGCGCCGATCGTCACCGGCGCGACGAGGGAGGAGTTGGAGCCGACGAAGGCGCCGGCTCCGATGGTCGTGCGATATTTGAAGAAGCCGTCGTAATTGCAGGTGATCGTGCCGGCCCCGATATTGGCCTCGGCGCCGACGGAGGCGTCACCGATATAGGTGAGGTGGCTGACCTTGGCGCCCGCGCCGATCTCGGCGGCCTTGATCTCCACGAAGTTGCCGACCTTGGCCTTGTCGGCGAGCCGGGCCCCGGGCCGCAGCCGCGCATAGGGCCCGACGCTGGCCTGCGGCCCGACATCGGCGCCCTCCAGATGGGAGAAGGCGTGAATGACCGCGCCGTCCGCCACGCTGACGCCGAGACCGAACACGACATGCGGCTCGATCACCACGTCGCGGCCAATCTGCGTGTCGTGGCTGAAGAACACCGTCTCGGGTGCGATCAGCGTCGCCCCCTCCGCCATCACCTCCCGCCGTCGGCGACGCTGGAACTCGGCCTCGGCAGAGGCGAGCTGGATGCGATCATTGACCCCCTGGACCTCGCTCTCGGGAGCGGCGATCGCCCGCGCCTCGAGCCCCCGCCCCCGCGCGAGCGCCACCGCATCCGGCAGATAGTACTCCGATTGCGCGTTGTCGTTGCCGATGGCCTCCAGCAGGCTCAGGGCTTGATGCCCCTCCAGCGCCATCAGCCCGGCATTGCAGAAGCGGACAGCCCGCTGCTCCGGCGTCGCGTCCTTGTGCTCGACGATCGCCTCCAGCGCGCCATCATGCAGCAGCAGGCGGCCATAGCCGGTCGGGTCCTGCGCCTCGAAACCCAGCGCCACGACGCCGGCGCCCCGCGCCAGTTCCGCCCGCAGCGCGCCAAAGGTGTCCGGCCTGATCAGCGGCGTGTCGGCGAAGGCGACGATGACGTCGTCGAAGCCCGCGGCCAGCGCCTCATGGGCGGCGAGCGCTGCATGGGCGGTGCCGCGCCGCTCGGCCTGCACGGCGATCGTAACCTCCGGTAGCAGGCGGCGCGCCGCATCGGCCACGTCCTCCCGCCCGGGACCGACAACGACAACGATCCTGTCCGCGCCCGCCGTCGCCAGCGCCGTCAGCGCATGGCCCAGCAACGAGCGCCCGCCGATCTCGTGCAGCACCTTCGGCCGCGCCGACCGCATCCTCGTCCCTTCGCCTGCGGCCAGGAGAATTGCGAGGCAGGACCGGGCAGGCTGCATTTCCGTCATGATTGTCGGTTCCTTTGCCGCCGCGCCAAGGCTTTTCCGGTCGCGGTGACGCATAGTGGTGTTGCAACGGCCGTGGATAGCCGATCCCACTGTCATTTGCCAAAGTCGAACAGCCAATTGTGGGTTACGTCTGTTGCCCGCACCCAGGAGACGAGTCATCGGCCAGATTTCGCCGGCCCTGCCGCTTTTCATGTCACCCGGAAATGCTCTAGAAGCGCGCGAGGACGAGGGCGTCGTCCGCGCATGTTGGGTCTGATGTCGAAACCTTTGAATCGTCGGCAGTTTCTCGAAGGTTCCGGCAGCGCTGCGGCAGCCTCGCTGCTCGCGGCGGGACAGGCTTCGGCCCAGGCGCCGACCGCGCTCGCCGCGATCAACCAGTCCTTCCTGTTCGAGGGCAAGACCTTCGATCCTGCCCTCGTGGTCGATGCGGCGCGCATCCTGGCACAGCGACCTGTCGTGCCGCTCGTCGCGACGGATCTGCCCGACGGCTACGCCACCCTGCCCTTCGATCTCTATTCGGGCATCCGAGCCCAGCCCGGCGCGCTGATCTGGGCCGGGGAGAATCGCGGCTTCACCGTCGAGCCGCTTCACCGAGGCTATGTCTTCTCGAATCCCGTGAGCCTCTTCACGATCGAGGACGGCACGGTCCGCCGCGTCGCCTTCGACCGCTCCAAGTTCGATTACGGCCGCGTGCCGCCGCCGCCGGCGAATGCCGACCTCCAGTTCTCCGGCATGCGGATCGCCACCGGGCTCGAGCGGCCCTTCGAGGTCGCCATGTTCCAGGGGGCGACCTTCTTCCGGTCTCTGGCGCGCGGCCAGAATTTTGGCGCCCTCGCCCGCGCCCTGATCCTGCGGCCGGGCGAGACGCGCGGCGAGGAGATCCCCTTCTTCCGTGCCTTCTGGATCGAGCGGCCGAGCCCCGCTTCGGGCCTGCTCGTCATCCATGCCCTGCTCGATTCAGAGAGCCTGACGGGTGCGCTTCGGATGACGTTGCGCCCTGGGGACGTCACGCTGATCGACGTCGAGATGACGCTGTTCGCCCGCCAAGTGCTCGATCATATCGGCTTCGGCTGCACGATGGGCACCTTCCTGTCCGGCCCGCAGAGCCGCCGCGGCTTCGACGATGTCCGCCCGGCCGTCCACGAGATCTCCGGCGTGCAGATGCGCTCCGGCACGGGCGAGTGGATCTACCGGCCGGTGAGCAATCCGGCGACGCTCCAGGTCTCGTCCTTCATGGACAGCAATCCGAAGGGGTTCGGCCTGGTCCAGCGCGAGCGCGACCCGGCCGCCTTCATGGATGACGACCAGCGCTTCGAATTGCGGCCGAGCGTCTGGATGGAGCCGCTCGGAGACTGGGGCGCCGGCTCGGTCCAGCTCATCGAGATCCCGAGCGAATCCGACATCAACGACAATGTCATCATGTACTGGCGTCCGCGGCAGCCCCTGGCAGCCGGCAGTGAAACCTCGATCGCCTATCGTCAGGCCTGGTGCTGGCAGCCGCCCGAACGGCCGGGCCTGGCTCTCGCGACGCGGATGCGCCAGGGCCGTGGCTCGCAGGGCCGGCGCCGGCGCTTTCTCGTCGACTTCACGGGCGACCGGCTGGCCGATGCAGGAACCGTCGCCGCGACACGCGCCCATATCAGCACGACGCCCGGCCAGATCCATAACATCCGGCTCTGGCCCTTCCCCGAGCGCAAGCTGATGCGCGTCGGCTTCGAGGTCGATCCCGGCACCGATTCGCTCTGCGAGCTGCGGCTCGTCCTGCAGTCGGGCGGACAGCCCGTATCAGAGACCTGGTTGAACCGATGGACGTGGTGACCGCGGCCCGCCCCGGCGAGGTCACGGCGCCGGATCACAGGGCTGCGGCGCGTCCGCTGCCCGCGACCCCGCCCGAGAACCGCCTGATCATGCCGGTTCAGTCCTTCCGGAGCTGGAAGGACGAGGACCGCCGCAGGCCGGTCGCGCCGCGCGCCTGGAAGACGCCGTGGCTGAAGCGCTTGCTCGTCTTTGGCGGCGGCCTCGCGCTCACCGCCTATGGCGCGTGGGAAATGTACAACGTCGTGTCGGTCAGCCGCACGACCTCGCTGCAGTACGTCCTACTCGTCCTCTTCACGGTCAATTTCTCCTGGATCGCGCTCGCCTTCACCAGCGCCGTCCTCGGCTTCTTCGGGCTGCTCTTCGACCGCACGCGCCCGGTCCATGTCGACAGCCTGCAGCATCGCACCGTCGTGGTGATGCCGATCTACAACGAATCGACCGCCCGCACCTTCGCGGCCCTGGCGGCGATCCGGGAATCGGTCGAGGCGACGGGCCTCGGCAGCCATTTCGACTATTTCATCGTCTCGGACACCACCAATCCGGATGTCTGGATCGCCGAGGAGCGCGCCTTCCTGGCACTGCGCGAGCGGCTTGGCCCCGAGGCGCGCGTCTATTACCGGCACCGGCCGAAGAACCATCACCGCAAGGCCGGCAATATCGCCGACTTCGTCACCCGCTGGGGCGGGCACTACGAGCACATGGTCGTGCTCGACGCCGACAGCCTGATGACCGGCACCTGCATCGTGCGCCTCGCCGCCGCGATGGAGGCCGATCCGGATGCCGGCATCATCCAGTCGCTGCCGCTGATCATCAACCGCAACACCTTCTTCGCGCGGCTTCAGCAATTCGCGGCCCGCGTCTACGGCCCCGTGATCGCGACCGGGCTCGCCATGTGGTCCGGCCGCGACGGCAATTACTGGGGCCACAACGCGATCATCCGCACCAAAGCCTTCGCCGACCATTGCGGCCTGCCGGACCTCAAGGGCAAGCCGCCCTTCGGTGGCCATGTGCTGAGCCACGACTTCGTCGAGGCCGCCCTGATCCGCCGCGCCGGCTGGTCGGTCTACATGCTGCCCGACCTGACGGGCTCCTATGAGGAAAGCCCGCCCTCGCTGATCGACGTCTCGGTGCGCGACCGGCGCTGGTGCCAGGGCAATCTGCAGCATTCGCGCATCATCGGCGCCAAGGGCTTTGTCGCGCCGACGCGGCAGCACTTCGCCACCGGCATCATGGGCTATCTCGCCTCGCCGCTCTGGCTGATGCAACTCGTGGTCGGCATCCTGATCGTGCTCCAAGTCAGCTATGCGCGCCCTGAGTACTTTACCCAGGAATTCACGCTCTTCCCGGTCTGGCCGCGCTTCGACCCCGAGCGCGCGCTCAACCTCTTCGCCCTGACCATGGCGATCCTGCTCGCGCCGAAGCTCTTCGGGCTGCTGCTGACGCTGTTCAACGGGAAACTCCGGCGCGCCGGCGGCGGCGCGATCCGTCTCATCGTCTCGGCGTTGATCGAGGTGCTGTTCTCGGCCTTCTTCGCGCCGATCATGATGCTGATCCAGTCGGGTTCGGTCTTCCAGATCCTGCTCGGCCGCGACACGGGCTGGAACCCGCAGCGCCGCGACGACGGTTCGATCCCGCTCAAGGACATCATCCGTCGGCACCGCATGCACACGCTGCTGGGGCTGGTCACCGGCATCTCGGCCTTTCTGATCGCGACCTCGCTCTTCGCCTGGATGTCGCCGACGATCGTCGGTCTCGTGCTGGCGATCCCGCTGTCCTGGGCTTCCGGCCAGCTCGCGATCGGGCTCTGGCTGAAGCGGCGCAAGCTGCTCTACACGCCCGAGGAAGGCGATCCGCCGGCGGTGGCGCTGCGGGCCAATGCGCTCCAGGCCGAGTTCGCGGCGGCGGGCTATGACGACGCGGACGGGCTGCGCGCGCTCCATGCCGAGCCGGCGCTGCGCGAGGCCCATGAGGCGATGCTGCCCGAGGCGCCGCCGCGCCGCCGCGGCGAGATCGAGGCCGACCGCGCCGTCGCGCAGGCCAAGCTCGTCGATGCCGAGACGATCGACGATGCCGCGATCTGGCTGAAGCCGAAGGAGCGCATGGTGGTGCTGCACGACCGGGCGCTGGTGGCGCTGCTGGCCTCGCTGCCGGCCGAGCGCCCGGCCACCTGAACGTCTGCCTGCGGGCGCCTCAGAAGCTCATCGCCGCCGCGTTGATGACGCCGGCCGCCAGCGAGGCGGCGCCGAGGAACAGCGCGGCGGCGAGTTCGCCCGCCGCGATCCGGGCCGAGAGATTCGGCAGGACGATCCGGACCAGCACATAGACGATCAACTGGACGACGATCGCGACCACGCCCCACACCAGCAGATCGGCGATGGTGGTCGAATGCACCACCGCGCTCGACAGCGGCAGCGCGAAGCCGGTAAGGCTCAGCCCCAGCGAGAGCGCCGCGGCGATGTTGTTCTGCCGGATCAGCCCGAACTCGTTATGCGAGGTCGCCACCGTGTAGACGAGCAGGTAGACGCCGACCAACGCCAGCGACACCGAGAAGAACAGGGCGAAATCGGGAAGCTTCAGCAGCGCCTGGGCGATCATGTCGGTTTCGAATCCATCAGAAGGAGCGGACCGATCCTGACGCTCATCCCCGCTCGAAGGCAATCACGCAGCCCATCGCCGCCTCGGCCGGAACCACGATTCGGTCCTCGCCTTGCCCGAAGGCGATCTCCGCCGCCTCGAGCCGGCTCGCGACGGCGTCGAGATCCGGCACGGTGACGCAGAAGCCGAGGAAGCGCGCCGGCGTCGGATCCGGCTCGACATGGTAGATCGCCTGCGCGGCCTCGGGGTCGAGCACGTCGAGACGCCCGCGCGGCAGGCCGAGCACATAATCGGCATTGCCCTCCAGCACCTCGGGGAAGCCGGCGAAGGCCGTGAGGAAGCCGCGATGCGTCGCCGGACCGTCCGTCACCATCACCGCAGCCGAGAGCGCGCTCACGCCATTCGCATGCTGCTGGAAGGCCGGGTTCCAGAAATTCTGCGGCTCGTGCTGTTGGCAGACGAAGAAGCCGCATTCCGGCGCCAGCGGGTCGGCGGCGAAGGCGAGCGAAAACGCGACGCGTACCGTGCTGCCATCCGGCCGCTTCGCCTGGCGCTCGAAGAAGAACGGCTCGAAATCGCCAATCCCCGCCGTCTGGAACGCAGCCGCATCGGCCTTGGCGTCCGTGCTTTCGAGAACCAGCATCGACAGCCCCTCGCCTCGCCCGAGCGCCTCGCGCACGAAATGGCCGAAGGAGAACTGGCGCGGCGCCGGCGGCACGACCGCTGTCGCATCGCCGATCGTGATCAGCTCCAGGAACGAGCCCGGGAACTGCACGATGCGGTTTTCGGTGCCCCAGGGATGGCGGTTGCGGGCGCCAACGGTGAAGCCGAGCCGCTCGTAGAAGGCTCCGGCCGCGTCGAGATCGCGCACTCCGATCACGAGATGGTCGAGGCCGCGCGGGGCGGCGGCGAGGATCGTGCGGGGCTGGGTCGTTTCAGGCATGGGCTGGCTCGCTTGCGGCAGGCTCGGGCGCTCAGGTCTAGCAGGTTGCCCGGGCGCGGTCATGCGCGGCGGCGGTCAAGCGCCGCCCGCTCAGGCCTCGATGTAATGCGGCACGAAGCGCGAGGTGTTGCGCGTGATCGGCGAGACGTCCTCACGCAGGCACAGCCCGCAGGCCTGCGAGGCGACCAGCCAGGAGCCGAGCACGGCATAATGCCCATCAGCCTGGAACAGATTGAGCGCGGCATCCTGCAGCACGAAGCCCTCGGCGCCATAGGGGCCGTCATCGCTGTCGAGCACTTGGCCACGCTCCGTCAGGGTGACATTGGCTCCCTCGCGCGAATAGAGCGGCTTGCGCACCCGGCGCGGCGAGAGCGAGGCGCAGCGCGGATCGTTCTCGAAAAAGGCCGGCAGCAGATTGGGATGGCCCGGCTCCATCTCCCACAAACAGGCCAGCAGGCCCTTGTTCGAGAGCAACGCCTTCCAGGGCGGTTCGACGAACTGGCAGCGCGACGTGGCAAGGTTGGCGGCATAGCCCTCGCGGAACAGCCACTCCCAGGGGTAGAGCTTGAACAGCGTCTCGATCGGCTGGTTGGCGCCGTCGCAGAAGCGCCCGTCCGAGAGCAGGCCGATTTCCTCGACATAGGTGAAGCGCGCATCGAGCCCGGCCTGAACGGCGCAGTCCATCAGATAATCGACCGTGCCCTTGTCCTCGGCGCTCGACTGGACGCAGGCGAGATGCAGCCGATAGGGCGAGGGCGCGCGCAATTGGGCGAAGGCTGCGATCAGCCTCTCATGCAGCGAGTTGAACTGGTCGCAGCCCGGCCCCAGCACGCCGCGCGCCATCCCCTGCTCCAGCCAATCCCACTGGACCACGGCCGATTCGAACAGCGCCGTCGGCGTATCGGCATTGTACTCCAGCAGCTTGGCGGGCCCGCTGCCGTCATAGGCGAGGTCGAGCCGGCCATAGAGATTGCGGTCGCCGCGTCGCCAGCTCTCGCGGATGAAATCCCACTGGGCCGCGGGAATCGCCAGCCGCGCCAGCACCGCATCGTCGTCGATGGCGCGCTCGATGAAGGCGAAGCAGAGCTGCTCGATCGCCTCGGTCGGCGCCTCGATGTCGCGCTCGATCTCGTCGAGCGTGAAGGCATAGGCCACGCTCTCGTCCCAATAGGTTTCGCCATCGAGCGTGTGGAAGGCGAATCCCAGCCGCTCGACCTGCGCCTGCCAATCCAGACGCGGCGTGAGAGAGACTCGGCGCATCTCAGGAGGACGATGACGAGGAGAAGGAGCGTGCCGTCGATCCGAAGCCACCGCGCGAGGTCGTGCTGGTGGTCGTCACGACGCCGGGAGAGCTGCCGCTGCGCGCCACCACCGCGGCGCCCGAGGTCGTCGAGTAGGCGCGCGAGGAGGATGAACTGCCGCGGCCACCATAGCCGCCACCGCTGCTGCCGGAGGAGGATGAGCGCGCCTGCTGACATTCGGGGGCGGCGCTCCCTGGGGGGCAGGCTTCCCGCGTCGGCGGCAGCAAGGGCTGCGCCGCGCCCCCACCCTGCGCGAGGCTGCGCGCCAGCATGAACCCGGCCAGCGCGGGGACCACCACGGAAGCGCCGTTCCAGACCGCCGAACGGCAGGAGCCCGAACCGTACTCGGCCTCGCAGGCGCTGGTGCTGGAGAACTTCTTGGCGTCCCGCAGATGGTTGGCGGTCGCCTCGTTGAAGCGCTGCTCGCATTGCGTCGAGGTCAGCTGGCCGCCGGCGCGACAATCGGCGAGGCTGTTGTAGACGAGGCTGTCCTCCGTCGCCTCCTCGCGCCCGCTGCCCCAGATCGTCGCGACGAGCACGACGCCCGCTGCTGCGAGGCCGATCTGGGTCGAGCGCTTCATCGCCGCCTCCTCAGACCGTCATGCTGGCAGCCGCCAGCGTGCCCGAGATCACCGCGATCACGGCCAGCATCGCCGCCGAGGGCAACCGGTCCTCCTCGATCTTGCGCGACAGCTCGGGAATCAGCAGGCGCGCCAGCCCATAGGCGCCGAACTGGATGATCATGGCGACAATAGCCCAGAGCACAAGGTCGGGAATGCTGCTGGCCTGCGCGATCGCCTTTTCGAGCGGAACGGAAAACCCCGTGACATTGCCGCCGAGCGCGACGGCGGCGGACAGGTTGCCGCCGCGGATCAAGGCGAGTTCATCATGGGCGGTGAGGCGCAGATACACGGCCGTGAAACAGCCGATCAGCGCCGCGCCGACGACGAAATAGAGCAGGAAGGCGGGCAGACCCGCCATCGAGATCGCCATGTCCCTGCCCCCGGCATCCGTGACTCTCGGTCGATCAGACCATCGGCTTCCCGACAGGTCAACGCATCCGCCAAATGCATGATGACGGCGCGCGGCTACGTCCGCCCGCGCTCGCACGCGGGCGTCGTCATGAGGGGCAGCGGAGCGCCGCGAGGCGCATTGGGTAACAAGCCACATCCATTGAGCCAGGATGCGGCGCGGATGGATTGAGCCACCATCCGCACGCCCCGTGGCGCTCCGCTTGTCGGCGATTATGGGCTCCGGGCCGCGCTTATGAGGTCGAAGGCCAGCCTCCGCCGCGAGCCCTTTCGACGCCAGTTCAGCTCATCGCCTTGTCGCGTCTAGTCGGGCATGGGACGAAGGCATGATGCCAGCCACCGTTCCAGCGAGCTCCTCGCACAGGGGCCGTAGTACCCCCAGGGCGGTGCCCCGAAGCCTCCCGAGTGCGGGGTGCAAACCCGCCCGCAGGCGCCGCCCCCATCCCCACCAACGGCTTGCCTTCCGGATGGCTGCCACTCGGGGATGAGGTGATGGCAGGATAGGGTGAGAAGGGAGCAGTGGGGATTAGTTTTCCGATCCTCCCCGTCATGGTCGGCCTTGTGCCGACCATCCACGTCTTCACGCGGGAACGATTGACGCCGCGCTTCTACAGAGCGACTCGCCGGCCAGCAGCGCCTCAAGACGTGGATGGTCGCCACAAGGGCGACCATGACGGCCCGCAGACCCGCTGCCGTCAGGGCCAGACCGGCACGCCGTCCAGCCCGGCCGTCTCCGGCAGGCCGCAGATCAGGTTGGCGTTCTGGACCGCCTGCCCGGCCGCGCCCTTGCCGAGATTGTCGACCACGCCTATCGCGATCACGAGGTTGCGCTCCGGGTCGGCCGCATAGCTGATGAAGGCGAGGTTCGATCCGGTCGCCCATTTGGTCTGCGGCGGCCTGTCGGTGACGCGGACGAAGGAGCGCCCGGCATAGAAGCGCCGGGCCGCATTGAGGCACTGCCCCGTGGTGGCGCTGCCGCGACAATAGATCGTGGCGAGAATGCCCCGCGTCATCGGCACCAGATGCGGCGTAAACACCAGCCCGGCCGCACTGCCACCGCTCAGCTGCTCGATCGTCCTGGCGATCTCCGGCATATGGACATGCTTGAGGAGGCCATAGGGCACGAGATTTTCGTTGCTCTCGGCATAGCCGAACGTGCTGTCGCCGCCACGGCCGGCACCGGAGATGCCCGTTTTGACGTCGATCACGATGTTGCCGGGCTCGATCAGCTTGTCCGCCAGCAGCGGCGCCAGCGCCGTCAGTGTCGCGGCGGGGAAGCAGCCGGGATTGGCGACGCGGACCTGACCTTGGATCCGGTCCGGCCAGATGTCGGCCAGGCCATAGGCCCAGCCCTCGACAGAGCGATGGTCGCCGCCGAGATCGACGATCTTCACTGCCTTGGGGACGCGGGCCAAAGCTTCGGCCGAGGCGCCCGTGGGCAGTGACGCGAACAGCACGTCGAGCGGCGGCAGGGTCTCGGGGTCCCATTTCGCGATCACGAGCTCGGCCAGCCGGGCCGGCACGCCGGGGAAGCGATCCACGAGGCGGCTGCCCGCGCTGCTCTCGCCCGCGGCGTAGACCAGTTCGAAGACCGGATGGCTGGCGATCAGGCGCAGCGCCTCGCCGCCGCCAAAACCGCTGATTCCGACAATGCCGACACGAATGCTCATGGTGATGTCCTTCTGTTTCCGGGCAAAAGAAAAACCCCCGGAGCCGGGGGCTGCGGGGGTTCGAGACTGCGGGCCGAAGGCCTCTTCGGAGACTGAGCCTAAGCAGAGGCTGCCATCATGCCAAAGGACGCCAATCGACGCGCAGCTGCGCGAGCCGCCGCAGGGGTGCAGCAGCGTCGGCGTCGATCGAAAAGGGTCGTATTCGGCAGCATGATCCGCGACGCGTGCCGCAAAGCGAATCCGTCGTCAAGCCGGATGTCCCGCAGTCTACCCACGGGAACTATTGACCGGCGCCGCATCAGGCTGCGCCGGCCGTCACCACCCGCCTCAGACCAGCCGGCTCTGCACCATCGCGGCCTGGACGAAGCTCGCAAACAGCGGATGCGGCTCGAAGGGGCGCGATTTCAGCTCGGGGTGATACTGCACGCCGATGAACCAGGGATGGTCCGGATACTCGATCGTCTCGGGCAGAAGACCATCCGGCGACAGGCCGCAGAAGCTCATGCCTTTCGCCTCGAGCCGGTCGCGATAGCTCATATTGACCTCGTAGCGGTGGCGATGCCGCTCGGAGATCTCGGTCGTGCCGTAGATCTGCGCGATCTTGGAACCCGCCGCCAGCGTCGAGGCATAGGCGCCGAGCCGCATGGTGCCGCCGAGATTGCCGTCGGCCGCGCGCTGCTCGAGTTCGTTGCCGCGCATCCACTCGGTCATCAGGCCGACGACGGGCTCGGTCGTGGGGCCGAACTCGGTCGAGTTTGCGTCGGTGATGCCGGCGAGCGAGCGCGCGGCCTCGATCACCGCCATCTGCATGCCGAAGCAGATGCCGAAATAGGGCACCTTGCGCTGCCGGGCGAAGGTCGCCGCCCTGATCTTGCCCTCGGCGCCGCGATGGCCGAAGCCGCCCGGCACCAGGATGCCGTGGACATGCTCGAGGAAGGGCGCCGGATCCTCCTTCTCGAAGACCTCGGACTCGATCCAGTCGAGATTGACCTTGACGCGATTGGCGATGCCGCCATGCATCAGCGCCTCGATCAGGGACTTATAGGCGTCCTTCATCCCGGTATATTTGCCGACGATGGCGATGGTGACCTCGCCCTCGGGGTTCTTCACCCGCTCGGAGATCCGGCGCCAGTTGGAAACGTCGGGCTCGCCGCCCGCATCCATGCCGAAGGCCGCCAGAACCTCGTTGTCGAGCCCTTCCGCATGATAGGACAGCGGCACGTCGTAGATCGAGGCGACGTCGCGGGCCTCGATCACGGCCGTCTCGCGGACATTGCAGAACAGCGCGAGCTTGCGGCGCTCCTCGCGCGGGATCTCGCGGTCAGTGCGGCAGAGCAGGATGTCGGGCTGGATGCCGATCGAGCGCAGCTCGGCGACCGAGTGCTGCGTCGGCTTGGTCTTCAGCTCGCCGGCCGTCGGGATATAGGGCAGCAGCGTCAGGTGGATGAAGATGCACTGCCCGCGCGGCAGCTGCTGGTTCACCTGCCGGATCGCCTCGAGGAAGGGCAGGCTCTCGATGTCGCCGACCGTGCCGCCGATCTCGACCAGGGTGAAGTCGTAGTCCTCATTGCCGTCGAGGATGAACTCCTTGATGGCGTTGGTGACATGCGGCACGACCTGGATCGTCGCGCCGAGATAGTCGCCGCGACGCTCCTTGGTCAGGATGTCCATGTAGATGCGGCCGGTGGTGATGTTGTCGCCCTTGTTGCAGGGCCGGCCGGTGAAGCGCTCGTAATGGCCGAGATCGAGATCGGTCTCCGCGCCGTCGTCGGTGACGAAGACCTCGCCATGCTGATACGGGCTCATCGTGCCCGGATCGACGTTGAGATAAGGATCGAGCTTGCGCAGGCGGACCGTGTGGCCGCGCGCCTGCAGGAGGGCGGCGAGCGCCGCCGCCGCCAGGCCCTTGCCCAGCGAAGACACCACGCCGCCGGTGATGAAGACATACCGCGTCATGGGAGGACACCTCTAAAGCGACGGGCGCGATTCGCTAAGTCCAGGCGTGCAGCCCCGTCTTGCCCTGCACGCTTGTCCACAGGCACGCCCGGCCGACCGGCCCGCGCACCCCACACAAAAGAGAAGGGCCGGTTGCCCGGCCCCTGCCCAGACTTTCTCGGGCGCGTCCTGAACATCAAAGCGCGAGGCGCTTTTACGGGACGTGCCGGCCTTACTGCTGCGGCGCTGGCGCCGCCGGGGTCGGCGGCTGCGGTGCGCCGCTCGGTGCCTGCATCTGCCGGAGCTGATCCAGAACGCCACCGGCGTTCGGGGCGCTCGGCCCAGTCGGCGTGGCGGGCGCGCTCTGGGTCGGCGCGCCATCGATGATCGAGCGCTGGACGCGGCCGCGCGTCGCCATCACCGCCAGGATGATCGAGGTCAGGAAGAAGGCCCCGGCCAGGATCGCCGTCGCCCGCGTCAGCGCATTGGCCTGGCCGCGGCCGGTCATGAAGCCGCCCGCCCCGCCACCGCCGGAGCCCATGCCGAGCCCGCCGCCCTCGGAGCGCTGCAGCAGGACCACGCCGACGAGCGCGACCACGATGATCAGGTGGATGACGATGATGACGTTCTGCATGTTCTCGACAGACTGAGCCAGGCTCACCAAATGGGTCCGGAGCGGGCCGCCGCCAAGGGCCACCCGCACCTCATGCCGCCGCAGGCCGGAGCCGGCCAGCGGGGTCGGCGCGGCCCATAGCACGCAAGCGACGGCCACACCACCCCGGCGATCGCCGCCCGACGCGGTTTTGCTTCGCGCCGCTCAGGCGCAGGCGCGCGCGATCGCGAGGAAGTCCTCGGCCTTGAGGCTCGCCCCGCCGACCAGAGCGCCATCGACATGGGCAACATTCATCAATTCGGCCGCGTTGGACGGTTTCACCGAGCCGCCATAGAGCAGGCGCACGCCCGCAGCCGCCGCCTTGCCGAGCATGCGGCCGAGCTCGCCGCGGATCGCCTCGTGCATCTCCGCGACATCGGCCGCGGTGGGGGTGAGCCCGGTGCCGATCGCCCAGACCGGCTCATAGGCCACCACGAGCGTCGCCGCCGTGGAGCCCTCCGGCACGGAGCCGCGCAGCTGCTTGCGGACGACCGCGACCGCCTTGCCCGCCTCGCGCTCGGCTTTGGTCTCGCCGACGCAGACGATCGGCACCAGCAGCGCTCTTTGCGCAGCCTCGGCCTTCGCCTTCACGGTCGCGTTGGTCTCGCCATGGAGCGTGCGCCGCTCGGAATGGCCGACGATGGCGAAGGTGGCCCCGGCATCGGCGAGCATCGCGGCGGAGACTTCGCCAGTGAAGGCGCCCGCCTCCTGCATGCTGCAATCCTGGCCGCCGGTCGCGATCCGCGTGCCGACCAGAGCCGCGCTCGCCAGATAGAGCAGGCTGGCGGGCGGGCAGATCGCCAGATCGACCGCGCTCTTCAGGGCGCGATCATAGCCCTTGGCCACTTCGGAGCCGATGGCGAGATCCGCCTTCAGCCCGTTCATCTTCCAGTTGCCGGCCACCAGGGGCCTGATGCTGCGCGTCACCTGCATCCTCCTGTTCGTTGGCCCGGCTCTAGCAACCGCGGGCGCGCCCCGCAATCGCGCGGCGCGCCGTCGTGCAGCCACGACACGAATCCGCGCGGGCGATTGCGGCAACGCCTCGCGGTTCCTATAAGCGGCACCGACGAAAACCGGCAGGGACGTTCCACGCGCCCCGCCAGGCCAGGGAAAGACCGACTTCCATGATGATGACGGGCATCCGCAAGGCGGGCCAGAGCTTCCTCGGCAAGCTCGTGATCTTCGTCCTGTTCGGCTTCCTGATCTTCTCCTTCGCGATCTGGGGCATCGGCGACATTTTCCAGGGTTATGGTCGCAACTCCGTGGCCCGCGTCGGCAAGGCCGAGATCGGGCTGGAGCAGGTCCGCACGGCCTTCCAGAACGATGTCCAGCAGCTGACTCGCCAGCAGCGCCGCCAGATCACCCCCGAGATGGCGCGTGCGCTCGGTCTCGACCGGCAGGTCCTATCCCGCCTCATCACGGAATCGGTGCTCGACCAGACGGCGCGCTCCATGCGTCTCGCCGTGTCCGACGACACCATCCGCAACCTGATCTTCGAGGACCCCGCTTTCCGCGACGCCTCCGGCAATTTCTCCGCCGCCCGCTTCAACGAGCTGCTGCGCGCCAACGGCTTCACCGAACAGGCCTATGTCCGCGAGCAGCGCGCCACGATCCTGCGCCAGCAGATCGGCGAGATGGTCGTCGGCGCGGTCACCTCCCCCGTCGCGCTTCAGGAACTCGGCCACCGCCTGCGCAACGAGCGCCGCGATATCACCCTCGTCCGCCTCGCCCCCGCCTTCGCCGGCGAGATCCCGGCTCCGACCGAGGCGCAGCTCAAGACCTTCTATGACGAGCGCAAGAGCGCCTTCCGCGCGCCGGAGCGGCGCACCGCCGATCTGCTCGCGCTCACCGCCGAGAGCCTGGCCGATGCCGGAACCGTCAGCGAGGCGGATGCCCGTGCGCGCTATGAGGAGGTCAAGGCCCAGCGCTTCACCACGCCCGAAACCCGGACCATCCAGCAGATCGCGTTCCCGACCGCGGAAGAAGCCCAGGCCGCCCGCGCGCGCATCGAGGCCGGCGAAACCTTCGATGCCGTCGCGGCCGCCCGCAACGTCGCCGCCGCCGATCTGACGCTGGGCACCTTCACGCGGACCCAGGTCTTCGATCCGGCCGTGCGCGAGGCCGCCTTCGCGCTGGCGGAGGGCACAGTCAGCCCCCCGGTCACCAGCGCCTTCGGCCCCGTCCTGCTGCGGGTCACCGCGATCGTGCCGGAAGCGGTACGTCCCTTCGACGAGGTCGCCGCCGAAATGCGCAGCGACGTCGCGACCCGCCGGGCGGCGAGCCGCATCACCGAGATCCATGATCGGATCGAGGATCAGCGTGCCGCCGCCAAGCCGCTGGCCGAGATCGCCAAGGAGTTCAACCTGCCCCTGCGCAGCGTCGGACCGATCGATGCGAGCCTGCGCCGGGCCGATGGCGGCACCGAACCGGCCTTGCCCGGCGGCGACGCGACCATCCAGGGGATCTTCCGCTCGGAGCCCGGCGTGGACAACGAGGCGGTCCGGCTGCCGCGCGATGCCGGCTATGTCTGGTACGACGTCAAGAAGATCGATCCCTCGCGCGAACAGGGCTTCGACGAGGTCAAGGCGCAGGTCGAGGCGCAGTGGCGTGCGGACGAGGTCGCGACCCGCCTCGCCGCCAAGGCGCGCGAACTCGTCGAACGGATCGACAAGGGCGAGGCCTTCGATGCGGTCGCGGCTTCGGCCGGCCTCACCATCGAGCAGGCGGCCGGCCTCAGCCGCCAGGAGCAGCGCCCCGACCTGCCGGCCAATGTGATCAACCTGATCTTCGGGACACCGGCCGGCAAGAGTGCCTCCGCCGCCATCGCCGATGGCGGGCGCATCCTGTTCAAGGTCGATGCCGCCACGGTGCCGAGCTATGCCCGCACGACGCAGGAGGCGGAAAACTTCGCCCGCACCCTGGCGGCCAGCGTCAGCGAGGACATCCTCACGCAGTATGTCGCGCAGCGGCAGACTGAGCTGGGCGTCTCGATCAACGAGACCGCCTTCCGCAATGCCACGGGCGGGAACCAGAACTGACCATGGCGGAGGCGCAGGATCAGGAGGCCTTCGCCGCCGCCTATGAAGCCGGCACCCCGCAATTGCTGCGGCAGGTGCTGGTCGGCGATTGCGAGACCCCCGTCGCCGCCTTCCTGAAGCTGCGCCACGCCACGACCGGGCCGGCCTTCCTGCTCGAATCGGTCGAGGGCGGCGCGGTGCGGGGACGCTACTCGATGATCGGCCTCGAGCCCGATCTGATCTGGCGCTGCCATCGCGGCCAGGCTTCGCTCTGCCGCCCGGCGCTGGGCGACGGCTTCCTCGCCGATCCCCGCCCGGCCTTCGAAAGCCTGCGGGCGCTGCTGGAAGAGAGCGCCATTCCTGACGCCGACGCGCCGGGGAGCGGCGAACTGCCGCCGATGGCGGCGGGCGTCTTCGGCTATCTCGGCTACGACATGGTGCGCCTGATGGAGCGCCTGCCGGAGCCCAAGGAAACCGGCACGGGCGTGCCCGACGCGATCCTGACCCGGCCCACCCTGATGGTCGTGTTCGATTCGGTGCGCGACGAGATCCATGTCGTGACGCCGGTGCGCCACCAGCCCGGCGTTCCCGCCCGCGCCGCGCATGAGCGGGCGCTGGAGCGGCTCGATGCGGTGGTGTGCGCGCTCGAAGGTCCGCTGCCGCCGGACGCCGCGACCGACATCGCCGCTCTGCCGGAGCCGGCGATCATGTCGAACACCAGCGAGGAGCGCTTCCACGAGATGGTGGCGGCCGCGCAGGACTATATCCGCGCCGGCGACATCTTCCAGGTCGTGCTGTCGCAGCGCTTCGAGGCCCCGTTCCAGCTGCCGCCCTTCGCGCTCTACCGGGCGCTGCGGCGCGTCAATCCGGCGCCTTTCCTGTGCTATCTCGACTTCACCGATTTCCAGATCGTCTGTTCGAGCCCCGAGATCCTGGTGCGGCTGCGCGACGACACGGTCACGATCCGCCCGATCGCCGGCACGCGCCGCCGTGGCGCCACTCCGGCCGAGGACGAGGCCCTGGCTCAGGAGTTGCTGGCCGATCCCAAGGAGCGCGCCGAGCATCTGATGCTGCTCGATCTCGGCCGCAACGATGTTGGCCGAGTCGCGCAGATCGGCTCGGTCAAGGTCACCGATTCCTTTTTCATCGAGCGCTACAGCCAGGTCATGCACATCGTCTCCAATGTCGAGGGGACGATCGATCCGCGCCATGACGCGCTGGCGGCGCTGTCAGCGGGCTTTCCGGCTGGCACGGTCTCCGGCGCGCCGAAGGTGCGGGCGATGGAGATCATCGACGAGCTCGAACACGACGCGCGCGGCGCCTATGGCGGCTGCATCGGCTATTTCGGCGCCAATGGTGAGATGGACACCTGCATCGTGCTGCGCACGGCGGTGGTCAAGGACGGGCGCATGCATGTCCAGGCCGGCGCGGGCATCGTCTACGATTCGAATCCCGCCTCCGAGCAGGCGGAATGCGTGAACAAGGCCAAAGCCCTGTTCCGTGCCGCCGAGGAGGCGATCCGCTTCGCCGCGCGGGCCGGACGGGGGCAGTAGCCCCCGCCTGCGCTGAGCCGCCGCGCTGCCTTGCGCGTCAGTGCGCCTTGCTCGCAGCCGCAGCGGTCACCGTCATCCGGTCGACCCAGGCGATGCCGATCGCCGAGACGATGAAGATCGTGTGGATCACGGTTTGCAGGATGATGCCGGTCTCGGTGTAGTCGGTGGTGCGGTTGGCGCTGCCGATGTTGCCGGCCTCGATGAAGGTCCGCAGCAGATGGATCGACGAGATGCCGATGATCGCCATGGCGAGCTTAATCTTCAGCACGCTGGCGTTGACATGGCTCAGCCATTCGGGCTGGTCGGGATGCCCCTGGAGGTTCAGCCGCGAGACGAAGGTCTCGTATCCGCCGACGATGACCATCACCAGCAGGTTCGAGATCATCACCACGTCGATCAGGCCCAGCACGACCAGCATGATCTGCTGCTCGCTGAAATCCGTCGCGTGCTGTACGAGATGCACCAGTTCCTTGAGAAACTTGAAGACATAGACGCACTGCGCCACGATCAGCCCGAGATAGAGCGGCAGCTGCAGCCAGCGCGAACCGAAGATGATCTTCGACATGAGGCTGAGCTGCGAGGTCGGCAGCGCCGGCTTCTGATGAGGGCTTTCGCCAGCTTGAGACATGATCGGCCTCGTATCCTTGCAACGGATGATGCAGTGCAAAATCAGCCGCTGCGATATGGAATGCAATTCGAACGCGCGCAAGCGCTTCCGCCGCGTCAGCGATGTCGGTCTACACGCGCGAGGACGACGAAATTTTGACGCGATCCTGTGACACGCTTTCCGAATACGAGCGTCCGCGTTACGCTCGGTGACCCTTCGGAGGACGCGCAAGCTTCCTCTCGCTCCAGAAGAGAGGATCTGTCCATGATCAAGACCTTCAGCCTCGCGGCTGCGCTGGTCGGTACGGCCCTGATCGCCACTCCGGCCTCCGCCGCGCCGATCATGGCGACGGCGAACCCTGCCCTCGCGACCGCTGCAGCGGCCGGCGATCTCGTCGAGACGGTTCAGTATCGTCGCTATGGCTATTATGGGCCGCGCTACGGCTATCGCGGGGGCTATTACCGGGGCGGCCGCGGAGCGGCGGTCGGCGCCGGCATCGCTGCCGGTGTGATCGGCGGTGCGCTCGCCGCCGGCGCCCTCGCCGGCCCGCGCTATGTCGAGCCTGCCCCGGTCTATGTCGCGCCCGCGCCGGTCTATGCCGCCCCGGCGCCGGTCTACGGGGCTCCCGTGCGCGCCTATGGCTACAGCGAGGCCGACGTCGATGCGGTGGCCTATTGCTCGCGCCGCTTCAAGTCTTACGATCCCGAGACCGGCACCTATATCGCCAAGGGCGGCGTCGTGCGCGCCTGCCCCTGACCTATTGCGACCGTCCGGTCGTCTACACCTCCCCGCAGCGATGCGGGGAGGTTTTTTGTTGATGGAACGAAGGCGCGATAGGCTGGACCCCTCCCGGAGCATTCCGCATGATCGTCGCTCTCACCCTGCTGCTCACCTGCCAGCTCGTCGGCGAAGCGCTGGCGCGACTTCTCGCGCTGCCGGTGCCTGGGCCGGTCATCGGTCTCGTATTGCTCTTTCTCGGCCTGCGCTGGCGGCCCTCGGCAGCTCTGGATGGCGCGCCATTGGCGACGGTGGCGGGCGTGCTGCTCGCTCATCTCTCCCTGCTGTTCGTTCCGGCCGGAACCGGGATCGTCCGCCACGCCGGCGCGCTGCTCGCCTATGGTCCAGGCCTGCTGACCGCACTCGTCCTCTCGACCGCGCTGACGCTGGCCGTCACCGCCTTCGTCTTCGTCAAGGTCGCCGCGCTGGTTGGCAGTCGACCGGACCCCACCCCGTGACGGCGCCGGATCTGACGCGCGTCGAGACGCTCTGGGTCTATCTCGCCGCCGACCCGCTTCTCTGGCTGACGGTGACGCTGGCGGCCTATGTCGTCGCAGATCGGATCTCCGCCCGTTTCGGGCGCCACCCGCTCGCCAACCCCGTGCTGATCGCCGTCGCCCTTCTCGCCGCGATCCTGACGGCGACGCGCACGCCCTTCGAAACCTATTTCCAGGGCGCGCAATTCGTCCATTTTCTGCTCGGCCCGGCCACTGTCGCGCTCGCTCTCCCCCTGCACCGTCACTGGCCACTGGTGCGCAAGGCTGTGCTGCCGATTCTGGCCGCGCTCCTCGCCGGCGCCCTGACCGCTGTGGTCAGCGCCGTCGGCGTCGCCGCCGCCTTCGGGATCCCGCAGCCGATGCTGGCCGCCCTCGCGCCGAAGTCGGTCACGGCGGCGATCGCCATGGGCATTTCCCGAGAGATCGGCGGCGAGCCCTCGCTGACGGCGACGCTGGTGATTGCGACCGGCATCCTCGGCGCCGTGATGGTGACGCCGCTGATGGTCGCCCTCCGCTGCACCGACTGGCGCGCACGCGGCTTCGCAGCGGGGCTTGCGGCGCATGGCATCGGCACGGCACGCGCCTTCCAGGTCAATCCTGTGGCCGGCGCTTTCGCCGCCATCGCGATGGGGCTGAACGGGCTTGTCACGGCGGCGCTCGTGCCGCTTATCCTGCGTCTCTTCTGATCCGGAGCCTTTCCTTTGCGCATCGCCACCTGGAACGTGAACTCGGTCCGCCAGCGGCTCGGCCACCTGCTGGATTTCCTGAAGGAGGCGCAGCCCGATGCGCTCTGCCTACAGGAGATCAAATGCGTCGATGCCGATTTCCCGCGCCGTGAGATCGAGGAGGCCGGCTGGCAGGTCGAGACCCACGGCCAGAAGACCTTCAACGGCGTCGCGATCCTGTCGCGGGCGAAGCTCGAGGACGTCCGCCGCGGGCTGCCGGGCGACGATTCCGACGAGCAGGCGCGCTATCTCGAGGGCGTTCTGCCGCTCGGCAGCGGCGTCGTGCGGCTGGCCTCGATCTATCTGCCGAACGGCAACCCGCCGAACACCGAGAAGTATCCCTACAAGCTCGGCTGGATGAAGCGGCTCGCCGCCCATACGCGGATGCTGCTCGCCCATGAGGAGCCGCTGGTGCTGGCCGGCGACTACAATGTGATCCCCGAGCCGCGTGACGCGCGCGACCCCGCCGCCTGGGTCTCGGACGCACTCTTCCTGCCGCAGACCCGCTCGGCCTTTCGCGACCTGATCAATCTCGGCCTCACCGAGGCCCTGCGCGCCACCACCGACGACGCCGGACTGTACACATTCTGGGACTATCAGGCCGGCGCTTGGCAGCGGAACAACGGCATCCGCATCGACCATCTTTTGCTCTCGCCGCAGGCGGCCGACAGGCTGGATGGAGTCCAAATCGCCAAACATGTCCGCGGTTGGGACAAGCCTTCGGACCATGTGCCCGTGATGGTGGAGCTGCGTGCGGCGTGACGCGCACCCGCCGTTCTACTCGGCCGTGCCCCGTTTCACGCCAGCTTTGATGAACACCTTGAACGGCGTGGTGCCGGAGGCATCGCTGTCGAGCGACCGCCACTGTCCGTTGGTGCAGAGAATGCCGCCCTGGGTCTCGACCGCGTCAAAAACGATGGCGTTGCGATAGACGGTGCCGTTCGGCTCGATCGCACGGAAGTTCGTGCTGCAGCGCCCATCGGCAACGACCGGATCGTAGTCATGGATCATGATGCCGCCCCCGCCCGTGCTCGGGAAGGGATCGGTCAGGACCGGCCAGTTCTCATAGGCGACATCGCCCAGGCTCGGAGCACTCGGCAGCGCGAGAAGCGCGGCGAGGATGGCGGCGGGGATGCGCATGGAACGACACTCCGGTTGACGGAGCCGTTACGCGGCGTTCGCGCGGCCGGATGCGACTGGCGTCCGAAAAATGGGGTCAGTCAGCGCTGTGGCGCGCGCGCGCCGGCGACCTGCTGACGCTCGATCAGGGCGAGCGCCGCCGTGCGGTCGCTGGCGGAAGCCGTCGAGAACGCGGTGTCGTGGCGCTCGATGATCCAGGTCTCGCGGTCGGGATCGGCGCTCTCCCGCGCGAGCGACAACCACATCAACCCGAGCACCGGCTGCCGCGGCACGCCCTCGGCCCCGCGCAACAGCATGTCGCCGAAGACGGCACGAGCAGGCGCATAGCCCTTCTCGGCCGAAAGCTTCATCCAGCGCGCCGCCTGGCGGGCGTCGCGACGCGTGCCCTGCCCGTTCATGTAGAGCCGGCCGAGATTGTACTGGCCTTCCGGGTCGCCGAAATAGGAGGCCGCGTAATGGAACATGTCGAAGGCGCGGTCGATGTTCGGGCGGACATAGCTGCCCTTGATGCCGTCCATGAAATAGCCACCGAGCGCGACGAAGGCGCTGCCGACGATGCGGCCATTGGCAGTGCCGGGAATCGCATCGGCGTTCTCGTCCGCGATCTTCGAGAAATACTCGAAGGCCTTGAGATCGTTGGCGGGTACACCCTCGCCGCCGGCATACATCCGGCCAAGCTTGAACTGTGCCGTCAGATGGCCCTGCGCGGCCGCATATTCGAGCGCGCGTACGGCACCGGCCTGATTGCCGGCGGTGGAGTCGCGCATCCAGGCCCGGATCGCATCGCGCGCACTGCTGAAGGGCACGAGCGGCAGCGCCGTATGGGCGGCCGGGGCATCGGGAGACGGAGCGAGGCTCGCGGCGCCCGCGGAGGGCGCGTCGAGGGCGCCGGGCTCGGGAAGCGCGACGCCGGGAATCGGCCGGGGCGGAACCGGACCACGAGCGCCCATGGCGTCCTGCGCCCAGGCGGCCTGCTGGCCGCCCAGGACGAGGAGCAATGCTGCGATCGTGGTCTCAGATATCCGCATAGCAATGGGTCTCGGCGGCGCCGCCCGGATGGGTCACGGCCCCTCCCTTGGCGGAGCCGACGGTCTGCGCGTATTTCCAGAGGGCACCGGAGTTGTAGTCCGTCTTGCGCGGCACCCAGCTCTTACGACGCTCCTCAAGTTCGGCATCAGAAAGGCGGACTGCGAGCTTTCCTGTGATCGCGTCGAGCTCGATGATGTCGCCGTCGCGGATCAGGCCGATCGGTCCGCCGACGGCGGCCTCAGGCCCGACATGGCCGACGCAGAAGCCGCGCGTGGCGCCCGAGAAGCGCCCGTCGGTGATGAGCGCGACCTTGTCGCCCATGCCCTGTCCGTAGAGGGCAGCAGTGGTCGACAGCATCTCGCGCATGCCGGGACCGCCCTTCGGCCCCTCATAGCGGATCACCAGAACGTCGCCGACATTGTAGCCGCGCTGGCTGACGCAGGCGAAGGCGTCCTCCTCGCAGTCGAAGCAGCGAGCCGGGCCAGTGAAGGTCAATTGCTCGGTCGTCATGCCGGCGATCTTCACGATCGCACCCTCGGGCGCGAGGTTGCCCTGCAGTCCGACGACGCCACCATTGTCAGACAGCGGCTTGTTGGCGGGACGGATCACGTCCTGCTCGTCGTTCCACTTCACGCTTGCCAGGTTCTCGGCGATCGTCCGGCCGGTGACGGTCATGCAGTCGCCGTGCAGGAAGCCATGGTCGAGCAGTGTCTTCATCAGCAGAGGAATGCCGCCGACCTCGAACATGTCCTTGGCGACATATTTTCCGCCCGGCTTCAGATCGGCGATGTAGGGCGTCTTCTTGAAGATGTCGGCGACGGCGAAGAGATCGAAATCGATGCCGCATTCATGCGCGATCGCCGGCAGGTGCAGCGCGCCATTGGTCGAGCCGCCCGAAGCCGCAACGACCATCGCCGCATTCTCGAGCGCCTTGCGGGTGACGATGTCGCGCGGGCGGATGTTGCGGGCGATCAGCTCCATCACCATCTCGCCGGCGGTGTAGCAGAAGGTGTCGCGCACATCGTAAGGCGCCGGGGCGCCGCAGCTATAGGGCAGCGCCAGGCCGATCGCCTCGGCGACGGTCGCCATCGTGTTGGCAGTGAACTGCGCGCCGCAGGAGCCGGCCGACGGACAGGCCGCCTCTTCCAGTTCCTGCAGGTCCTCGTCCGACATCGCGCCGACGGAGTGCTTGCCGACGGCCTCGAACACGTCCTGGACGGTGACCGGCTTGCCCTTGAAGGTGCCGGGAAGGATCGAGCCGCCATAGATGAAGATCGAGGGCACGTTCAGGCGCACCATCGCCATCATCATGCCGGGCAGCGACTTGTCGCAGCCAGCGAGGCCGACCAGCGCGTCATAGCAATGGCCGCGCATCGTCAGCTCGACCGAGTCGGCGATGCATTCGCGTGAGGCGAGCGACGACTTCATGCCCTGGTGGCCCATGGCGATGCCGTCGGTGACGGTGATCGTGCAGAACTCGCGCGGCGTGCCGTTGGCCGAAGCCACGCCCTTCTTCACCGCCTGGGCCTGGCGCATCAGCGAAATGTTGCAGGGCGCGGCCTCGTTCCAGCAGGAGGCGACGCCGACGAAGGGCTGGGAAATCTGCCGGGCGGTCATGCCCATGGCGTAATAATAGGAGCGGTGCGGGGCGCGGGCCGGTCCCACGCTCACATGCCGGCTGGGGAGCCGGGACTTGTCGAAAACACGCGCATCCATCGTCTTTTTCCTCGTTCCACCCTGCGCTGTGACGCGCGCGGCAGATGTGCCACGCAGGCCAAGCCGGGCGCAACGCCGCCCTACCCCTCCAAAGACGCGCCGAGCCGCGTCCACCGCACCAGACACAGACTTTAATTCGTCTATATCTCAGAGACTTATCGCGTCTCTTAGCTGCGGGCGTTTTGTGGCGGGATCGCGGCGGTTCCCTCGGCAGCACGGGCAGTCGGCGCAATCCGTGGAACTGTTGCGCCGATGTCACAAACCGGCGTCCCCGCCGCTGCCGATCGCAGCTCTTCAGAGCACCATCGGCAGCACGAAGAAGCCGCCGACGATGACCACCACCAGCGCCAGCGCCGTCATCGGCAGGTGCTTTTCGATAAAGATGCGGATGTCGTCGCCATAATAGCGCAGCGCGATGGCGATCATGGCGAAGAAGGTGACGCGCGAAATGATCATACCGATCGTAAACTTCCACAGGTCGAAGTGCAGGAAGCCCGACATGATCGTCACGATCTTGAAGGGGATCGGCGTCAGACCCTTGGTCACCAGAACCCAGAACCAGAAATCCTGCGAGGTCGCGATCAGCTCGGCCGCCTTGTCCTGCAGGCCGTAGATGCTGATCAGCCAGGAGCCGAGCGAGTCGTAGAGCAGCGCGCCGATGGCATAGCCGAGATAGCCGCCGAGCACCGCCCCCAGCGAGCAGACGCCGGCATAGAACCAGGCGCGGTCCGGCCTCGCGATGCACATCGGAATCAGCAGTGGGATCGGCGGCAGCGGACTGACCGAACTCTCGACGAAGGTCAGGAAGAACAGCAGCCAAGGGGCGGCCGGATGGGAGGAATAGGCAACCAGCCCGTCATAGGCGCGCTTCAACATGGCGGAAGAACAACCGGTCTTGGGTTATCGGCGTCGAGATGCATGGCGGGCTTGCGCCCCACGCGCATCTAACCGTGTCACGGGAAGAATGCCAGAGATGTCTTGCAGTAACGTCAATTTGACGACGCCTGCGCGGCCGAAAACGGGCGCGACGCTCAGGCGGGGCGCAGGCCGCGCCGTCCCGCTTCGACGACGAAGCTCGCGGCCGTCGCGACGCCGGCGCCTTTCTCGCTGACACGGTCCAGCACGCGATAATCGGCCTGCCAGCGGTCCCGGCCGACCGAGTGGCGCAGATAGCCGCGCTGGTTGTTGAAATAGCGGATATGCGGGTTCTTCTGCAGACCGACCCGCCTGCACGGGTCATCGGCGCACCGTCGCCGCCGGAGCTGATCGACGTCGCGACGAACTCGACCCCGACAGTGGCCGAACCCGCATCGTCGAAATCGGCCTTTAGCTCGCCCGCCCAGTTCTGATGGATGTCCCCGGTGAGGACCACCGTGTTGACCACCCCCGCCTCGCCGAGCGCGTCGAACAGCCGCCGCCGCGCGGCCGCCGCGCCGTCCCACTTGTCCATGTGGTACCGGGCCGTTCCGATCTCGGGCGCACTGTCGAGGCGCATCATCATTACCTGCTGCGCCAGCACCGTCCAGCGCGGCGGCGGCAGGCGAAAACCATCGCGCAGCCACGCCTCCTGCGCAGGGCCGAGCATGGTGCGCTCGGGCGCCAGCGCCTCGGCACACCCCACCTGCCAGCCGTCGCCACAGGGCTGGTCGCTGCGGAACTGGCGCGTGTCGAGCACATCGATCCGGGCGAGTTCGCCATAGCGGAACCGCCGATAGGCCTGGATCGCCGGCCCGTTCGGCAAGGCGCTGCGCCGTAGCGGCATGTGCTCGTACCAGGCCTGGAAGCCCGCCGCCCGTCGCAGCGCGAAGATCTCAGGCGGCACGCCCGCCTCTTCGGAGATAGCACCGGCCCAGTTGTTGTCGATCTCGTGGTCGTCGAAGGAGACCAGCCACGGCGCCGAGGCATGGGCGGCCTGGAGGTCGGGGTCGAGCTTGTAGAGCGCGTAACGGCGGCGATAGTCGGACAGCGCGTAGATCTCGTCGGGATCGCCCGGCATCACGCGCGCCACCGTCAGCGGGCGGTCTCCCGGTCGGATCGTGCGGTATTCGTAGATGTAATCGCCGTAGTGGTAGATGAAGTCGAAGCGCTCCTCCGCCGCATGACGGAAGGCCGTGAAAAAGCCGTCCTCATAGCGCTGGCAGCCGACCACGCCGAAGCGCATCGCCTCGACCGCCGCCCCCGCCGCCGGAAAGGTGCGGGCGCGCCCAATCGGGCTGCGCACGCCGCCACAGGTGAAGCGATAGGCATAGAAGCGGTCAGGCTGCAGGCCGGTCACCTCGACATGCACCGCATGGCCCAGCTCCGGCCGCGCCAGCCCGGTGCCGCGCTGCAGGACCCGGGTGAAGCCCTCGTCCTCGGCCACCTCCCACGAGACCTCGACGCCCCGCATCGGCATGCCGCCATGCTCGGCCAGAGGTTCGGGTGCAAGCTTCGTCCAGATCACGAACCCGTCCTCGGCAGGATCGCCCGAGGCGACGCCGAGCGAAAACGGGTCGGCCGCGAAGACCGGGTTCGTCCAGAGCCGCTGCGCCAAGACCGGCGGAGCCGCCAGCAGCAGCCCTGACGCGGCGAGCCCCGTCAGCAGATGGCGGCGCGAGGGCGTGCCCCGCGCCGTCACGAAATCGTCGGGATCGAAGCGTCCGAAGGCGTCACGGCGGAACATGCTGGCCTCCCCGACCGAGCCACCGGCCCAAGCAGCACGGCGCCTCTACGACAACCGCGCCAGAGCCTCCGCGATCTTCAGCTTGCGCGCTTCCGCCGCCGCCTTGCGCTCGCGGTTCTCCTCGACGATCTCCTCGGGCGCCCGCGCCATGAAGTCCGGATTGCCGAGCTTCCGGTCGACGGTCGCGATGTCCTGATCGAGCTTCCCCAACTCCTTGGTCAGGCGGCTGCGCTCGACCTCGAGATCGATGATCCCGGCCAGCGGCAGCGCCGCGACCTCGCCGCGCACGATGATCTGCGCTGACTGCGCCGGCGAGACGCTCTCGAAGGCGATGTCGGACACCCGAGCGAGGCGCTGGATCATCGGGGCCCAGGCCTCGACCGTGGCACGCGTGGCCACCGAGGCGTTCACCAGTACCAGCGGCGCCTGCGTGCCGGCCGGCACATTGACCTCGGAGCGGACCGAGCGGATGTCGGAGATCAGGTCGACGACGAAGCCGATCTCGGCCTCCGCCGCAGCGTCCTTCAGCGCAGCGAGATCCGGCCAGCGGGTCAGGCAGACGAGCGACGCATCGCCTGCGGAGAGGACACGCGGAACCCCCTCGCCCGCCTTCTGTGCCCAGAGCTCCTCGGTGAGGAAGGGCATGAAGGGATGCAGCAACTGGCAGATCAGGTCGATGACATGCGCGACCGTCGCCTGCGTCTCGGCCTTCTCGGCCGGATCGACGCCCTCGCCCTGCAGCACCGGCTTCGCCAGCTCCAGATACCAGTCGCAGAACTGGTTCCAGACGAAGCGGTAGGCCGCGCCCGCCGCTTCGTTGAACTTGAAGCTCGGGATGCCCGCCGCGATGTCTTCGGCCGCGGTCGCCGCCTCGCTCAGGATCCAGCGGTTGAGCGGCAGCCTCACCTGCGCCGGGTCGAAGCCGGCAACGCGCGCGCAGCCATTCATCTCGGCGAAGCGTGCCGCGTTCCAGATCTTGGTCGCGAAGTTGCGGTAGCCCTCGACGCGCGCCGTCGCGAGCTTGATGTCGCGCCCCTGCGCCGCCATCGCCGCCAGCGTGAAGCGCAGCGCATCGGCCCCGTACTGATCGACCAGCGTCAGCGGGTCGATGACGTTGCCCTTCGACTTCGACATCTTCGCGCCCTTCTCGTCGCGAACGATGGCGTGGATGTAGACGTCCCTGAACGGCACCTCGTCCATGAAGTTGAGGCCCATCATCATCATCCGGGCGACCCAGAAGAAGATGATGTCGAAGGCGGTGACGAGCGTCGCCGTCGGGTAGTAGCGCTTCAGCTCGGCCGTATCCTCCGGCCAGCCCAGCGTCGAGAACGGCCAGAGCGCCGAGGAGAACCAGGTGTCGAGTACGTCCTCATCGCGCGTGAGCTGGACCGCCCCGCCATAATGGCCGATCGCCTTGGCCTGGGCCGCGGCCTCCGATTCCGCGACGAAACATTCGCCATCGGGTCCGTACCAGGCCGGAATCTGGTGGCCCCACCAGAGCTGGCGCGAGACGCACCAGGGCTCGATGTTCTCCAGCCAGTCGTAATAGACCTTGGTCCAGTTCTCGGGTGTGAACTTCGTCCGCCCGTCCTGCACCGCCTTGAGCGCGCGGTTCGCCAGCGGCTTGACGTCGACATACCACTGGTCGGTCAGCCAGGGCTCGATCACGACGTCCGAGCGGTCGCCATGCGGGACGGTGTTGGTGTTGGGCTCGATCTTGGCGAGATAGCCGCGTTCAGCCATCATCGCGACCACTGCTTTGCGCGCTGCAAAGCGGTCGAGACCGCGTAAATTCTCGGGAATTTGTTCGCTAGCCGAGTCCCCCACTATGGGTTCGTCCGCCAGTTGAACGTTCGCGCTCGATTTTTTGAAGCTGAAATCTTGCCAGAAGCTGGAAACAATCTTCGCCTCGCCGTCGAGGATGTTGATGACCGCGAGCTTGTGCCGCTTGCCGACCTCGAAATCATTGAAGTCGTGCGCCGGGGTGATCTTGACCGCGCCGGTGCCCTTCTCCGGATCGGCATAATCGTCGCCGACGATCGGGATGATGCGGCCGACCAGCGGCAATACGGCGTTTCGGCCGATCAGATGGCCGATCCGCTCGTTCTCCGGATGCACGGCGACGCCGGTGTCGCCCAGCATCGTCTCCGGCCGCGTCGTCGCGACCTGGATATAGGTCGAAGCGTCGTCGGCATCGTAGGTCACGCCTTCGAGCGGATAGTTGAAATAGTAGAGATGCCCGCCCGGGTCCTTGTTCAGAACCTTGTCGAGCTTGGCGGCGTCGAACGCATCCTCATTGCCGCGCTGCCATTTGAACGAGCCGGTCTTCTCGACCTGCACGACCTCGAGATCCGAAATCGCGGTCTGGAACTTCGGGTCCCAGTTCACCAGCCGCTTGGCGCGGTAGATGAGCCCCTGCTCGTGCAGGGCGACGAAGACCTTGAGGACGGCCTGGCTCAGCCCCTCATCCATGGTGAAGCGCTCGCGCGACCAGTCGCAGGAGGCCCCCAGACGCTTCAGCTGGTTGACGATCGTCCCGCCGGACTCCTCCTTCCACTTCCAGACCTCGGCCAGGAAGGCCTCGCGGCCCATCGTGCGGCGGTCGGTCTTGTTCTCGGCCGCGAGCCGGCGTTCGACGACCATCTGCGTCGCGATGCCGGCATGGTCGGTGCCCGGCTGCCAGAGCACATCCTTGCCGCGCATCCGCTCGAAGCGGCAGAGCACGTCCTGCAGCGTGTTGTTGAGCGCGTGGCCCATATGCAGCGAGCCGGTGACGTTGGGCGGCGGGATCACGATGCAGTAGGGCTCGGCGCCCGGCGCCGCGCCGCGCCCGGCGGCGAAGGCATTCGCCTCTTCCCAGGCCTTGCTGATCCGTGCCTCGACGGCGGCCGGCTCGAATGTCTTGTCCATCATCGCTTCGCTCGAACGGAAAACGGCCGGGGCTCGGCCCGGCCGGATAAATCTGAGGCCCGAAAGGTCGCCGGACTTAAGAGCGCAACCCGCCCCCCCGCGTCAACCGCTGGCGGCAACCGCGAGGTCGCGCCAAGGAACCAGCGCGGCCCCTGCCGGTTGAACCTGCAATCCAGCAGGAGCTTCACCATGACCCATCACACCGACCAGACTCAGGTCTGGGACCTTATCGACGATATCAAATTCGCCATGCTCGTGACCCATGACGGCGAGGGCGACGAGCTGCGCGCCCGCCCGATGCACGCCCATGGCGAGCGTGACGAGGACACGATCTACTTCCTCACCGATCGTCGCCACCACAAGGATGACGAGATCCGCATCAATGACAATGTCTGCGTCGCCTTCGCCGACAACAGCGGCATGCGCTACGTCTCCGTCACCGGCACGGCGACCGTGGTCGACGACCGCGCCAAGGTGAAGGAGTTGTGGGATCCGAGCAACAAGGCCTTCTGGGACAGCGAGGACGATCCGAACATCCGCGTGTTGCGCGTGCGCCCGTCCATGGCCGAGTTCTGGGCGAGCCCGGGCAAGATCGTCACCACGGTGAAGATGGCTGCGGCAGCCCTCACCGGCGCCAAGCCCGATCTCGGCGTCAACCGCAAGGTGGCCCTGTGATGAACCTGCTCGTCCACGCCGTCGGCGCCTGGATTGCGGCGGAAGCCGCCTCCGGTCGCTATCCCCGCCCCGTCGCAGTCGGTCTGTCGATGCTCGTGTCGCGCCTCGGCGCTCCGACGATGGCGATGACGGTCATGGCACTCGCGATCAAGCGGCTCAACGAGGCCGGCGCCTTCGAGCGCCTGAAGACGCCCGCGGTCGAAAGCCGGCAGCGCCTCGGCGACCGCTGAGACGGACGCGCGGCTGGTCGCTTAGTGACGGCCGCCGCGCGCGACCCGCTCGATCTCGGCACGCACCAGTCGCTCGACCATCGTCGGGAGGTTGTCATCGAGCCAGGTCTTGAGCATCGGCTTGAGCATGTCCTTGACGAGATCCTCGAGCGTTCGCGCATTGTTGGTCAGCACCGTATGCGCGAGCTGGCCGAAGGCGCTGGTCACGGCCGAGCTGGTCTGATCGGACAGCAGTTGCGCCATGTCGAAGGCGGGTGGCGGAGGCGCAGCCGCAAAGGAGGGGGCAGGCTCCGGCGCGGGGGGCGGAGGCGGTGGCACAATCGCCACGGGCTCCGGCTCCGGCGGCGGAGGCGGCTCCAGGAAGTCGACATCACCATCGGCTGGCGGGACGGCCTCCGGCTCCGGCGGCGGGACGAGCGCGGCTTCAGCGCCGAGATCGAGAACGTCATCCTCGATCGGAGGCGGCGGTGGTGGCTCCTCGGCGATCGGCGCGGCTTCGACGCCGGCTTCCGCCGGCTTGACCTCATCATCGGAGATGATCCGCCTGATGGAGGCGAGGATCTCCTCCATGGAGGGTTCGTTGGCCTTCGGTTGCGCGCTCATCTGATCCGGACCACTCGACTCCGGGCGCACCGACAGAATCAACGCCGCCCAGCCATCGAGTATTTCACGCAGGCGACGTCAGGCAAGGCGCAGGCCGGTTCAACCCACAGGGAAACCGCCCCTGTTGCGCGAATGTCGACAGGCGAGGCTGGAGCGCAGCGCTCCGGCCAGTCTTAGCGACCGGACGGAGTCTCGGTGCCCCAGAGCAATCCCTTGACCTGCTCGTAGTGGCGCCGCTCGTCATAGACCTCGGTCCGCAGCTTCAGCGTCGTCGCGGAGAGCCGTCCGATGGCCGACAGCACAGAATAGGACGCTACCACCCGATCGCGCTGGGCCGTCACCAGCGTCGAACGCGCGCTCACCAGTTCCTGCTGAGCGTTCAGCACGTCGAGCGTGGTACGCTGGCCGACCTTGGCCTCCTCGCGAACGCCGGCGAGCGCCGTTTCCGCCGCCTGAACCTGAGCCTGCGCCGCCACGATCTGCGCCTTGGCCGCCTCTAGGCTGCCCCAGGCCGAGACGACCGCGGCTCGCACCGTGTCGCGCTGGGTGTCGACCTCGATCCGCCGCTGGCCGGCGGTTTCCTTGGCCTGCCGCGTCCGCGAATAGACTTGGCCGCCCTCGTAGATCGGAATCGTCAGTGTGCCGACGACGCTGGCCGAGGCGCGGTTGTCGCCGAACTGGGTCGAATCGTAGCGCTGCTGCACGAGACCGCGCACGCCCAGAACAGGATAGAGGTCGGCCTCCGTGACCTTGACCTGCAGCTCCGCCGCATCGACGCCGTGCAGCGACGCGACGATCGCCGGATGGCCCGTCAGCGCCGTATCGAGCGCCGCCGGCAGCGACTTCGGGAGCAGATGCTCCACCGGCCTGCCGGGTGCTAGCTGCTTCGGCTCGGCGCCGACATTCTGGCGGTAGCGCGCGATCGACGTCTTCAGATTCGACTCGGCCAGGATCGCCTGGGACTGGGACTGCGACAGCCGTGCCTCGGCCTGCGCGACGTCGGTGCGTGTCACCTCGCCGACCTGAAAGCGGTCGCGGGTCTGGCGCAGCTGCTCTTCCAGCACCTCGACGTTGTTGCGGTTGAGCGTGAGGATCGCGGTGTCCCGCAGCACGTTCATGTAGGAGGTCGCCGCGTCGAGCAGCACGTTCTGCTCGGTATTGCGCAAGGTGGCGCGGGCACCGAGAACCTGCGACTCGGCCTGGCCAACCGAATTGCGGGTCTTGCCGCCGTCGAAGATGTTCTGATCGATCTGGACGCCGCCGCCGCGCGGAGCGAGCCGGGTCGTGGACGTCCGGCCGCCCGGCACATTGGCATCGGTGATGCTGGCGCCGATATCGGCGGAGGCCGTGACCCTCGGGCGATAGCCCGACAGCGCCTGCGGTACGTTCTCATTGGTCGCACGGAGCGAGGCGCGCTGCGCATTCAGCGTGGGATTGCCGGAGTAGGCGCGAGACAGTGCCGCTTCCATGGTCTGCGCCAACGCACCCGGGGCAACGCTCGATGCGAGCACCAGTCCGAGCGCGGCGAGCGAGAGCCTGCCGAATGTTCCGTTCTTAATCCGTCGTGTCACCGGACGCCTCATGTGCGGACTCGAGTCGCGCCCAGGCATCGCCCCAGCCTCGGCATACAAAGAGAGCGTTACATAGCCCGGCCCGGCCCGAGCGCCAACGCGCCGTTAGCGACCGCAGCACGAAGAGTGGGTCGGTGCCGCAAAAATGCGACACCGCGCGAATTTAGAAGACGAATGCCGGTTTCTTGCGGAACTCGGCCAGAGCGGGCGCTGCAGCGTCGAAAACCGGGCGTCCCGAAACGCCGCCGGACGTCTTCTGATAAAGCTTCACCCGTGCCGCTCGTCCGAGCCCCTCGACCACGATCAGCCGCCCGCCGTCGCGCAGCAGCGGGAAGAGCTCCTCCGGCGGAACCTCACAGGCGCCTGCGACGAGCACGGCGTCGAATCGATCATCGCCGGGCCCATCCGCCGTCATTGTGACGGCGAGACCGGCGGCCGCGACGGCTGCCTTCGCCAGATCGAGGGCGGCGGCATCGGTCTCCCAGAGGGTCGCGTCGGCGCCCATCTGCGCCATCAGCGCGGCGCCGTAGCCGCTGCCTCCGCCATATTCGAGCACCGCCTCGCCCGGCTGCACGTCCAGCACTTGGATCATCCGAGCCAGCACCATCGGCGTCATCAGCGCCCGGCTCGTTCCCGGCAGCGCCACCGTCTGGTCCAGATAGGCGAGATGGGAGAGAGAGGCGGGCAGGAACGCCTCGCGCGGCACGCTGTCGGCCGCAGCGAGCACGCTGCGATCCGTCACGTCATAGGTCCGCAGCTGGCAATCGACCATCATGCGGCGCAGCGCGGCGAAACTCTCCATGGCGCGAAATCTCCGTCCGCCGAAATCCTGAGTCCGGCCGGCGTTGGGAGGGCGCTCGCGCCCGTGCCGGCCGCCATGCCAGCCATCGCTGCTTTCTGTTCGAGCGCGCCGCAAAAGGCAAGACGCCGGGCTCGCCCGTCGTCCGCGCGGCAATCTCGCGCATAGCGCGCAAAGCCGCGTCGGCACCAAGCGCGCCGCCCTGTCCGGCAACGCGAACATGACCTAACGTCATGTCGATTCGGTTGGGTGGATGTGATGTTCGATACGAAGTCGCTGTGCGTGGCCGTTGTGGAACGAGCGGATGTGGCGACGGCCTTGACGAGCACCGGCCACTCGGGAGCGCGCTATCTTGCGGCCAACAATGGCTATCTCGCCCTGACGGAACGTGTCTGGGGTGAGCTTGAGGGCCGTTCGCCGATCAGCGCCGGCGCGGCGATCGGCGACCCCGATCGCGACCGCCGCCTGTGGCTGCTGGACCGCAATGGCTACTATGACTGCGAGCAGGCGGTCATCGGCGCAGCCTCCGGCCGCCGCGTGCCGGTCGAGATCAGCGCACAGCGCGTCTGGTGCAGCGGCATCGCCTGCGACCTCGAATTTTTCCGGCCGCTGGCGCTGCCGCAGACGGGCGCGGCCATGGCCCCGCCCGGTCCGCGCGCGGCCTTCCTGCCCGAGCTCGAAACCAATCTGCGAAAGCTGACGCCCTTCGACCGGACGATCCTGATCCGGCGGATGCTGACAGCCGTGGCCGAAGGCGGAATCCTGATTGCGCGAGTCGATCCGAACCCGGCCATCACGCGTTATTCCGACACGCTGCGCGGCAGGCTTGCGGCCTATATCGCGCCGGGCCGGAGCGAGATCGCGGTGAAGCTGGATTTTTCGGCGTTGGACGAGGCGGCCGCCGAGCGGCATCTGCTGGAATTGGCGGCGGAAATCTGGAGCCTGATCCGCTTCACCAAGGATCCCGAGACAGCTGGCATGCTGGAGAGGCTGGTCGCCCCCTATACGCTGCCGACATCGCCCGTCGTCGCCCGGCTGGGCGACTGACCCGGCATGGACACGGCGTCGATCAGGGTAACGATCACGGTATCGGGGGATTTTGGAGGCCTCGCCCGGAATCGAACCGGGGTGCAAGGATTTGCAGTCCTCTGCGTAACCACTCCGCCACGAGGCCTTCCGTCGGCGCCGCGCTGCGACGTCGATGGCCGCAATAACCATAAGCCGCGGCGCGCTGCAACAGCCAAGCATCATGCACAGGCCCGACGTCGCCTTTCCGTCATCGATCGACGGAAAGGGGTTGCGTCCCCCGGACGGCGTCGCTATACGCCGCCCACCGATCCCGGATAGCTCAGCGGTAGAGCAATCGACTGTTAATCGATTGGTCGCAGGTTCGAATCCTGCTCCGGGAGCCAGGAATTTCAAGGGCCTAGGCGCGAAACGCCTGGGCCCTTTTGCTTGATTAGGTACGCGATAGGTACGTGAATCGGGCGACCCATCGGCGATGCAGCCGGTTCACGTCGCACGCGTGGCACAGGAGGACACGGGCATGACAGCGTCGCTGCCCCTTTGGGGCCTCTGGCTTCAAGCCCTGGGTCCAACGTGCGTCGCTGGAGCGGTTGCGTTCATAGCATGGCGGCAATGGAAAACCGCGAAGGAGAAGCTGACCCTGGATCTCTTCAAGGAGCGTTTCGACGTATACATCCAGATCGCCGACGCTGTGGAACTGTCGAGATGGGAGAAGACTGCAGCGATCGACGCCTGCGATCGGATTTTTGCAGCAAAGCGGCGTTGCCGGTTCCTATTCGGAGACGACGTCACGTCCATCGTCGACGAAATTGCCGGGCTCGCTTTCGACGTTAAAGCGTTTGTCGAACTGCGAGACAATGAAGCTTTCCGAGAGGGCGCCGCGGAATTTGTGCGAGAGCGCGGGATTGAGATCGCTCAACATCCGATTGCCATGAGGAAATCACTCGACCGTCTGGCCGTCGCCTGTGAGAGCTACATGCGGATCACCTCGAAGGCAGCATGATCGCGTCGTAGTCCGGGGACAGAGTGTCGCGTTGAGCGATCGGTGGCGCTGAGGCACGCTCGCCCAGCCCGCAGCCTTTGCCCCCCAGACGCACGGGCCGGCCGTCAGCGGAATGGAGCGATCCGGCCCGCTGGCGGCTGTGAACCTCTCGGCGTGCCCCCATAGCCCATCCCCGTGCGCTCGCGCAGCACGTCGTAATGGTCGATCACGCTCGGCCTGGACGACAGATTGCGCCCGCCGCACCTCGAGCACCGGAAGCGCAGGCAGAGATCGGGAACGGGCGCGTCCGCGGGGAAGCGGTCGATCGCCACCTCCGCATGATGGTGGCACCCATTGCACCAGATCTCGGCCCGGCCGATGCCGGCCGCCAGCAAGCCGCCGACCGTCTCCGGTGCAACCTCCCGGCCTTGGGCGTCATAGCAGCGGCGGGGATTCCTCATCTGGCGACGCTAGGGGCGCGCGGACAGCGCCTGCAAGTCCCTGTAGCGATGGACCCCCGCGCTGAAACGTGATGCGATGCTCTCCCGTCCAGATTCCGCCACATCCTTACCGGACCCGACCGATGCAGCGAGACATGGAGATCATCAGGACGCTTTTGCTGAAGCTCGAGCAGATGGAAATGGACCCCGGCTCGATGCGCGGGCTGTCGTGCTATCGCGATGAATTGAAGATCGAAGGCGTCACCGGCGAGGCGATCGGCCACCACCTCGAGATGATGATCGATGCGGGGCTGATCCATGTCGACAAGGGCCGGATGATCAACGGCCATGAGATCTATTTTCAGCGGGTTTCGTGGCAGGGGCACGAGTTCATCGCATCGATCCGCGATCAAGAGGTCTGGAAGCAGACCAAAGAGGTAGCGAGAAAGGGCGGCGTTGAAGCGATTGCGGCAGTTTGGGACATCGCAAAGGCGATCGGTAAGGCTGAACTGAAACGCCGGACCGGGCTCGACATATGACTTCCAAGTTTCGGAGCGTGACCGCCCGCGCCGATACATCCACGGTCGCGGGCGGCGCTCTGCGGCGTCACGTGGTGGCGCCGGCAGTCTCAGGCAGGAACGCGGCCGGGTCGGCGCCG
>NZ_JBHSLU010000045.1:0-90159 GCF_042655245.1 Allobosea massiliensis | reverse complement strand
TCGGGGATCTCTCGGTTCAGGGTTGGCGTTCACAACCCAAACCTAACCGGCAATCGCCGGTGACCACCGTCAGCTACACCACGCTATGGGACACGACCTCCGCTCTAGCGCGCTAGCCCTCATCGACAACTCTTTCAAATTATGGGGTGCAAAGTGCTAGATCAATCTCTGTTTTGGGGTGCAACGCGACCCTCTTTTGAGATAAAGCCGTGACCGAAAATCAATGACTTAGCCGGTCGACGATGGTTCCCTTATGGGGTGCGGCACACGCGCGCCTCGTCTCAGCCGCGCGTCGTGCCCCTCAGCCCGAGCAGAGCCAGTCCCAGCAGGCCCAGCGAAGTGATCGCGTTCCAGCCCGCCAGCGACAGCCCGAGCCAGCGCCACGCGGCTTCCGTGCAGGCGACCACCCGCGTGGTCTGAAGCTGCTTCATGAAATCCTGCACGCCCGCAGCCGCCGGCGCAGCCGCCCCGCCGCAATCATTGGGACCGGCGAACCAGCCCCATTCGACGCCGGCATGATACACGCCGAGGCCGGTGCTCCAGACCATCAGCCCCGCGAGCGCGAGCAGCACGAGCCATTGCAGCCGCGGCGAGCGCGCCAGCACCAGCCCGGCGGCCGCCAGCCCCATCGCCGCATAATGCGGCAGGCGCTGCTCGAGGCAGAGCTTGCAGGGCCTGAGGCCCACCACGATCTCGAAGAACCAGGCGCCAGCGATCAGCGCAAGGCAGCCCAATCCGACCAGGGCGATGACGCGGGAAGGGCCCAGCGCAGAGCGCTGCCGATTCAGCGGGATGGACGTCATGGCCGAGGCCCTCAGCAGGACAGAAGCTGGCCGGACCCTGCGACAAGCTTGAGGCCGAAATACAGCAGGATCGCCGCGCCGGCAGCCAGTACGGCCATCACTTTCAGCCGACGCTCGATGAAATGGCGGATCGCCGGGCCGTAGCGTCGCAGCAGGAAGGCCAGCGCGAAGAAGCGCAGCCCACGCGCCAGCACGCAGGAGACCACAAAGAAGCCGAGTCCGATCTGGACGGCACCGGCCAGGATGGTGACGACCTTGATCGGCGGCAGATGCGCCAGCCCCGAGGTCGCCAGCAGGATCAGCGTGGTATCGGGCCCGGCGCAGGCGCGCAGGCTCTCGAACGCGGCGAGCTTGCCGTAGAAGGCCAATACCGGCCGCGCCACCGCCTCGAAGACATAATAGCCGAGTGCATAGCCGGCGATGCCGCCCAGCGTCGAGAACACGGTCGCGATCAGCGCCAGCCGATAGGCCCGCAACGGCCGCGCCATCGCCATGGGCACGAACAGCACATCGGCCGGAATCAGGAAGACCGAGCTTTCGACGAAGGCGACGACGGCAAGCCAGATTTCGGCCCGCGGCCGCGCCGCCAGCGACATCGTCCAGGCATAAAGCCGCCCGATGGGGCCGCCGCGCGCGGTTTCGCCGGCGGGAGCGGAAGCAGGGCTGGACATGAACGACATTCCGGGATCGGCACGCGGGCTGGCCATGCCGTCTAGACCTCGGCTGGGCCCGCGTCCATCCGGACAGAGGGGTTTTCGGCGTTGCCCGTCCGATTGACCGGCGGCGGTCGATCGCTATAGTCCGCCCCGCCCGCAAGGGGCCCCTGTGGCGGAATTGGTAGACGCGCTCGACTCAAAATCGAGTTCCGCAAGGAGTGCTGGTTCGATCCCGGCCAGGGGCACCATTCGAGTGTTGGGCTCGGTCCGGCAGTCCAGTCAGCCCCAACCCTCGGAATCATCCTCGTGGCGGGCTTCCCATTTCTCGATCGCCTCGACGAGGCCGATCAGTTCGGCCTCCTCCGGTGTTCCGGGTGCCGGGTGGCCCAGTTCCTCGACCCGTTCGAGGGCGCGCTCATAATCATCGGCGCAGCGCACGATCGCCTTGCGTTCAAGGATCATCCTGACCTCCCTGGCTGAAGGCGGGGTGGTTGCGGGTCTCATAGGCGAGCATCGCCGCGCTGATCGCGAGGAACTCGTCCTGTGCGGCCCCCTCGGTCGGAGCGTTGCCCAGAGCGGCGAGCCGGGCAAGTGCGGCATCGTAGTCGTCGCTGGTCTCGATGGTCATGGTGTCCGTCCGCCTTTGGTCTCCTGAAAACCGTTCTTGGACAGGATCGTTCCCGCCCCCCGGCTCAGCGCATCAGCCCGGCCGCCCGCAGCGCCTCCTCGATGATCCGACCGGGCCCCGCAGCGGCCTCGCCCGCCGCCGACCGCTCCGGGCCCGGTCGCGTCGCAGTGCCTGAGACGGGATCACCGATGCCCCAGAAGGCCGCGATGTGGCGCGTCGAGGAAATGCCTGCCTGCAGCATATGCGGCCCCGGCACGCCGATCCCGTCGCCGGCATCGATCGGTGTGCCATGACCCATCCCGGCAAGGGCGAAGGCCTCGATCCGGGCGACGCCGCCCCCGTCACGCCAGACCCGGCGGCGATGCGGTCCGATGGACAGGATCTCGGATGGGCCCTCGGCCAGGCCGTGCAGCCCACGCCATTGCGACAGGACGGCCTCGCCCGCGGCCGGCACCACGACATGATCCTGCTGGCCATGCCAGACCGAGAGCCGGGGCCAGGGGCCGCCATGGGGCGAGGCCGCCCGCACAGCCCGCAGCAGCGCGTCCTCACCGGGAAGACCCTGACCACGCATTCGCTCCAGCGCTTCCGGCACGGTGGAAGCGCTGCCATAAGGCAGCCCGGCGATCACCGCGCCGCCGGCGAAGAACTCCGGATAGGTCGCCAGCATGACCGCAGCCATCGCCCCGCCCGCGGACAGGCCGGTGACGAAGACGCGGCGGCGATCGAGACCGTAGCCGGTGAGCGTGCCGGCGATCATCTCGGCAATGGACGATGCCTCCCCCGCATCGCGGCGGATGTCGCCGAGCTCGAACCAGTTGAAACAGAGATTGGCGTTGTTGCTGCGCTGCTGCTCGGGAAAGAGCAGCGCGAACCCATGCCGGTCCGCCAGCCGCGACCAGCCGGAGCCGAGATCATAGGCGGCGGCGCTCTGCGTGCAGCCATGCAGCACGACCACCAGCGGCGCTCCGGGTTTCAGCCCCTCGGGCCGGTAGCGATAGGCCCGTAGCGCACCCCGGTTGGCGCCGAACCCGGCCCATTCGATCAGACGGGATGGCTGCGCAGCGCCGGGTCCCGGACCGCGCGTGGCGGCGAGGCGGGCAATGGTGTCGGACAGTCGGGGCATGATGCGCTCCTGCGCCGGCCGCGACGACATGACGACGGCCCTGATCCTCAACGCGACCATAGCGGTTTATGTTGCGTTGCAACATACCCGGTCAGCGATGCGCCCGCGGGATTGCCGCGCATTGGCCGATCGCGGAGAGTGAAGCGGTGGCCACCGGACAACGACCCGCCTTGCGCATCCTTCTGATCAATCCCAACACCACCGCCGAGGTGACGGCGCTGATGGCGCGCCTGCTCGAGCCGCAACTGCCGCCGGGCGTGACGCTGAAGCCCGTCACTGGCCGCTTCGGGGCGCGCTACATCGCCAGCCGCAGCGCCGCCGCGATTGCCGGACATGCCGCGCTCGATGCCTTCGCCGAACATGGCGGCGATTGCGACGCGGTCTATCTCGCCTGTTTCGGCGACCCCGGGCTGCTGGCCCTGAAGGAGCTCGCCTCTGTGCCGGTGATCGGCATGGCCGAGGCCAGCTGCCTCGAAGCCGCGGCGCGGTCCGGGCGCTTCGCCATCGTCACAGGGGGCGAACGCTGGGGCCCGATGCTGCAGGAATTCGTCGGCACGCTCGGGTTGGGAGATCGGCTCGCCGGCATCGAGACCGTCGCCCCGACGGGTGCCGAGATCGCGCGCGATCCGGACGGTGCGGTCGAGCTGCTCGCTCAGGCCTGCAGGGACGTGGCCGCGCGAACCGGCGCGGCCACCGTCATTCTCGGCGGAGCCGGTCTCGCCGGGCTCGCGGCGCGGATCCGCCCGCGGGTCGAGGTCGAGGTGATCTGCTCGGTCGAGGCCGGGCTTTCGGCCGTGCTCGCCGCCCTGACGACACGGCCGCCCAAGCCGCCGCAGGGCGACCTCGCCTTTCCCGCGGGGATCGCCAGCATCGGCCTCGGCGAGAGCCTCGCGGCCCGTCTCGCCGCGCCGTCGCTGGCCGGTCGCCCCTGAACCGGGCGGGCGGCCTCAGCCCTTCCGGCCGAGCGACACGCCGTTCTCGGCGGCGATGAAGTCCGACAGCATCGGCACGTAATCGTCGCTCTTCCCCGCGGCGACCGCACGGGCGAAGCTGTTCTTGACGGCATTGCCGATCGGGTTCGGCACGCCTGCTGCGTTCGCCACGCTCTCTAGATAGCGCACATCCTTCAGCGCGTTGACGAGCGTGAATTTGTGCGCGTCGCGGTCCCGCTCCAGCACATATTGCATGAAGGTCTGGTAGAAGCCGCAATCCATCCGGCTGCCGCGCAGAACGCTGTCGAAGGTCTGCGGCGTGATGCCGATCTTCGAGGCCAGCGTCAGCGCCTCGGCATAGATCGCCGCATAGCCCATCGAGAGGAAGTTGTTCAGAAGCTTCATCTTGTGGCCATCGCCGACCGGGCCGAGATGCACCACCTTCGCCGCCCAGGCCTCGATCGCCGGCTTGATCCGCGCGAACACCTCAGGCGTCGTCCCGACCATCGCCGAGAGCTGACCGAGCGCGGCCTGGGCCGGCGTCCCGCCGAGCGGCGCATCGGCCAGATGCAGGCCCTTGGCCTCGAGTTCCGCAGCGATCCGCACTGTCACCGTCGGGTCGGAGGTCGAGCAGTCGACGACGACCGTGCCCGGTGCGGCACCTGCGACGATACCGTCCGGCCCGTTCACCACGGCCTCGACCTGCGCCGAACCCGTCACGCACAGGAAGATGATGGTGGCGTTCTGGGCGAGCTCCCGAGGGGTCTTGGCTTCCCTGGCGCCGCCGGCCACGAGTGTCTCGACCGGCTTGCGGTTGCGATGCCCCATGACGGTGAGGGGAAAGCCCTTGTTGAGAAGGCTCTGGGCCATGCCCTGCCCCATCAACCCGACGCCGATGAATCCGACTGATTCTTTGGTTGCACTCATCTTCAATTTCTCCAGTTTATATGAGAATGACGGATCGACGTGACGGAACGCCCGACCCCGAACCGGTCGCAAGCTCGTGTTTCCGACGCCGGAGAAGAGCGTCATGACCAACAGCGGGCCCAGCGGGGCAGGGCAATCCCTCAAGCCGCCGGCGGCCGCTGCGGGCCCTCGCAGCCGCGTCACGCTGCAGATCATCGCGGACCGGCTGGCGGTCTCGACCGCGACGGTGTCGCTCGCTCTGCGCGGGTCGCCACTGGTGGCTGAGGCAACGCGTGGCCGCGTCCAGCAGATGGCCCGCGACATGGGCTACAGCTACAACCGCAGCGCCGCGTCGCTCCGCACCGACCGCACCAACATCCTCGGCGTCGGCTTTCACGACATCACCAACCCCTATTTCGCCGAACTCCTCGCCGCCATCGAAGAGACCACCACGGCCCATGGCCGCTCGATCCTGCTCGGCACCTATGGCGAGGATCTCGAGCGCCAGGACCGGGTGCTGACCACGCTGAAGGAATACCGGCCGGATGGCATGATCCTCTGCGCCGCGGGCGGCTCGACCGCCGAGACCTTCGCCCATCTCGCCGCCGCCGGCGTGCCGATCGTGCAATTGTCCCGCGAGATCACGCCCGCATTGGACTTCGTCGGCTCGGACGACCGCCATGGCACCACGCTCGCGATGGAGCATCTGATCGGCCTCGGCCATCGCCGTATTGCCTTCATCTGCGCCAATGAGCGCATCTCGACCGGGCGCAATCGCTATCGCGGCTATTGCGAGGCCCTGGCGCGCCATGGTCTGACGCTCGATCCGGCGTTGGTCTATTCCGGCTACGGCACGCGGGAGAACGGCTTGAAGGGCATGCACGCGGTGCTCGACGCGGCCGATCCGCCGACAGCCGCCGTCTGCATGAACGACCTCGCCGCCTTCGGCGCGATGCTCGGCCTGCGCCATCGCGGCCGAGAGGCCGGCATCGACTTCTCGATCATTGGCTGCGACGACGTGCAGGAGGCGGCGCAGTGGTACCCTGCCCTGACCACGATCCGGAACTTCCAGGACGGGATGGGCCGCACCTCGGCGGAGTTCCTGATCAGCCGCATCGCGGATCCGGACGCCCCGCCCCGGCGCCATCTGTTGACGCCGGCGCTCGTCATCCGCGGCACGACGACGACGCCCCGCGGCTGACGCAGGCGGCGGCTCAGGCATCGTTTGCCGGCTTGGCGTTGAGCGCGCGATAGGCCCGCACCACCTGCGAATCGTCGCGGCCGCCATGGCCGAGCCCCGACGCTGCCAGGAACATCTGGTGTGCTGCGGCCGCCAGCGGCAGCGCTGTGCGCGCCGCCCGGCCGGCATCGAGCACGATCGACAGGTCCTTGACGAAGATGTCGACGGCGCTGGAAACCGTCGGCTCGGCCTCGTGCATGCGCGGTCCGCGATCCTTCAGCATCCAGGAGGAGGCGGCAGACCCCCCCATGATCTCGAACAGCACGCGCCCGTCGATGCCGGCCTTCTCGGCGAGCGACAGCGCCTCGGCAGCGACCGCGATGTGCACGCCGCAGAGCAACTGGTTGACCGTCTTCACCGTCGCGCCCTGCCCCGCGGACTGGCCGACATGGAAGACCTTGTCGCCCATCGCATCGAGAATCGGCTTCGCCACGGCGAAGCTGGCATCGGGCGCGCCGACCATGATCGACAGTGTCGCGGCCCGCGCTCCGACGACGCCGCCCGAAACCGGCGCATCGACGAAGCGCCGACCGCTCGCCGTGACCTGCGTCGCGATCGCCTCGACCTCGCCGGGCGGGCAGGTCGCCATCAGGATGACGACGGCGCCGGGCGCAAGCGCCTCTAGCGCCCCGCCCTCGAACAGCACGACGCGCGCCTGGGCGGCGTTGACCACTATCAGCACCAGCGCCTCGGCACCCGCAGCCGCAGCCGCGGCGCTCTCCGCCGCGTGGCCGCCGGCGGCGACCAGCGCCTCGCGCGCACTCTCACGCATGTCGAATCCGGTGACACGGAACTGACGCTTGACGAGGTTCTCGGCCATCGGCGCGCCCATGGCGCCGAGCCCGACGAAGGCGATGGAGGTCGGCATCTTGTGATCAGGTCCTCTGTTGACGTCCCCCGGCGCCTTCAGGCGCCGTCCAGGGTCAGGTCGCGAGACTGGACGATCGCGCCCCGCGAGGCGAGCGCCGATCCGTGCGGTCTCACCGTCGCGCTCCGCATGGCGGCGCAGGCGGGAACCACCCGCGCCGCGGGGACCTTACTCCTTCACCGCTCCCGTCATCGCCGACACGTAATGCTCGACGAAGAAGGCGTAGAGGATCACCAGCGGCAGCGAGCCGATCAGCGCACCCGCCATCAGCGAGCCCCAGCGGAAGATGTCGCCGTCGACAAAGTTGGAGATGATCGCCACCGGCACCGTCTTGTTGTGGTCCGAGGAAATGAAGGTCAGCGCGTAGATGAACTCGTTCCAGCACAGGGTGAAGGCGAAGATGAAGGCCGAGATCAGCCCGGGGATCGCCAGCGGCAGCACGATCTTGACGAGGATCTGCCAGCGGCTCGCCCCATCCATCAGGGCGCATTCCTCCAGCTCATAGGGAATGGTCTTGAAATAGCCCATCAGCAGCCAGGTGCAGAACGGGATCAGGATCGTCGGATAGGTCAGGATCAGCGCAAACGGCGTGTCGAACAGCCCATAGGCGTGGATCACCGCCGAGAGCGGGATGAACAGGATCGAGGGCGGCACGAGATAGGCGAGGAAGATCAGCCCGCCGACCGTCGCCGCGCCTTTGTAGCGAATGCGGGTGATCGCATAGGCCGAAAGCACGCTCGCGAAGATCGACAGGAAGGTGGCGGCGGTGGCGACCGTCATCGTCGTCAGCAGCCAGCGCGGATAGGCGCTGTCGAAGAGCAGCTTGTAGATGTGCTGGAAGGTCGGCTGGCTGACCCAGAGCGGATTGCTGTTGTCGAGGTCGAGCAGCTGCGAGTCCGGTTTGATCGAGGTGATCACCATCCAGTAGAACGGGAACAGCAGCACGAAGAGGATGATCGCGAGCGGCATGTAGACGGTCACCAGCTTCCGCGGCAGCGTCTCGAGATAGGCCATGCCCTCGCGATGGTCGGACAGCGTCCCCGGGGTGGTGCCGGATTTCAGGGCGGCGTCAGTCATTGCTCTCTCCCTGCTGCCACTTGCGGCGCTGAAGGCCGAACCAGCTCACCATGATCGCGGCCAGAAGGAACGGCACCATGGCGGTGGCGATCGCCGCCCCCTCGCCGAGCCGCCCGCCCAGGATGCCGCGCTGATAGGACAGCGTCGCCATCAGCTGCGTTGCATTGACCGGGCCGCCGCGGGTCATGGCCCAGATCAGCTGGAAATCGGTGAAGGTGAACAGCACCGAGAAGGTCATCACCACCGCGATGATCGGCGTCAGCAGCGGATAGGTGACGAAGCGGAAGCGCTGCCAGCCCGAGGCGCCGTCGAGGGTCGCGGCCTCGTAAAGCGAGGGCGACACGGTCTGCAGGCCGGCCAGGAGCGTGATCGCGATAAAGGGAATGCCACGCCAGATATTGGCGAAGATCACGCTGCACTGCGCCAGGAAGGGGTCGCCGAGCCAGTTGATGTACTGCCCCTTGTCGAGGATGCCCGCCTTCTGCAGCAGCCAGGTGAAGATCGAGAACTGCGTGTCGAAGATCCACCAGAACGCCACCGCCGACAGCACGGTCGGCACGATGAAGGGGATCAGCACGATGGCGCGGATGAACGCCTTGAACGGCATGTGGTTGTTCAGCAGGATCGCCAGATACAGGCCGACCGCGAACTTCACCACCGACGCCACCGCCGTGTAGACGAGGGTAAAGACGGTCGCGTTGATGAAATCCCGGTCGTCGAGCAGGAACTGGTAGTTCTCGAGCCCGATGAACACGCCGCCGCGGCCGATGCGCATGTCGGTCATGCTCATCCACATGCCGAGCACGAGCGGCCAGGCCAGGAACAGCAACAGGAAGATCATGGTCGGAACCATGAACCAGAAGCCTAGCCAGTTGCGGTTGACCATCAGCCGCGACCAGGCGGTGGTCTCCGGCGGAGCGGCGAACGAGCCTGCAGCCATCGCGAGCGCTTCCTCGATAAAGGGGTGCCACCCTCCCCGGTGACGCGACCGTCGCCGGGGAGGAGGCCCGCAGATGTTGATGAACGTCGGTCCCCGGCGCCCTTAGGGCGCTCCGGCCGGCGACGACGCCGGCCGGATGGGGTTCGTCAGCGATAAATGCGCTGCAGCTGCCGTTCGGCGAGTTGCATCGCGCCGGCGGCAGTCTCGCGGCCGGTACAGAAGCTTGCGAACATGTCGACGACGATGAAGTCGGCCATCGCCGTCGCCGCCTTCTCGTCGAGCTTGCCGCGATAACCGGCGACGAGGCTGCGCTTGGAGGCGTCGCGGAACACCGTGTTCTTCGGGTCCTTCGTCCAGACCGGGTTGTTGTCGAAGGCGTTCAGCGTGTGCGTGAGGTAGCCGGCGGCAGCCTCCAGCCACGGGTTGAACTGCTCGGCTTCCAGCATGAAGGCCATGAACGCTTTGCAGGCGTTCGGGAACTTCGAGTAGGTCATCGCCATCATCGGGAAGCAGAGCTGGATCTCGGTCGGCCGGCCCGCCGGGCCGATCGGCCAGTAGGCATGATCCATATCCGCCGCGATCTCCTTCTGCTTCGGATCGTTGGACGCATTGGCCGCGGCATAGATCGAGATGCCGTTGGCGGTCAGCGCCAGTTCGCCCGAGAGGAACAGACGGTTGTTGGAGGCGTCGTTCCAGGCAGCCGTGCCCTGGATAAAGGTGTCGTAGAGCGACTTCGCGTAGTTGAGCGCCGCTTCCGTCTCCGGCGAGCGGATGATCACCTTGCTGTTCTCATCGACCTGCGCGGCGTTGTGGGACCACAGCAGCCAGTAGGCATAGGAGTTGCCGTCACCGGTGGCGCGCCCGAGCGGGAAGCCGGCCGGCGTGTTCTTGGCCTTCAGCGCCTTGCAGAGCTCTAGGAAGCCCGCCGTATCCTTCGGCACTTCGTTGAAGCCCGCCGCCTTGATCTGCGAGACCCGGTAGTTGATGTAGCCGCCGTTGATCGCGGCGGGGATCGCGATCCACTTGTTGCCGAGCTTGCCATAGGCCTCGGCCACCGGCACCCAGCCGCCATACTTCTTGCCGAGATAGTCGGCGACGTCGCTGACGTCGACGCAGCGGTTCGGGAAGAGATGCGGCGTCGAATAGAGCGACCAGAAGATGTCCGGGCCGGTGCCGGTATTGGCCGCGACGGAGGCCTTCGGCTGCATATCGTCGAAGGATTCGGAGGTGACGGTGACGCGCACGCCCGTGGCCGCAGTAAAGGCCGCGACGATCTTGTTGAACTGCTCGTCCTCGGCGACGACGAAGCGGCGCCAGCGCATCAGGTTGAGGGCCGCGCCCGCCTCGGGCTTGAAGGGCGAAGCCTGAGCCCAGGCCTTGGCCCATTCGGTCATGCCGGAGCCGACGAGGGCGCCAGCACCCGCCACGCCGGCGAGACCCTTCAATGCGGAACGTCGTGTCGGTTTGGTCATCAGCGTCCTCCCATGGACTCGGTTGTTCGGCCCGGGGTCTGGAACGCCCCATGCGGCCCTGCGCTACATCGTGCCCCGGGGGTTTATCCCCCGTGAGCCCGAATGATCCCGTCACGCAGCCAGGCTCTTCCCCGTGCCGGCGTCGAAGAGATGCGTGACATTGATGTCGGGCGTGATCCCGATCAGCTCGCCCGGCTTGGCGGTGATGCGTTCGCGGAACACGCAGGTGAGGCTCTGCCCGCCGCAGCGGACGACGACCTGGGTCTCCGACCCCATCGGCTCGACCACGACGACCTCGGCCTTGAGGCCGTTCTCGTCGAGCTGGATATGCTCGGGCCGGATGCCGAGAACCGCCGCCTTGCCGTCGGAACCCGGCGGATGCGTGCCGATCGGCCAGACGACGCCGCCCTCCGTCTCGAACCCGGCCGGTGTGATCTTGCCGTTGAGCAGATTCATCGAGGGCGAGCCGATGAAGGCCGCGACGAAGAGATTGGCGGGTCGGTCGTAGAGATCGAGAGGGGCACCGATCTGCTCGACGATGCCGTCATGCATCACGACGATCTTGTCGGCCATGGTCATGGCCTCGATCTGGTCGTGCGTAACGTACACCGTGGTCGTCCGCAGGCGCTGGTGCAGCTCCTTGATCTCGGTGCGCATCTGCACGCGCAGCTTGGCATCGAGATTGGAGAGCGGCTCGTCGAACAGGAAGACCTGCGGATCGCGCACGATGGCGCGACCCATGGCGACGCGCTGGCGCTGGCCGCCGGAGAGCTGGCGCGGATAGCGGTCGAGCAGCTTTTCGAGTCCGAGGATGGCGGCCGCCTTGCCGACGCGGTCGGCGATCTCCTCCTTCGGAGCCTTCCGCAGCTTCATCGAGAAGGCCATGTTGTCGGCCACCGTCATGTGCGGATAGAGCGCGTAGTTCTGGAACACCATCGCGATGTCGCGCTCTTTCGGCGGCACGTCGTTGACGACGCGCGGACCGATGCGGATCTCCCCGCCCGAAATGTTCTCGAGTCCCGCGATCATGCGCAGGAGGGTGGACTTGCCGCAGCCCGACGGGCCCACCAGGATGACGAACTCGCCGTCCTCGATGTCGATGTCGACACCGTGAATCACCTGGGTGGCGCCATACGCCTTGCGCACGTCGGCAATCTGCACTGAGGCCATCGGGCCTGTCTCCTCGTCGTCGTTTCCCCGTGGACCCGGTGATCCACCCTGTCGGGCGGGGTCCGGGCCGCATCGTCTATCGGCCTGTTGCGACCGATCGATGAAGGTTGCGGTCGGCTAAGCACCACCCCGTTCCGGAGAGGAACGGTCGCTTGCACCGGCCTTCATCTGCGATAAAGTCATACCATACATGCAGGCGTGTCAAGCGCCGGACCCGGGGGAGGAGGAGGAGCCTGACGATGAGGGTGCGCGACTATTCGCGGCCGACCACGCTCAACCCGGACCGACTCTTCGGTCAGGTCGCGCAGAAGCTTGCCGTCGCCATCATCACAGGGGCCGTCAAGGCCGGCGAAGTGCTGCCCGACGAGGACGATCTGCGGGGCGACATCTCGGTCTCGCGCACCGCCTATCGCGAGGCGGTGAAGGTGCTCACGGCCAAGGGGCTGGTCGAGGCGCGGCCCAAGAGCGGCACGCGCGCCGCACCGCGCGAGAGCTGGAATCTGCTCGATCCCGATGTGCTGGCCTGGCATTTCGAAGCCGACCCGAACGAAAAATTCATCCGCGATCTCTTCGAGTTGCGGCGTTTCGCCGAGCCCGCGGCAGCGCGGCTGGCGGCGCAGCGGCGCACCCCGGCCGACATCGCGCGGATCGAGGCCGCCTATCGCGGCATGGCCGAGAATCAGCCCTATGACGACGTCACGATCCGGGCCGACCTCGCCTTTCACGAGGCGGTCTTCGCGGCCTCCCACAATGCCACGCTGATGTGCCTCTCCAGCGCCGTCGCGGCCACGCTGCAATGGTCGCTGCTGCTGAAATCGATCGACGACCGCGAGTTCTTCGTCGCCTCGCTGGTCGATCACGAGCGTGTCCTGGATGCGATCGTCCAGCGCGACGGCGAACTCGCGGCAGCCCGGATGAAGGCTCTGGTGATCGACAGTTTGAACACCACGCTGGCGATGCTGACGCCTCTTTCAGCGGCCGCCATTCAGAAAAGCGCGTGATTAAGTCATATTATAAATGCGTCCGCGCGACTTCCGCGGGTCGGTCCGGCGTGGTGGAATGGCCCATGGCTGGACAAGATCGACCGGGCATCCCATCGACCGCCGAGAAGCGCATTTAATCGATTCACCCGGACCCGATCAAGCCGCCCCTCCTCTCAGAAGCCTTTGGAAACGCTCCCATGACACGGCCAGACGCCACCCACATTCTGATGACCGGCCCGATGATGGCCTATGCGGCCGACCAGCTGAAGGCGCGCTTCACTGTGCACGAATATTGGAAGGCCGAGGACAAGGCGGCCTTCCTGCGCGAGGTCGCGGACAAGGTCCGCGGCATCGCCGGCGGCGGCCATGTCCGCATCGACGGGGCGCTGTTCGACGCGCTGCCGAAGCTCGAGATGATCGCCAATTTCGGCGTCGGCTACGACAATGTCGATGCCGCCGAGGCCGGACGCCGCGGCCTGGTCGTGTCGAACACGCCCGACGTTCTCACCGATGAGGTCGCCGATCTCGCCATCGGCCTGCTGATCGCAACCGTCCGCCAGTTGCCGCAGGTCGATCGGTATCTGCGCGAGGGCAAGTGGCTCAAGGCGCCCTATCCGCTGACCACCTCGCTGCGCAAGCGTAAGGTCGGCATCGTCGGCCTCGGCCGAATCGGCAAGGCCGTGGCGCAGCGCGTCGAGGCGTTCGGGCTGCCGGTCGTCTACCATGGCCGCTCGCGCCAGGCGGACGTCGCCTACCGCTACTACCCCTCGCTGGTCGAGATGGCGGCCGATGTCGACACGCTGATCTCGGTCGCCCCCGGCGGTGCCTCGACCCACCACATCATCAATGCGGAGGTGCTGAAGGCGCTGGGCCCCGACGGCATCCTGATCAATGTCGGCCGCGGCACCGTCGTCGACGAGCAGGCGCTGATCGCGGCGCTGCGCGACAAGACCATCCTTTCCGCCGGCCTCGATGTCTTCGAGGACGAGCCGCGCGTACCGGCCGAGCTGATCGCGATCGATCATGTCGTGCTTCTGCCGCATGTCGGCTCGGCCTCGGTCCACACCCGTGAACAGATGGGCCAGCTCGTCGTCGACAACCTCGTCTCCTGGTTCGAGGGCAAAGGTCCGCTGACGCCCGTCGCCGAGACGCCTTGGCCCAAGGGCTGAGCGGGTTGGCCGGCGGGCTGCGACGCGCGCTCGCCCTGGTCGGTCTGGCTCTCTGGGGCCAGGCCGCCGCGGCGCAGGCTCCGCCGCTGCCGCGCGGGGCGGACCGGGCCCCGGCCGCCATCGCATCCCTGCTCGGCGCCTGGACGCTCGAGCAGGTCGGCGCCCCGCGCCAATGCACGGTCACGCTGGGAGCGGAAGCCGCGGGACTGGGGCGCCAGATCCGCTTTCCCGCCACCTGCCGGCGCGCTCTGCCGATCCTCGACGGCGTCACCGCTTGGTCGCCGACGCCCGATGGCGGGATTTCGCTGAGCGATGCCGGCGGCAAGCCTGTCATCCGGTTCGGCCCCGCCGCAAGCACGCGCCGCCAGGGCCGCGGCTCCGATGGCAGGGACTACGCGCTCGACGCTGCCGGTTTCGCCCGCGCGGCGCCACGGTCTCCGCCGAGCCCCGCCGAAGCCGCGGCAACGGCCGCCCAGCGCCCGACCATCGTCGATCCCGCCAGGGCGCCCGCGCCAGACACGCTGCCCGGCCTCTATGCGCTGATGCGGCAGCCGGGCCGCGAAGCCTGCCGTCTTCGCCTCGCGCCTGCCGCCGAGGGGCGTCCTGCGACCGCGGGCTTCGAGGGGCAATGTGCGGATACCGGCATCACGATTTTCGATCCTGCCGGCTGGCGCTATGAGGCCGGCCGGTTGAGTCTGCTCGCGCGCAAGGGCCACAGCGTCGATCTGGTCTTCGAGGACGGCCTGTGGCGCAAGGACCCGGCCGTCGGCGCGCCGCTGATGCTGCGACGCCTCCAGCCCTGACATGGCTTGCGGCCGCGAACCGATGCCGCACTCCGGCACGGTCTCACTGGCGATCGGGCGACATCGTTCCTAGATGCGCTGCGGGCGCCCGAAACTCCGGCGCCGACCGGAGGAGAGCCCGATGTTCAACGCCAAGTCGCTTCTCGATGCCCTCGTCAGCGCCGGCACGCAGGCCGGCAAGCCCGGCGGCCAGGGCCAGACCGGATCGCTCGGGCAGATTCTCGGTGGGTTGGCCGGCAAGGTGCAGCAGGGCGGTGGCCTCGGTGGCCTCGCCGGGATGGCCGGGCAGATCCTGACCCAGGCCTCCCAGGGTGTCGGGGACGCCGCCCGCCAGACCGGCGTTCAGCAGAAGGCAGGCGACGTCGTCGGCCAGGTCACGGGCGGTCGCTCGGCGCAGGATGTGCTGGCCCAGGCCAAGGCGATGTTCGACAAGAACCCGGCGATGGCGACCGCCGTGCTCGGCGGCCTCGGCGCACTCGTCTTCGGCACCTCCAGCGGCCGGGCGGTGATCGGCTCCGCCGCCAGGCTCGGCGGCATGGCCCTGATCGGCGGCCTCGCCTACAAGGCCTATCAGAACTACCAGTCCGGCAAGCCGCTGCTCGAGGTCGGCAATCCCGAGCTCCTGCCGCCGCCGCGCGGCACCGGCTTTGAGTCGGAGGCCGCGAGCGAGGCCACCGCACTGCTCTTCATCCGGGCCATGATCGCCGCAGCCGCAGCCGACGGCGCCATCGACGCGGAGGAGCGCACCGCCATTCTCGGCGGCCTTCGCGAGGCGGGGTTCGATCAGGAAGCCAATGAATGGCTGGAGGGCGAGATGGCCAGTCCGGCCTCGATCGAGGCGCTGGCCCAGGGCGCCCAGAGCCCCGAAGTCGCGGCACAGATCTACACGGCCGCGCGAATTGCCATCAATCCGGACACGCCGAAGGAGAAGGACTTCCTCGCCGGCCTGGCCGCGTCGCTCGGCCTCGACGCCGAACTTGTCGCGAATATCGACGTCGCGGCCAGCGCCGCCAAGGCCTGAAACGGGGCGGCCTGTTCTGCCTGAGCCCTGACGGGGCGCCGCAGAACGGCGCTGCCCCGTCAGGGCGCCGTTAAGCATCCGCGTCAAATCGCGGTCCGCCGTCACAGTCATCCACGGAGGTTTAGGATTTATCGGCGAGGAAGGCAGGCGCCAGAACGGCGTAAGGCTGCCTGATGCTCGCCCGGAACCGTCTTTCGGACCCGCCGGCTGCAGTAACGACGCGTGGGAGGGAAAGACGAGATCATGTCGGCGAAAGAGATGATCAGGGCGATGCGCCCGCATCACTGGCTCAAGAACGGGCTGGTCTTTGTTCCGATCCTCCTGAACCATGACGTGTTCGATGTTGCCGCGCTCGGCCACGGCGCCGTCGCGTTCCTTGCCTTCAGCCTGCTCGCCTCGGCCATCTACCTCCTGAACGACATCGTCGATGTCGAGGCCGACCGGCGCCACCCCACCAAATGCAAGCGGCCGCTCGCGGCCGGCGAAATCAGCGAGGCGCAGGCCTATGCAGCCGTGCCACTCCTGGTCATCACCTCTTTCGCGCTGTCGTGGCTCCTGCCCCGGCCTCAGCTCTTTGTGATGGCGCTCGGCGCCTATCTCGTCCTGGCGCTGGCCTATCTCTTCGTGCTCAAGCGCAAGCTGCTAGTCGATGTGCTCGGGCTCGCCGCGCTGCACACGCTGCGCATTCTCGCCGGCAACGCCGCAGCCGCCATCCCGCTCTCCTCATGGCTCCTCGCGTTTTCGATGTTCCTGTTCCTCAGCCTGGCTCTGGTGAAGCGTTATGCCGAGCTGCGCATCACGCAAGACCAGTCGGGCTTGAAGAAGGCCGGCCGCGGCTATCATGCGGAGGACATCGAGGCGCTGTCGCAGCTCGGCATGGCCTCGGGCTGCACCTGCGCGCTGATCATGGCGCTTTATGTCGACAGCGCCGCCGTCAAGGAACTCTATCGCCATCCCGAGCTGATCTGGCTGATCTGCCCGATCATTCTCTACCAGATGGCGCGGATCTGGTTCCTCGCCCGTCGCGGCCAGGTGCCGGACGATCCGCTGGTGTTCATGATCCGCGACTGGCGCAGCCAGGTCACCGGCGCGGCCGTCGTCGTGATCATGATCGCAGCGACCCTGCTCCCGTGACCGCCCCGCGCCCCGCGCCCGGCTCCTGGGGCGGCCTGCGCGCGCGCGACAGCCGCCTGCTTCAGCCCGACGCCTGGATCGCCGAGCCCGCACCGCAAGACGGCGCCGTGCTCGCCTATGGCAACGGCCGATCCTATGGCGATTCCTGCCTGAACGACGGCGGGCGGCTGATTCTGACCCGCAGCCTCGACCGCATCCTCGCCTTCGATCGCGAGAGCGGTGTCGTGACCTGCGAGGCCGGCGTCCTGCTCGACGACCTGTTGAACGTCGTGGTGCCGGCCGGCTGGTTCCCGCCCGTCACGCCGGGAACCTGCTTCGTCACCATCGGCGGCGCCCTCGCCAACGATGTCCACGGCAAGAATCACCATCGCGCCGGCACCTTCGGCCGCCATGTCCGCGCCTTCGAACTCGTCCGCTCGGACGGGCAGCGCCTGACCTGTGCGCCCGACCTCAACACGGATCTCTTCGCCGCTACCATCGGCGGCATGGGGCTCACCGGGCTCGTCACGCAGGTGACGCTCCAGCTCATGCCGGTCGCCTCGGCGCAGATGCGGCAGGAAGCGATCCGCTTCGGCGGGCTCGACGACTTCTTCGCCATCGCGGCCGCATCCGACGCGACGCATGACTACACCGTCGCCTGGATCGATTCGCTCGCATCGGGGCGTGATTTCGGCCGCGGCGTCTTCTTCCGCGCCAATCACGCCCCGGCTTCGGAAGACCCTGAGCCCCGCCCGACACGCCGCCTGACTTTTCCCATCCAGCCGCCGATCCCTTTGATCAACGGGCTGACGCTGCGCGCCTTCAACTGGCTCTACCGGGCCGCCCAGCCGCGCTCGCCCGAGCCGCGCCGCATTCCCTACCGCCCCTTCTTCTATCCGCTGGACCGCGTCGCCCACTGGAACCGCGCCTACGGCCCGGGGGGCTTGCGCCAGTTCCAGTGCGCGATTCCGATGGCACACGCCCGGCAGGCCGTGGAGGAGATGCTGCGCCGAACGCTCGCGGCGGGCGAAGCCTCCTTCCTGACCGTACTGAAGCTCTTCGGCGACGTGCCCTCGCCCGGGATGATGTCCTTCCCCATCGCGGGGGCGACCCTGACGCTGGACTTCCCCAACCGCGGCGCCCGCACCGAGCGCCTGCTCGCTGAACTGGATGCCGTGACTCTCGCGGCCGGCGGGCGCGTCAACCCCTACAAGGATGCGCGGATGTCGCCTGCGACCTTCGCGGCCTCCTTCCCGCATTGGCGCGACTTCTCCGCCCATGTCGACCCGGGTTTCTCGTCGAGCTTCTGGCGCCGCGTCACGGCCGGCTGAGATCACGCCGGCGCCGACGGGAAAAAATGCGACCTCGCCTTGAACCTCCCCGCCACCGGCCGCGACCAAGAGGCATGGAGGGCGAATGGTTCGCTCCCGAAGCCTCAGGGAGACCCTGACGATGACCCGCTTCAAGATGATCGCGACCGGCACCCTCGCCGCGCTGACCCTCGCCACCACGCTCGCCGCCACGTCCGCCGAAGCGCGCCCGCGCTACTGGGGTTACGGCCGCGGCCCGGCCATCGGCGCCGGCATCGTGGGCGCGATCGCCGCCGGTGCGCTGGTCGCCGCCGCCACCCGCCCGGCCTATGCTCACGGCTACTACGGCTACGCCCCGGTGCGCCAGTGCGACATGGTCGAGCGCATCAACCGCTATGGCGAGGTCGTCGGCTACCGCCGCGTCTGCGGCTACTACTGATCCGGCCTTCCCGGGGCCCAGGAACCCCGGGCGTGCCGCCTCCACCGTTTCGAGACCTCCCGATACGACTTGGGCTCCCCGGTGATCCGGAGAGCCCTTTTTCTTTGGCGCTCGCGGCAGCCGCGTCAGGCGACGCGGGCGAGCTCCGCCTTGGCGTCGTTGATCGCCTGTTCGCGCGCTTCCGGTCCATAACCGAGCTTTTCGGCACGAACGAAGGTGACATCCTTGATGCCGATGAAGCCCAGCATCGTGCGCAGATGCGGCTCCTGCGAATCCAGCGCCTGGGTCGGGCCGGAGGAGTAGAGGCCGCCGCGGCTCTCGACGACGATGGCGCGCTTGCCTTCGAGCAGGCCGACCGGGCCGCTCTCGCCATATTTGAAGGTCACGCCGGCCCGCAGCACATGGTCGAACCAGGATTTCAGCGTCGAGGGGATGCCGAAATTATACATCGGTGCGCCGATGATCAGGGTGTCGGCCGCCTTCAGCTCGGCGACGAGCGAGTCCGAGAGGGCCTTCGCGGCACGCTGCGCGTCGTTGGCCGGCTCCGCGCCACGGATCGCCGCCGTGGAATCGATCGTGAGATGCGGCACCGGGTTGGCGCCGAGATCGCGCTCGACCACGACCAGCGCCGGGTCGGCGGCACGCAGGCGGGCGACCGTCTCGTCGATGAGCTGCTTCGAGACCGAAGCCGCACCGGCGGCACTGCTGTTGATGACGAGAAGATGGGACATGGTGCTTGATCCTGCAACCGGGAACGGGTTCGATGCCGTCGATGTAGCGGCACGCGTCCAGCAACGGAATGCCCGCTCTGCGCACCAGACTGTTGCATTGCGAGGAACGCCCTCATGTCCGAGCTCGACGACATCCGCAGCTTCGTCGCCGTGGTCGAGAGCGGCGGCTTCGGGCGTGCCGGGCAGCGGCTCGGCCTGTCCAAGTCGATCATCAGCCGCCGCATCGCGAGGCTCGAGGCCGACCTCGGCACGCGCCTGCTGAGCCGCACGACGCGCGGCATTGCCGCCACCGAGGCGGGGCTCGAATTCAAGGCGCGCGGCGAGCGCATCCTGGCCGATCTGGCCGAGGCCCGGGATGCGGTGGCGCAGCAGTCAGGCGGGGTCGTCGGGCGGCTGCGCCTGTCGATGCCACTCACCTTCGGCAACCGCCATGTCGCGCCGATCCTGGGCGAACTCGCCCGGCGCCATCCCGGCCTCGAACTCGATGTCGAAGCCAGCGACCGCTATGTCGACCTGATCGGCGAGCGCTTCGACGCCGCCATCCGCATCGGCACGCTGAAGGATTCGAGCCTGATCGCCCGCAGGATCGCGCCGATCCACGGCGTCATCCTGGCGAGCCCGGCCTATCTCGCTGCGCGGGGGCGGCCCGCCACGCCGGCCGACCTCGCCGGCCATGACTGCCTGCTCTACACCGGCACCAGCCAGCCGGATTGGACCTTCCGGGTCGGCCGGCGTCGCGTCTCGGTGCGACCCGCCGGGCGCTTGCGCTCCGATAGCGGCGAGACGCTGATGGAGTGGGCCAAGGCCGGGCTCGGCATCGTGCAGTTGCCGACCTTCATCGCGAGCGACGCCATTCGCGACGGCGCGCTGGAGCCGCTGCTCTGGGAGTTCCCGCTACAGGAACACGCCCTCTTCGTCGTGCGGCCGCCAGGAGCCTATGTGCCGGGCAAGGTCCGCGTGCTGATCGACCTGCTGGTCGAGCGCTTCGGCGGCGCGCCCTACTGGGACCCCTGCCAGGCCGCGGCGCGCGAGCGCGGCGTCACGCTCGGCTTTACGCCCGAGTTCGAGGATGAGGCGGAGGCCCATCAGCCGGCGTGATCGGCCCCATCACCCGATTTCGCGTGGCTCGATGGCGCTGAGCCGGCACTCTGCGGGTCCGATTCTGAGGAGGCCGCCCATGCTGCTCGTGGGAATGCTCGACAGCCCCTATGTCCGCCGCGCCGCGGTCACGGGCACACTGCTCGGACTGGAGTTCGAGCACCGCTCGGTCTCGGTGCTGCGGCACATGGACGAGTTTCGGACCATCAACCCGCTGATCAAGGCACCGACCCTGATCGCGGACGATGGCACGGTAATCGCCGAATCCCTGCTGATCATCCAGCATTTCGAGGATCTCGCCGGCCGCTCGCTGCGCCCGGTCGAGGCGAGCGCCCGCACGCGAGACCTCTCGCTGACCGGCATCGGCATCGTCGCGGCGGAGAAGGCGGTCGCCATGGGATATGAGCACAGACGGCCCGAGGACCGGCGCGACGCCGTCTGGCAGGAGCGCATCCTGTCCCAGCTCCACACCGCGCTGGACCAGCTTGATGCAGCGGCGGGCCGGGGCGAGCTGACCGACGGCCCGGAACTGCTGCCGAGCGACCTCGCCGCGGCGATCGCGTGGGGCTATTGCCGCTTCGCGCTCCCCGATGTTGTTCCGGCCGAGCGCTGGCCGGCGCTGGCGGAGCAGGCCGCCGCCTGCGAGACCCTCGACGTCTTCAGGCAGTGGCCGATCGATCGGGAATAGGGCTCCCGATCGACCAAATCGGCGTCTTGACGTTCATCATGCCGAAAATTGCTGCATCGGGGCCGCTCGCGCCCCCTTGCAATCGGGCGCAACAGACGCATCTTCCGAAACGAGTTAGGGAAGAATCGCCTCCTGGTCGGTCCCGCGCATCCAGCGCTGACAACAGGAGATGACAATTGGCTCGTTCCAGCAAGGCCGGCACCACGACCGGCCATGGCGAAGTCCGTCGGCTCTGGCCCGCGGAACGCGACCTCTTCAAGGCCCATCTGCTGCGGCTCGACGAGGTCACCCGCCGCGAGCGCTTCGGCACCGCGGTGAATGACGATTTTCTCGAGAACTACGCGGTCACCACCTTCGGCGTCGGCGGGCTCGTCTATGCCTATATCGAGGATGGCGCGGTGCGCGGCGCGGCCGAGCTGCGCGGTCTCGAGGACATCATGGCCCAGACCGGCGAGGCCGCCTTCAGCGTCGAGCGCGACTGGCGTCGGCGCGGCATCGGCGGAACGCTCTTCGGCCGGCTGATCACCGCCGCGCGCAACCGCAGCATCCGCACGCTCTACATGACGTGCCTGCCCGAGAACGCGGCGATGCGCCGTCTCGCCCGCAAGTTCGAGGCCGATCTCGCCGGCGGCTATGCCGATGTCGAGGGCGTGATCGCCACCGGCGGACCGACTCCCTTCACCATCCTCGACGAGGCGCTCGACACGGCCCGCGGCTTCGCCGCGATGGCACTGTCGTTTCAGCGGCGCTTCTGGCGGCCGGCCTTGTTCGGCCGCTCGGCCGGCGCCTGACCGCTCAGCGGCTGAGCGAGAGCGCCGCGCCCGACTTGGTGACGGCGCCGTCCATGGCGCCACCACCGCTGGTGCGCAGCCGCGCCACCACTGTTCCGCCCTGCTGATAGAGATAGACCTCGCCATCGCGGTAGTCCCAGGCCGTCACCTTCTGCAGGTCACGGTTGGAGCAGCCGGCAGCGCTGGCGCGATAGAGATCGAGCGCCGGCGCACTGGAGAGCTGGACGCGGCAGGACCCGCCGGTGGCCTCGCGCGCCGTCCAGTTGCCGATCACCCCGTCGCGCGAGGTCACGGCGGGCCGGGCGGCATTGCTGCCGGCGCCGAGCGTCGCGACCTGCCCGCCACCGCCGCGCAGCGTCGGAACATCCGTGGCCTGCGGCGCCGCGGGAGCCGTCGGCGTCGACTGCGGCATGCCGGGAGCGGCGGGCGACGGGCTGTAATAGGGGTCCTGCGGCGGCGGCAGCGCACCGGGCTGGCCTACCGCAGGCGCAGAAGCGACAGGATAGCCTCCCGGAGGCGGCAGCGGCTCCGAGATCACTGGTGCCGAGCTGATCGCCGGGGCCGGCGGCAGACTCGGCTGCCCGTAGGATTGCGGCGCGCCGCCGACGAAGCGCTGCGAGCCGGCGCAGGCGGTCAGCGCCAACAGCGGGAGCAGTCCGGCGGCCTTGAGGGTCATGGCCATGGTCGCGGTCTTCTTGGTCATGAGGCGTCGGTTCCGATCGATCGTGCGGTGCAGGCAGGCGAACGCGTCGCAGGAAATGGTTGAATCCTAGATCATTCCCGTGAACGTCACATGAGTATGATCGTGCCGGGCGTCCATAGCCCAGCCGACCTGGTTTGCGAACCCGCCGCGCGCGCTCCGGTTCCCGTTCGTCACCCGATCGGATCCCGCGGCCACAGGAGAGACCGGATGACGTCCCCCCCTTCGCCCGCGCCTGCCGCGTCGCTTCGGCCCCTGCTGCCGACCACGATCGCGCCGCCCTTCGCGCGCTACAGCCACGGCATCGCCGTGCCGGCCGGCCATCGGCTCGTCGCCTGCTCGGGCCAGCTCGGCATGGCCCGCGATGGCTCGATCCCCGAGGATGCCCGGGCGCAGGCCGATCTCTGCTTCGCGAACATCGGCGCGATCCTGGCCGAGGCCGGCATGACGCTGGCCGACATCGTGCGCCTCAACGCCTATGTCACCGACCGCGCCCATATGAAGGGCTACATGGAGTCGCGCGACGCCCATGTCGGCACGCCGCCGCCCGCCTCGACGTTGATGATCGTCTCGGGCTTCACCCTCCCGGCCTTCAAGGTCGAGATCGAGGTGCTGGCGGCGGCGCTCTAGCGGCGCGCGCTTTCAGCCCTTGCGGACCATCAGCACCGCCGCGAGGATCGCGACGCCCCCGAAGGCCTGCGCGGGAGAGGGCTGCTCGCCGAAGATCGCCCAGGCGGCGAGCACCGACACCAGCGCCGGCCAGACCATGACGAGCGAGGCCGCGCTGGCGCCGTACTGGCCGAGCGAGAGCGTGATCAGCCCCTGGCCCAGCGCGTGGGAAACGAGGCCGAGCGCGATCACCGCGAGCCAGCCCTGCAGGCTGGACGGCAGGATCGCCTCGCCCAGCGCCAGCGCGGCGACGAGGCAGAAGACCGCGCAGATCGCGCTGGAGATCAGGCTGATGCGGCCCGCATCGACCCCATTCCGGGCGCGGCGCACGGCCATGATGTAGGCGGCGTAGGACAGCGCGGCACCGACCGCCAGGCTATCGCCGAACAGGCTGCCGGGCACAGCCGCCGAAGTGGCTGTCAATTTGGGCAGCACCAGCATCAGCGCGCCGCCGATGGCCAGCGCCAGCGCGCCGAGGATGCGCCGGCTCGGACGCTCGGCGAAGAGCAGCCAGCCGCCCAGCACCACCGCGACCGGCGAGAGATTGCCGAGCAGCGAGGCGTTGGCGATCGTCGTGAAGCCGAGCGCGGCGTTGTAGAGGACGACGTCGACGCCGAAGGCGAGACCGGCGAGCACGATCGGCAGCAGCGCGGCGGAGGTCGCGGCCGGCTGGCCGGGACGACGCCGCTCCAGCCCCGTCCAGAGCGCGAGCACCGGCAGGGCGAAGATCATCCGCCAGAACCCGGCCGCCGCCGGCCCGACATCGGCGAAGCGCACGAACACGCCCGAGAAGCCGATGCAGGTCGCCCCTGTGAGCAGCGCGACGAACATCGCAAGCGCTGGCGCGGTCGGGGCGGGCATGACGGTCGCCGGGGTGGACATGGGTGGGCTTTCGAGAGGTTTGGATCCGACCTTCGCGTCATCCCGGAGTTCCGCTTCGCTCCATCCGGGATCACGCGAGGTTCGAGCGGTTCGATGGATCATCGTCCTACCCCGCTTCTATCCATCGGAAAAACGGATTATTCTGATTTAACCATTCTTAAAATCGATCGACGGAGATCGCGCCATGTCCACGCATTTCGATCTGGCGGCGCTCGACATGCTGGTAGCGGTGGTCGAGAGCGGCGGCTTCACCGCAGCGGGCGTGCGGCTCGGACGCACGCAATCGGCGATTTCGGTCCGCATCCAGGATCTCGAGACCCAGCTCGGCCACAGGCTGCTCGAACGCTCGCGCCGCGGCGTGGTCCCGACGCCGGCCGGCGAGCGGCTGCTCGCCCATGCGCGGCGCCTGCTGGCCATCCAGCGCGAGGCGCTCGATGATCTCGGCGGCAGCAGCGCCTCGGGTCGGCTGCGGATCGGGATTCCGGACGACTATGTCGACGCGTTCCTGCGGCCGCTGATCGCACGCTTCGCCGCCGAGCATCCCCGGGTCGAGCTGGAACTCCATTGCGACCTCTCGAAGCGGATCGAACCCGCCGTCGCGGCCGGCGAGTTCGACCTCGGGGTCGTGACGCAGGACCCGCGACGCCCTGTCGGCGATGTTGTCAGGCGCGAGCCGGTCGTCTGGATCGCGGCGCGCGGGCACCGGCCGGAACTGCAGGAGCCCCTGCCGCTGGCGCTGTTCTCGGAGGGCTGCCGGGTCCGCCCGCGCCTGCTCGCGGCGCTGGCCGAGGCCCGCAAGGATCATCGCCTCGTCTTCTCCTGCTCGCACACCTCGGGCATGCTCTCGGCGGTCGAAGCGGGCTTCTGCGTCACCGCCGTCACCGAGAGCGCCGTGCCGCCGACCGCGCGACGGCTCGGCCCGGTCGAGGGCCTGCCGGCGCTGTTCGAGCTCTCGGTCGGGCTGATCATGGGCCCGCAGCCGGGGCTGGCGGCACGCCGCTTCGCCGATGCGCTGCGCGAGGAGATGGCGGCACCGCGGCTCGCAGCGTGAGGCTGTCGCCGGCGCCGCATTGCCCTTTCCCCCTGCGAACACTACTGAGAGCCCATGAAATTCCTCGACCAGGCCAAGATCTATGTGAAGGCGGGAGATGGCGGCGCCGGCTGCGTCTCCTTCCGTCGCGAGAAGTTCATCGAGTTCGGCGGGCCCAATGGTGGCGACGGCGGGCGCGGCGGCGACATCGTGATCGAATGCGTGCAGGGCCTGAACACCCTGATCGACTTCCGCTTCCAGCAGCATTTCAAGGCGAAGATCGGCGGCCACGGCATGGGCGCCGATCGCCATGGCGCCAATGGCGAGACCAAGGTGCTCAAGGTCCCGCCCGGAACCCAGGTCTTCGACGAGGATGGCGAAACGCTGATCGCCGACCTGACCGAGCCTGGCCAGCGCTTCGTCCTGTGCAAGGGCGGCAATGGCGGCTTCGGCAACGCCTATTTCAAGACATCGACCAACCAGGCGCCGCGCCATGCCAATCCCGGCCTGCCTGGCGAGGAGCGCTGGGTCTGGCTGCGGCTGAAGCTGATCGCCGATGCCGGACTGATCGGCCTGCCCAACGCCGGCAAGTCGACCTTTCTGGCGACCGTGACCGCCGCCAAGCCCAAGATCGCCGACTACCCCTTCACCACGCTGCATCCGGGACTGGGCGTGGTGCGGGTCGATGGGCGCGAGATGGTGCTGGCCGATATTCCGGGCCTGATCGAGGGCGCGCATGAGGGCCATGGCCTCGGCGACCGCTTCCTCGGCCATGTCGAGCGCTGCCGCGTGCTGCTCCACCTCGTCGAGGGCACCAGCGAGCATGCCGGCAAGGCCTACAAGACCGTGCGCAAAGAACTCAGTCTCTATGGCGAAGGGTTGGACGAGAAGCCGGAGATCGTGGCGCTGTCCAAGGCCGACGCGCTCTCGCCGGAACTGCTCAAGGAGCAGGTCGCGCGGCTGAAGCGCGCCGCCAAGCGGATGCCGATCGTGCTGTCATCGGCATCGGGCGAGGGCGTGGAAGCGGCGCTGCGCGCGCTCTTCAGCCATGTCGAGCAGGCCCGCAAGGACGAGGACGCTCAGAACGCCCCCGTCGAGGAAACCGGCTGGCACCCCTGAGGCCGCCAGCCGTCTGGCTCAGCGCGTCGCGCGGCGCGTTTCGCGCACGACGGCCGGTGCGGTGATGGCGCCGGCCGCACCGCCGACGACTGCGCCCACCGGGCCTGCGACGATGGCACCCGTGCCGGCGCCGGCCGCGGCACCGCCGATGCGCTGTTCCGTCGTGTTGCCGCAGGCGCCGAGCGCGATCGAAGCGGCAGCGAGCATACCGATGGTCGAGATCTTCATGATGCTATCCCCAGGATGATGGTGAGCCGGAACGCGGCGATCACGACCTTGGTTCCGCCCCTCCACCGTGAACGGTGAGGGAAACGAGAGAACGACCCCCGCTTTTCCTGACCGCTCTCGCCATCCGCCCTTGCGATCTCCGAAAAATCCGTATACAGCCGGCATCGCATCAGCCGCACCATTCGCGTGGTCGATGAGGGCTCGCTTCGGCCCGCGTCGCTTATCTTGTTTTGGCAGGTTCCGTTTTGACCGGTTCGCCCCTCGACAGAGCGGATCGATGGAGTTGAGATTATGAAGATCCGCAATTCGCTGAAGTCGCTGCGCGCCCGTCACCGCGACAACCAGCTCGTGCGCCGCAAGGGCCGCGTCTACATCATCAACAAGGTCCAGAAGCGCTTCAAGGCGCGCCAGGGCTGAGGCCTCGGCGGGCTTGCGCCCGCCCTCGGCCCATCCTGCGAAGATCGCAAAGCGGGACGCCCTCGGGCGCGCCCGCTTTTTGCGTTGGCGGGTCGCCGCTCCGTGAATTGACCTGCCCGTGGCCGCGGCTAGACTGACGCGATGATGATCGCGCGCTCGCTTACGGCCGCCGCCCTTCTCGTTGCGCTGGTGGCCGCTCCCTCGCTGGCTGATGCCCAGGCACCGGTCCCATCGGAGCAGCCCGCCCCGCCGCAGCGGCCGGGTGCTGTCGCCCCCTCCGACCGGGACGACAATCCCGCGGCCTCCACCGGCCCCTCGCGCGCACCTGCTGCGACGCTCGACAAGCTCTTCGAGCGGCTGGCCGCCGCGACCTCGCCCGAGGAAGCAAAGGGTATCGCCAATCTGATCCAGCGCCGCTGGGCGCGCTCCGGCTCCTCGACAGCCGACCTGCTGATGACGCGGGCCCAGACCGCAATGAAGGAAAAACGCCTCGAATTGGCGATCGAACTGCTCGATCGCGTGATTAGCCTGGAGCCGGACTGGGCGGAAGGCTGGAACCAGCGGGCGAACGCGCTCTTTCTCGCCGGCGATCCGATCCGCTCCATGCTCGACATCGGCGAGACGCTGAAGCGCGAGCCGCGCCATTACGGTGCGATGATGGGGCTGGGCACGATCCTGCGCCAGCAGGGCGACGACAAACGCGCCATGGTCGCCTATCGCCGCGCGCTGGAAATCTATCCGCAGCTCGAGCCGGTGAAGAACGCCGTCGATTCGCTCAAGACCCAAGTCGACGGTCGCGACGCCTGAGTCCACAGCAGAACCACGACGGGCTGTGGCGCGTATCCGCATCATGCTGATCCGCTCCCTGCTCGTCATCGCCGTTCTCGCCATCGCCGGCCTGATCCTCTGGTCCGAATGGCTCGGCGCCCAGGCAGCCCGCCGCTACCCGCCGACCGGCAGCTTCGTCTCCTTCGACTCCGGCCGCCTGCATTACCGCGAGCGCCGCCCGGACGGGCCCTCCCGCGGCACGGTCGTGCTGATCCACGGCGCCTCCTCCAGCCATGCCGACATGCTGGCGACGCTGGGGCCGGAACTCGCCCATTACCGTCTCGTCGCCTTCGATCGGCCGGGCCATGGCTGGAGCGACCGGCTCGACGGCGATACGATGGCCGACCCGGCCCGCCAGGCGGAGGCCCTGATGCGCGCCATCGACGCCGTGGTGCCGGAACGCTTCGTCCTCGTCGCCCATTCCCTCGGCGGCGCCGCCTCGACACGGATGGCTCTGGACCATCCCGATCGCCTGCGCGGCCTTGTGCTGCTTGGCGCCGTGACCCATCCTTGGCCCGGTGGCATCGCCTGGTATCACCATCTGACAGTCTGGCCGGTGATCGGCCCGCTCTTTACCCGGCTCGTCGGCGTGCCGGCGGCGAGCAACCTGCTCGAAGGCGGGGCGGAAAGCGTTTTCGCGCCGCGGCCTGTCACGCCCGGCTATCTCGATGCGGCGCAGATCGCGCTGCTGCTGCGCCCGGCGACCTTCCGCGCCAACTCCCAGGACATTGCCGCAACGCTGGATTTCGTCACCGCCCAGGCGCCGCGCTACCGCGACCTGCAGGTGCCGGTGATCGCCATCACCGGCGACAGCGACGCCATCGTCTCGCCGGTGATCCACTCGGCCGCGATCGCGCGGCAGGCGCCGCAGGGGCGTTTCGTGCTGCTGCCGGGCGTCGGGCACATGCCGCATCATGCGGCGCCGGAGATCGTCGCCGCGGCCGTCGATGAACTCTCGACGTCCCGTTCCGGCCTGGCGGCCCTGCCGGCCGCGACAGCTCCCCGAGGCCCTTACGACTAAGGGTATAAGACTTTTGTCGCCCTTCTCGGAAACCTTGGTTTCCGCCACGTTACCGGGCGCTCTAGTCAACAAAACCGACGTAACGATGCCGGCCCCGCGCTCCCAGGCACGGGGTGGAAGACGTATTCGCGCGTCACAACGGGGGAACGCCATGCCACCAGATGACAAAGTCAAAGCCCACTGGGCCGAAACCCAGCGCCTCACCTATATCATGCTCGGCGTCTGGGCCTTTTTTGCCTTCTTCATCCACATGTTCGCCGTCGTGCTCAACGGCGTGAAGATCGCCGGCTTCCCGATGGGCTTCTACATGGCGGCCCAGGGTTCCCTGATCGTATTCGTGCTCCAGCTCTTCTGGTTCGCCAAGGCCCAGGACAAGGTGGATCGCAAGTACGGCATGGCCGAAGACGATTGAGGGGGAACGGATCCATGTCTGCAGGAGCTCAGAAGGGCGACTTCACCTCGAATCTCGGCCGCATCTACGGTGTCTATACAGGCGGCTTTGTCGCCTTTGTCGTTTTCATCGGCGTGCTGGAGCGTGCCGGCGTCCCCAACCACATTCTCGGTTATCTCTTCGTCGCCTTCACCATCGGCGTCTATGCTGCGATCGGCATCATGTCGCGCACCATGCAGGTCGACGAATACTACGTCGCCGGCCGCAAGGTACCGTCCTTCTACAACGGCATGGCCACGGCGGCGGACTGGATGTCGGCGGCCTCCTTCATCGGCATGGCCGGCACGCTCTATCTGCTCGGCTATGACGGTCTCGCCTTCATCCTCGGCTGGACCGGCGGCTATGTGCTGGTGGCGACGCTGATCGCGCCCTATCTGCGCAAGTTCGGCTGCTACACCGTGCCGGACTTCCTGGCGTTCCGCTTCGGCGGCAACGCGGCGCGCATCGCCGGCATCGTCGTGCTGATGAGCTGCTCCTTCACCTATGTGGTGGCGCAGATCGTCGGCACCGGCCTGATCGGCGCACGCCTGCTGGGCATGAGCTTCGAACTGGCGGTCTTCGTCGGCCTCGTCGGCATCCTGGTCTGCTCGATGCTGGGCGGCATGCGCGCCGTCACCTGGACGCAGGTCGCGCAGTACATCGTGCTGATCGTCGCCTATCTCATCCCGGTGATCATCCTCTCGACCCAGAAGTTCGGCATCCCGATTCCGCAGCTCACCTACGGCCAGGTTCTTTCCGAGATCCAGACCAAGGAAGCGGCGCTCGGCGTCTCGGCGGCGGCCTCGCATGTCGTGCCCTTCGCCCGCTACGACCCCCTGAACTTCTTCGCGCTCGTGCTCTGCCTGATGGTCGGCACGGCGTCGCTGCCCCACGTGCTGATGCGCTACTTCACCACGCCCTCCGTGCGTGAGGCGCGCTCCTCCGTCGCTTGGACCCTGCTGTTCATCTTCATCCTGTACTTCACGGCGCCGGCCTATGCCGCCTTCGCGAAGCTCGAGGTGTTCGAGAACGTCATCGGCAAGCCGCTCGCGCAGCTGCCGGGCTGGGTCTACACCTATGGCAAGATCGGACTCGTCCAAATCTGCGGCACCAACGCCGTCGATGTCGCGACCATCACCGCGGCCTGCGGCAAGATCGCCGGGCATACCGGCATCCTGCAACTCGCCAACTTCTCGATCCAGGCGGACGCGATCGTCATCGCCACGCCCGAGATCGCGGGCCTGCCCTATGTCGTCTCCGGCCTCGTCGCCGCCGGCGGCCTCGCTGCGGCGCTCTCGACCGCCGACGGCCTGCTGCTGGCGATCGCCAACGCGCTCTCGCACGACGTCTACGCCCGGATGATCAACAAGGACGCGCCGGTGGCGAGGAAGCTCATCATCGCCCGCGTCATCCTGGTCGCCGTCGCGCTGGTTGCCGCGTGGGTGGCCTCGGGACGTCCTGCCGACATCGTCGCGATGGTGGCCTGGGCCTTCTCGCTGGCGGCGGCCGGTCTCTTCCCGGCGCTGGTCATGGGCATCTGGTCGAAGAAGACCACCGCGGCCGCGGCCGTGGCAGGCATCTGGGCCGGCTTCCTGACGACGCTCGTCTACCTCGTCGTGACCCGCTATTTCCCGGGCTTCGGCGTCAACGTGCTCGGCATGTACTCGAACGTGAACCCGGTCACCGGAGCCGCGCTCGTCGACATCGCCAAGCTCAAGGCCGAGCAGCCGCAGATCTTCCAGCAGGGCTGGGTGGCGATCAGCCACCCGCTGGCCTCGAAGGTCGGCTACTTCAACGTCGCCAACATCTCGGCCGGCCTGTTCGGCATGCCGATCGGCTTCCTGACGATGTACATTGTCTCGAAGTTCACCACGGCGCCGACGAAGGAGCTTCAGGACTTCATCGACCGGATCCGCCAGCCCCGCGGCGATACGGTCATGGTCGAGAAATAAGACCGGGCCGCGGGCGCCTGCCCGCGGCTCCTGAGAGATCGGGGGCGGACGACAGTCCGCCCCCTTTTTCATGAGGCAGGCCTATGCGGAAGCTTGCCTGACAAGCCGATGTCGGGCACAGGCTCGACGGATCTCGACACAGCAAGGACCCATCCTGAATGGCCGATGTCGACAGCCAGGGCCTGTTCTGGCTCTACCAGGCTCCCAACCTCGCCCTCGCCGCGCTGATGTACACGCTGCTCGGCCGTTTCCTGCTGTCGCTGGTCTTTCCGGACGACAGCGAGAAGGTGATCTGGCGGACCTTCCGGCAGATCACGCAGCCGGTGATCGAAGCGGTGCGGATCGTCACTCCCGCCGCGGTGCATGAGCGGATTCTGGTCCTGCTCGCCTTCGTCTGGCTGCTCTTCATCCGCATGCTGGTCTTCGTCGGCTTCGCCGCCGCCGGCTGGCTGCCCGCGATCACGGGAGTCGCCAAGCCATGACCGATGATCGCGAGGATATTCTGCGCCGCGACGGCATCATCATCGGCATCGCCGGGACGTCGCTCCTCAACGGCATGCATTTCTCGGCCTGGTTCGACCCGGCCTATATCCTGATGAAGCAGTTCGCGCCCGGCTTCTTCATCACGTCACCGCTGCTGGTGTTCTACTTCACCTCGCTCTTTCTCTCGGCCCTGACGCTGGCTTTCGGCGGCATTCCGGCGGCGATCTACGAGCGCAGCAAGGGCGAAGCGTCCAGCAGCACCACCTCGATGTGGATCTGGTTCGGCGCCATCGTGCTGCTGACGATCCCGACATTGTTGCAGATGACGGCGCGCCCGGCCTGAGGCGACAGCGAGCCGCTCACGCGGTTTTGTGATGCGCATCGGGGCGCGACCGCTCTAGCCTTTCGTCAATGGAAGGGCCCTGGCATGGATCCGGCGCGGGTGCGCGAACTGGCATTGTTGTCCGTCTCCCGCGGCTGCGGTTTCGTCGGCCTCGCCATCATCTGCTTCATGATCGGGTTGGCGGGCTATCCGCAGGTCGCCATGCAGACGGGCGCCGTCCTGATGATGGGAACGGCCGCCTTTCTCGTGCTGAAGGCGGATATCGCGCCTCGCAAACCCTATAAGCGAACGGAGGTCTGGGTGTTGCTGCCCCCGACCGAAAGGCCGCGCGCCGAATTCGCCCAACAGCTCATCGGCGGGACATTGCAGGAGGTCTACCGCCGGTTCGCACGATATTTCGGCATCGGCGGCACACTCTGCTTCCTCGGCTCCTTCGTCCTGCCCGGCTGATCAGGCCTTCTCGACATGCTCCTTCGCCACGAAGGCGATGCGCACCATATTGGTCGCGCCCGGCGTCCCGAAGGGCACGCCGGCGACGACGATGATGCGGTCGCCGAGCTTGGCGAACTTCTCGCGCACCGCGAACTTGCAGGCGCGCGAGGCCATGTCGTCGACGTCGCTGGCATCCTTCGTCACGACCGAATGCACGCCCCAGACCAGAGTGAGCTGCCGCGCCGTCGCGCGGTTCGGGGTCAGCGCGATCACGGTCGAGTTCGGCCGCTCCCGAGCAAGGCGGAAGGCCGTCGAGCCCGAGGAGGTCCAGGCCGCGATGGCCTTGAGGTTCAATGTGTCGGCGATCTCGTGCGAGGCCTTGGCGATGGCGTCTGCCCCCGTCGCCTCCGGCTCGGCGCGCTGTGCCTCGAGGATCGAGCGGTAGACCGATTCGCCCTCCACCTCCTCGGCGATGCGGTTCATCATCGTCACCGCCTCGATCGGGAACTGCCCGGCGGCGCTCTCGGCCGAGAGCATCACCGCGTCCGCACCCTCGAACACGGCGGTGGCCACGTCCGACACCTCGGCGCGGGTCGGCACTGGACTGGTGATCATGCTCTCCAGCATCTGGGTCGCCACGACCACGGGCTTGCCCATGCGCCGGCTCATCCGCGTGATGCGCTTCTGCGTGCCCGGCACCTTCTCCAGCGGCATCTCGACGCCGAGATCGCCGCGCGCGACCATGATCGCGTCGGACGCCTCGATGATCTCCTCCAACCGGTTCAACGCCTGGGGCTTCTCGATCTTGGCCAGGGCCAGCGCCCGCCCACGCACGATCTTGCGCAGATCGGCCATGTCCTCGGGGCGCTGCACGAAGGAGAGCGCGATCCAGTCGACCCCCGCCTCGGCCGCCGCTTCCGCATCGGAGCGGTCCTTCTCGGTCATGGCCGAAACCGCGATCGTGGTGTCCGGCAGACTGACGCCCTTGCGCGAGGACAGCCGCCCGCCGACGACGACGCGCGTCACCGCCTGCGTCTCGCTCGCTTTCTCGACGACGAGACGCAGCTTGCCGTCGTCCAGGATCAGCGTGTGGCCGGGCTCGAGCGCGGTCAGGATCTCGGGATGGGGCAGATGCACGCGTTTGACCGTGCCGGGCGTCGGGTCGGAATCGAGCGTGAAGCGGGCGCCGTTCTCCAGGGTCACGCCGCCATCGCCGCCGAAGGCGCCGACGCGCAGCTTCGGCCCCTGCAGATCGGCCAGGATGCCGACGGGGCGGCGGAACTGGCCTTCCAGCGCGCGCAGCATCGCGACCTTCTCGGGCAGCGTCTCGCGCTGGGTATGGCTCATATTGATGCGGAAGACGTCGACACCGGCCGCAAACAGCTTTGCGCACATCTCGGGCGTCGACGAGGCCGGACCCAGCGTGGCGATGATCTTGATGCGGCGCTCGCGCTTCATGGAAACATGTCCTCAGGGGCGGGCGGGGGCGCCGCCGGTGGTGTCGGTGAGCTGGATCGTCCAGCTCTTTTGTTCGCCGGTGTCGACCTCGAAAAAGCCGGCGCGCTCATAGCCGCGTGCCAGGCAGTCCTCGATGCCGCGAATCGTGAATTCCTTGTTGCGGGTGCACATGACGGACTTGCCGGTCCACTCGCCGCCGCGGTCGTAATCGACCGCATGGACATAATAGAACCGCGCCGCCAGCGTGCCGCGCAACAGGGTCTCGCAGGCCCGCGGCGCGATGTTCCACCAACCTTCCGTCGTCCAGCCCTGGGCATCGCGATATCCGATCGCGACGCCGACGCGGCTGCCCGTGGTGTTGCACATGCGCAGATCCGCTAGCGCAGGCGAGCTGCCAGCCAGCAGAGCGCCCGCGAGGAGCAGCAGACGCAGGGTGGAGGTCGAGGTCCGGCTCATCTCAGGGTTCGATCAGGATGACGCGGCAGTCATTGACGTTGGTGAGGGTCGGTCCGGTCCGCAACAGATCGCCCAGCGGCTCGAAGAAGCCGGTGGAATCGTTCTCCGCGAGGGATCGGGCGGGATCAAGGCCGAGCGCAGCGGCGCGCGCGAGCGTCGTCGCGTCGATCACGGCACCGGCCGGGTCGCTCGCCTCGCCGCCGCCGCCATCCGTGCCGTCGGTATCGCCCGAGAGCGCGACGATGCCGGGCGCCCCGCCGAGTGCGATCGCCAGCGCCAGCGCATATTCCTGGTTCGGCCCGCCACGGCCCTGCCCGCGCAGCGTCACGGTCAGTTCTCCGCCGGAGAGGATGGCAGCGCGTTTGCCCGCCTGTTTCAGGGACAAGGCCAGTTCCGCATGGCGCGACGCGACATCGCGTGCCTCGCCTTCCAAGTCGGCACCGAGATCATGGACGTGGTACCCGGCCGCGACCGCCGCGGCATGGGCAGCGGCGATCGCTTCTGACGGCCGGGCGATGATCCGGAACGTGCTGTTGGCAAAGGCGGGGTGGCCGGGCTTGGGTGTCTCGCTGGCGTCGTCTTCGAGCAGCGCCTTTGCCGCCGCCGGCAGGTCGAGACGGTAGCGCGCGACGATCTCCCGCGCCTGCGCCAGCGTCGTCGGATCCGGCACCGTCGGCCCTGAGGCGATCGCCGTCGGCTCGTCATTGGGAACATCCGAGATCGCGAGCGTCATGAGCCGGGCCGGAGCGGCCGCCAGCGCCAGCCGCCCGCCCTTGATCCGCGACAGGCGCTTGCGGACGATGTTCATCTCGCCGATCGGCGCACCCGAGCGCAGCAGCGCCTTGTTGACCCCCTGCTTCTCCGCCAGCGTGAGGGCACCGGCCGGCGCGACCCAGTTCGCCGAGCCGCCGCCCGACAGCAGCACCAGCACGAGGTCGTCGGCCGTCGCGGCGGCTGCCAGGTCCAGCGCGCGAGTGGCGCTGTCGATGCTGCCCTGATCCGGAACGGGGTGGCCGGCGGCGACCATCGGGATATGGCGGGTGGCGGTCTCGTAGCCGTGCCGCGCCACCGCATGGCCGAGAAGCCGCTCCGGCGGAAAGCCCGCATCGAGATAATGCGCCTCGGCCAGCGCGGTCATGCTGCCGGCCGCCTTGCCGGCCGCGAGCAGGATCAGCCGGCCCGTTTCGGGCGCGGGCGGAAGATGCGCCTTCAGGCAGCCCGATGGATGCGCCCGCGCCACCGCCGCGTCGAAGATCGCACGCGCGGTCGCGCGCATCCGCTGCTGGTGGTCGGCGTGCTTCAAGGCCCCCTCGTCTCCCCCGGTTCCGCGGGCCCTTCGGCCCGCTGGTATCATTGCCGAATCTTTTAAGTGCGCGTCGCGCCGCCGTCACCAGCGTTTTGCGGCAATAATCATACTTATCGTTAGGTCGGAGGCTTGCGCGGCCCCTTCCAGGCCACGCGGCTGTTGAGAGCGGCCCGCCGCCGGGCGCAGCCGGCTTGACGCCGGGGGCGGTGCGGTGCGAACCCTCCGGCCAAATCTCCCCATCACCGAGAAGGACATTCAGATGGACGATCCGATCGCGGGCGACCAGCTCAAGAGCATCGTGGAGCGCATCGAGCGTCTCGAGGAAGAGAAGAAGACCATCGCCGACGACATCAAGGAGGTCTATGCCGAGGCCAAGGGCAACGGCTACGACGTCAAGGTGCTGCGCAAGGTCATCGCCATCCGCAAGCGCGACGCCAATGAGCGCGCCGAGGAAGAGGCGATTCTCGATCTCTATCTCCAGGCCGTCGGCGAAAGCGCCTGAGCAACCGCCATCCGCGCGAATCGAAACGCCCGCCCCAGTCTCCCGGAGCGGGCGTTTTGCATTTGGAAAGCCGGCGCCGAGGCGAAAGGCCTCAGCCCTTCGAGACAGCGACCTTGCGCAGGTAATCCGTCACGATGCGGGTGATGCCGCGCGAGAGCAGATCGTCCAGGGCGTTGATGAAGGTGTCGCAATCCTCGCGCGTCGCGATCAGTGGCGGCTCGAGGCGGATGACGTTGCGGTTGTACTCGGTGAAGGCGACGAGCACGTCGTAGTCCTTCAGCAGCAGCGCCCCGACAAAGCCGCAGAGCGAGCCCTTCAGCTTGTCGTCGAGCAGCGCGACCATGTGCTTGAGCCCGAAGGGCATGGTCTCGCTGATGTCCTGGAACTCGACTCCGATCATCAGGCCGCGCCCGCGGATTTCCTTCAGCAGGCTAGGATGCTTGGCGCGCAGGCCGTTCAGCCGCTCGATCAGGTAGTCGCCCTGCCGCTGCGCATTGCCCATGAGGTCTTCCTCATAGAGCACGTTCAGCGCCTCGATCGCCGAGACGCAGGCCTCGCCCATGCCGCCGAACGTGGCCTGGGCATGGATCAGCGCCGTCTTCGGCTTGCCATAGGCCTTCATGTAGAGCTCGCGACGGGCGATCATCGCGCCCATCGCGGCCTTGGAGCCGCCCAGCGCCTTGGCGAGCGCGGTGACGTCCGGCACGACGCCGTCGCGCTCGAAGGCGAAGAACTGCCCGGTGCGACCGAGCCCGCACTGCACCTCGTCGGCGACCCAGAGCACGCCGTGCTTGTCACAGAGCGCGCGCAGTTCCCGCCAGAAGCCGAGCGGCGCCTCGACGATGCCGCCACCGCCCTGGATGGTCTCCATCACGACGATGCCGATCGACGGGTCGCTCTCCAGCGCCTGGCGCACGGCCTCTATGTCGCCGAAGGGCACCTTGACCCGGTTCTCGACCAGCTTGAACTGCGACTGGTAGAGCGTCGAATCCGTGACCGAGAGCACGCCCTTGGTCTTGCCGTGGAAGGAGTTCGCGGCATGCAGGATTTTGGACTTGCCCGGCCCCTGCGCCTGTTCGGCGACCTTCAGCGCCGCCTCCATCGCCTCCGAGCCGGTCGAGCCGAGGAAGACCATGTCGAGATCGCCGGGCGAGATCGCGGCGAGATTGGCCGCGAGCGCCGAGGCGTATTGCGACATGAACGCCATGCAGATCTCATGGCGGTTTTCGTCCTGGAATTTCTTCCGGGCCGCGACGATGCGCGGATGGTTGTGGCCGAAGGCGACCGAGCAGAACCCGCCGAAGAAATCGAGGATCTTGCGGCCGTCCTTGGTGATGTAGTGCATGCCCTCGGCGCGCTCGACGAGGATCTTGTCGAAGCCGAGCAGCTTCAGGAAATGCACCTGGCCGGGGTTGATATGGTTGGTGAAGAGCTCCTTCACCGTGGCGACGTCGAGCTGCTTGGCCTCCTCGACGCTGTAGAGCTTCGGGCGCGCCGGGGTGGCCGCGTCGGCGGTCTTGTAAGCGGGCATGCTCATGCGGCGAGGCTCCTCTGGGCCTGGACCTGCGGATCCTTGGCCTTGCGATATTCGGTGTAGGCGGCGAGCAGCATGTCCTCGTCGCGGTGCAGCGGCTTCCAGCCCAGCTCGCGCTTGGCCTTGGAGGTGTCGAGAATGCAGATCTCGTCGGCGATCATGTACTGCTCGGGGTCCATGATCGGCAGGTTGATCGCGTCGAGCGCGTTCAGCGTCAGCTTGACCAGCGGCGCCGGCGTCGGCAGCAGGATCGACTTCGAGCCGGCATGCTTGATCAGGTCGCCGAGCAGCTTCTTCACCGGCGGCGGATCGTCCGAGCCGAGATTGTAGGCCGAATTCGGGAAATCGGCCTTCCAGGCCGCAACGCAGGCGCTGGCGCAGTCGAACACCGAGATGAACTGGTAGGGGTTCTTGCCCGATCCGATCATCGGCACCGGCAGGTTGAGGTCGATCAGCTTGAACAGCTTGACGAGGATGCCCAGCCGCCCGGGCCCGATGATCAGCCGCGGCCGGAAGATCGGGATCTGGAAGCCGCGGTCGCGATAGGTCTGGGCCAGCGTCTCGGTCGCGAGCTTGCTCTCGCCATATTCGCCCAGCGGCTTGGCGGGATGCGTCTCGTCCTGCGGCACCGTCACCGAATGGCCGTAGATCATGTCGGTGGTGAAGTGGACGAGCTTGTGGGCGCCCGCCTTCTCCATCCAGCTCAGGATGTTCTGCGTGCCGTGATAGTTCACCGGCCAGAAGAAGTCGTGGCGCTCGGCGCGGGTGACGATCGGCGAGAGCATCTTGGCCGAGAGGTTGTAGACGAGGTCGTCCTGGCCGAGCGGAATCCCGGCGACGCTCTCGGCATCGGTCACGTCGATGCGGTGGAACGGCACCTTGGCGTAATGCGGATGCCGGCTCTTGACGATGTCGGCGACCAGCACCTCCTCGCCCATGGCCGAAAGGTCAGCCGCCAGATGCGAGCCGACGAAGCCGTCGCCGCCGATGATGATGTGCTTCATGGATGGCACCTCTGGTTCAGCGCGGCCGAAGCGGACGCTGGGCGCGCACTGGCACGGGGACGGGAACCGGCTGCGGTTCGAGCAGGGCGCCGAGGCGCATGAACAGGCGAACGATCAGATCCATGATGTCCCTCAGCTTTGTGCGATGAAGATGGTGCCGAGCACGATGAGACCGATGCCGGCGATGCGCGCCGGTCCGAGATCCTCGTGGCAGACGAAGAAGGCGTAGGCCGCGACCACGACATAGGCGAGGCTCAGGAAGGGGTAGGCGTAGGAGATCTGCACCTTCGAGAGCACGATCAGATGCGAGGCCATGCTGATGACGAAGGTGCACAGCCCCGCAAATACGAAGGGATTGAAGACCACCCGGAAGACGGTCGAGATCAGTCCGTCGCCCGCCACGTCCAGCGTCCCGACGCCGGTCATGCCGCGCTTCAGCATCAGCTGCGCCGCGGCGTTGGTCAGCACCGTGAACAGGATGAGAGGAAGATAGGCGTTCATCGGCGCAGAAACTCTTTGAAGGTCATCCGCTTTTCCAAGGTCATCCCGCGACAGGCATGTCGTGCGGCTCTTGGATGGAGCGTAAAATACTTCAAATGCGTTGCGCCGCGGGTCTTACCTCGCTGTAACGTTAAGATGATCCTGACAGGATCTCAGAAAGACGCCAGCTACCCGCCGGCCCGCTCCGCCGCCGGGCGCAGGGCCCGCGCCGCAATGCCCAGGATCTTCATCCGCGAGGCCAGCGTCGTCGGAGGCAGACCGAGAAGCGCGGCGGCGCCCTGCGGGCCGCTGACGCGTCCGCGACAGGTCTCCAGGGCCGCCATGATGCTGGCCCGGTCGCGCTCGCGCCGCTCTGCCTCGGTGAGGATCCCCGCACCCGTCGCCGCGGGCGCCGGGACAGCCGCGGGTGGCCGCCCGCTCTCCGGCAGCGCGATGAAAAGCCGCCCGTTGCGCGCCAGGATCGCCGCACGCTCGATGACGTTCTGGAGCTCGCGGACATTGCCCGGCCAATCATAGGCGCGCAGCCGCGCGACATCGCCCTCGCTCAGCTTCAGACCTTCGGTCTTGAGCTTGCGCTGCGCCCCGCCAAGGAAATGCAGCGCCAGCAGCGGAATGTCCTCCGGCCGCTCGCGCAGCGGCACGGAGACGATCGGGAAGACGTCGAGCCGGAAATAGAGATCCTCACGGAAGCGGCCCTCGCGCACCTCGCGGCGCAGATCCCGGTTGGTCGCCGCGATGATGCGGACATTGACGTGCCGCGTGCGCTCCTCGCCGACGCGCTCGAACTGCCCCTCCTGCAGCACGCGTAGCAGCTTGCCCTGCAGTTCGAGCGGGATCTCGCCGACCTCGTCGAGGAAGAGCGTGCCGCCGTCGGCGAGCTCGAAGCGGCCGATGCGGTCCCGCAGCGCGCCGGTGAAGGCGCCCTTCACATGGCCGAAGAACTCGCTCTCGAACAGTTCGCGCGGGATGGCGGCACAGTTCACCCGGATCAGCGGGCGCACATGGCGCTCGCTCGCCTCGTGGATCGCGCTGGCGATCAGCTCCTTGCCGGTGCCGGATTCGCCGGTGATCAGCACCGCGGCATCCGTCCGCGCCACCAGCTCGACCTGGCTCAGGATCTTCTGGATCGCGCCCGAGCGCCCGACGACGCCGCGATGGTTGCGCTCCAGCCGCATCTCCTCCTGCAGATAGGCGTTCTCCTGCTGCAGCCGCTCGCGCAGGCTGTCGACCTCGGCCAGCGCCGCCCGGAGGCGCTCGTCGGCCTCGTGACGCTGGCTGATGTCGCGGAAGATGATGACGGCCCCGACGAGCCGGCCGCGGTCGCGGATCGGCGTCGAGGTGTACTCGACCCAGAACCCCGTGCCGTCCTTGCGGAAGAACATCTCGTTCTCGACATGGTGGACCGCCCCGTCGCGGAAGGCGGCATAGATCGGGCATTCCTCATGCGGGTAATGCGTGCCGTCGGGCCGGTGGTGATGCACGCAGGCATGCATGTCCCGCCCGATCAGCTCGCCCGTCTCCCACCCCAGCATCGCCTCGCCGGCCGGGTTGACGAAGGTGGTGCGGCCCTCCGCATTGACCCCGAAGATGCCCTCGCCCGCCGCGCGCAGGATCAGCTGGTTGCTGCGCTCGATCTCCTGGAACAGCCGCTCGGTGCGGCGCCATTCGGTCAATCCGGCGCGCAGATGCTCCTCGGCGTCGGCGTCGAGATCGCGCCGGTGCCGCGCCTCGAGATCGTAGAGCGTCAGCAGGATCGACGGGTCGGGCTGGGTCAAGAGCCGCGCGCCGATGCACTCGGCGTGGAGCGCCTCGCCATCGGCCCGCTGCGGCGAAAGCGAGCGTGTCCAGTAGCGGCCCTTGTGCAGCACCGCCTCGGTGAAGACCGTCAGCGCCGCAGCCTGGCCCGGGAACACAGAGAGCACCGAGGCGCCGACGAGCTCGCGCTCGGCAGGCGTCAGCAGGCGCCGCGCCTCCTCATTAGCCGCCAGGATCCGGCCGGTCGTCACATCCACCGCCAGCGCGGCGTCGACCATGCTCTCGAACAGCCATGTGGTCTGCGGCGAAGCGGACGAGGGGATCACGGCAGCTCACGAATTTTCGTTATCTGGAACACGATTTTTCGTGATTCACGAGAATTCGTCAAGCGCGAACTCGCGCTAAGTCCTTGATGTTTCGTCGCCCATTGCGCTCGGCCTGGTTGGCCCGCCGCTTGCTAAAACCACTGCAGCGACCAGCCGCCCACTCGATCAGCCGGAGGACACGCGCATGGCCTTGTTCAAGAACCCGTTCGACGCCGACCGCCGCATCCGCCGCGGCTGTGATTGCGGCCGGCACGAGAGCCAGTCCGCGCATGAGCGGGCGATTCGGGCCGAGGCCGCCGAAGTATCCGCGACGGAGGATGGACGCTATCAGCGCGTCGTCGAGAACGCCGTGATGCGGGCGCTGTTTCCACAGGATGCGCAGCGCCGCTTCTTCCTGAAGCAGGTCGGCGCCTCGACCGCCCTGGCCGCGATCTCGAGCCTCTTCCCGCTGGCGGCCGCCACCGAGGCCTTTGCCCAGGCGGTGCCGGAGAAGAAGGACCTCAAGGTCGGCTTCATCCCGATCACCTGCGCGACGCCGATCATCATGGCTTCGCCGATGGGCTTCTATGCCAAGCACGGTCTCAACGTCGAAGTGATCAAGACCGCCGGCTGGGCCGTGATCCGCGACAAGACGATCAACAAGGAATACGACGCCGCCCACATGCTCTCGCCGATGCCGCTGGCGATCTCGATGGGCGCGGGCTCAAACCCGATTCCCTATACGATGCCGGCGGTCGAGAACATCAACGGCCAGGCCATCACGCTGGCGATGAAGCACAAGGACAAGCGCGATCCGAAGTCCTGGAAGGGTTTCAAATTCGCCGTGCCCTTCGACTATTCGATGCACAACTACCTGCTGCGCTACTATCTCGCCGAGAACGGCATCGATCCCGACACGGATGTCCAGATTCGCGCCGTACCGCCGCCGGAGATGGTCGCCAATCTCCGAGCCGACAACATCGACGGCTTCCTCGCGCCCGATCCGGTCAACCAGCGCGCGGTCTTCGACGGCGTCGGATTCATCCACATCCTCTCCAAGGAGATCTGGGACGGGCATCCCTGCTGCGCCTTCGCGGCTTCCAGGGAGTTCGTGACGCAGACCCCCAACACCTATGCCGCGCTGCTGAAGGCGATCATCGACGCCACAGCCTTCGCCTCCAAGGCCGAGAACCGGAAAGCAATCGCCGAGGCGATCGCGCCGGCAAACTATCTCAACCAGCCGGTGACGGTGGTCGAGCAGGTGCTGACCGGGACCTATGCGGACGGGCTCGGCAATGTCAGGCGCGACCCCAAGCGCATCGATTTCGACCCCTTCCCCTGGGAGGGCTTCGCGGTCTGGATCCTCACCCAGATGAAGCGCTGGGGCCAGATCAAGGGCGATGTCGACTATGCCAAGGTGGCCAAGGAGGTCTTCCTCCAGACCGACACCGCCAAGCTGATGACCGAAGTCGGGCTGACGCCGCCGACCGGCTCGAAGACCATCGTCGTGATGGGCAAGACCTTCGACGCGACCAAGCCGGAGGACTACATCAAGAGCTTCGCGATCAAGCGGACGTGAGGCGTTCTGTGTCGCGCGAAACGCCAACCGTCATTGCGAGCGAAGCGAAGCAATCCAGCGCCTCGCGCCGACGCTGGATTGCTTCGTCGGCTGCGCCTCCTTGCAATGACGGCGGAGTCCTGACATGACCCTCCCCCTCAACCTGCGCGCGCTGGTGCTCTCTCTGGCGATCCTCGTCGTCTTCCTCGTGGGCTGGCATGTCGGCACCCAGTCCGGCGGCGCCGGGCCGGCCGCCAACATCGACCCCGAATACGCCAAGCTGATGGGCCTTGAGGTGACGCAGGGCAAATCGGCCATGCCCGGCCCGCTCGACGTCGCCGCGACGATCTGGGGGCATCTGCGCGACCCCTTCTACGACAAGGGCCCCAACGACAAGGGGCTCGGCATCCAGCTCGCCTATTCGCTCGGCCGCGTCCTGCTCGGCTATGCGCTGGCGGTACTGCTCGCGGTCCCGCTCGGCTTCCTGATCGGCATGTCGCCGCTGATCTCGAAGGCGCTCGACCCGTTCATCCAGGTTCTGAAACCCATCTCCCCGCTCGCCTGGATGCCGCTCGCGCTCTACACGATCAAGGACTCCAGCGTCTCCGCGATCTTCGTGATCTTCATCTGCTCGGTCTGGCCGATGCTGCTGAACACGGCCTTCGGCGTCTCGGCCGTGCGCAAGGAATGGCTCAACGTCGCCCGCACGCTCGAGGTCGGGCCCGTCCGGCGCGCCTTCACCATCATCCTACCGGCAGCCGCACCGACGATCCTGACCGGCATGCGCATCTCGATCGGCATCGCCTGGCTCGTCATCGTCGCCGCCGAGATGCTCGTGGGCGGCACCGGCATCGGCTACTTCGTCTGGAACGAGTGGAACAACCTCTCGATCACCAATGTCATCGTCGCCATCACCGTCATCGGCGTGATGGGCATGATCCTGGACCAGACGCTCGCCCGCCTGCAGCGCGCCGTGACCTATCCGGATTGAGGCGATGAGCGACCGTTACATCTCGATCGAGGGCATCGCCCGCCGCTATCCGAAGGCCGGCGGCGGCACCACCACCGTCTTCGAGGATCTCTGGTTCTCGATGAGGAAGGGCGAGTTCGTTTGCGTCATCGGCCATTCCGGCTGCGGCAAGACGACCGTGCTCAACATCCTCAATGGGCTCGACGCGCCCGATGACGGGGCGGCCATCGTCGACGGCAAGGCGATCGAGGGCCCTTCGCTCGACCGCGCCGTGATTTTCCAGGGCCATTCGCTGCTGCCCTGGCGCAGCGTGCTGGGCAATGTCGCCTATGCTGTCGCTGCAAAACACCGCGACTGGCCGAAGGCGAAGGTCACGGCCCATGCCATGGCCTTCATCGAGAAGGTCGGCCTCAAGGGCTCGGAGCTGAAGAAGCCGTCGGAGCTTTCCGGCGGCATGAAGCAGCGCGTCGGCATCGCCCGCGCGCTCTCGATCGAGCCCAAGATGATGCTGATGGACGAGCCCTTCTCGGCGCTCGACGCGCTCACCCGCGGCACGCTGCAGGACGAGGTCCGCCGCATCTGCCTGGAGACCGGCCAGACCGCCTTCATGATCACCCATGACGTCGACGAGGCGATCTATCTCGCCGACCGGATCGTGCTGATGACCAACGGCCCGCAGGCGATGATCGCCGAGATCGTCGAGAACCCGCTGCCGCGCGACCGCATCCGCACCGAGGTCCACCACCACCGCGACTACTACGCCATCCGCAACCACCTGATCGACTTCCTCGTGGTGCGCTCGAAGAGCTTCAGGGACGCCATCCCCGAGGGCTACGACCGCCGCCACCCGCCGGTCGTGCGACCCAGCGCCGACGGGCCCGGCCCCGACGCCGGCCGCAAGGCGGCCTGACGACCACCTCCTCCACCTCCTCAAGAAACCGACACGCCAAGGAGACCGACCCCATGAAGCGCGAAGAGCTCACCGAGAAGATCCTCGACATCAAGCGCGAGAAGGGCTGGAGCTGGAAATACATCACCGAGGAAATCGGTGGCATGTCCGAGGTGCTGATCGTCGGCGCCCTGCTCGGCCAGATGAAGCTGGTCAAGCCGCTCGCCGAAAAGGCCGCCGCCCTCTTCGGCCTGACCGAGAACGAGAAGCGTATGCTCAACGAGGTGCCCTATCGCGGCACCGGCACGCCGATGCCGCCGACCGATCCGCTGATCTACCGCTTCTACGAGATGGTGATGGTCAACGGCCCGGCCTGGAAGGCGCTGATCGAGGAGGAGTTCGGCGACGGCATCATGTCGGCGATCGACTTCAACATCGAGTTCGAGCGCGAGCCAAACCCGAAGGGCGACCGCGTCAAGATCGGCATGTCCGGCAAGTTCCTGCCCTACAAATATTACGGCAACGAGCAGGGCATCCCCGATTATGGCTTCAAGGAAGCCTGAGCCCCGCGGCGGGGGCGCTCAGCCCTCGCCATGGCCGCGGCGGATGCGCCGCACCGCCGCCCAGACTCCGAGCAGCGCGACCGGCACGAACAGCGCCGTCGCGAGGCCGGGCTCGATCTTGAGCCAGCCCGAATCCTTCGCGCCCTTGGCGAGATAGCCGAACAGGCTGACGATGTAATAGGCGATCGCCGCGACCGAGAGCCCCTCGACCGTCTGCTGCAGTCGCAACTGCAGGCGCGTGCGCTCGTTCATCGCCGCCAGCAGGTCGCGGTTCTGCTGCTCGAGCGCGACGTCGACGCGCGTGCGCAGCAAATTGGCGGCGCGTGCCAGCTTGGTCGCGAGATCGGCCTGGCGCTCCTGAAGCATCTGGCAGGTGCGCATCGCCGGCGCCATGCGCCTTGCCAGGAAGGCGGAGATCGTCGGCCAGCCGTCATGCCCCTGCTCGCCGATGGCGACGAGCCGCTGCTGGACGATGTTGTCATAGGCGCGGCTCGCCCCGAAGCGGTAGTTTGAGGAGGCGGCTTCCGCCTCCAGCCGCGAAGCGAGCGCCGTCATCTCGTCGAGCAGCGCATGGTCGGCGGCGAGCCCGTCCGTCTGCGTCATCGTGCCCGCGATGCGCACCAGCGTCTCCTCGGCGCGGCGCACGGAGGGGCCGATGCGCTGCGATTCCGGCATGCCGAGCAAAGCGAGCGTCCGGTAGGTCTCGATCTCGAGCAGGCGCTGCGCCAGCGCCCCGGCCCGCGCCGGGGTCAGTTCGCGGTCGAGCACCAGGATGCGCACGAAGCCGTCCGCGCCCGCCCGGAAATCCGTCGCCGCGATCGCCCCGCCATTGTCGACCAGCGAGGCCGCGAGGCTGGCGGGGTCGAACAGCGCCCCGAGATCGGGCTCGGCGGCGACCGGCATCAGATGCAGATCCGCCGCGACCAGATGCGGCCCCGGCTGCGGCAGGCCGCGCATGCCATGCGGCAGAGCGCCGGTCGGTGGCAGGAAAGGCGTCGCCTCCGTGCCCGGCAACTCCCAGCTATAGGTCGTGAACTCGCTGTGCTGCTCCCAGCGCAGGCTGGTTTCGCCGAAGCGGACGCGGTGATGCTTGGCGTCGTCGAGCGGCCCCGGCACACCGCGCTCGGCGCAGAAACGGGAGAGTGCCACGCGGTCGGCCGCCGCCTGGCGGGAATCGGTCATGAAGGCGAAGTGCAAAAGCCGCCGCGGCGTCTCCAGCGGCGCGAAGGGCCGGGCATGGACCTCCGCGAGGATGGCACCGCGCTCCGGATGCGGAACGAGCGACGCCGGATCGTCGAAACTGCTGGCCGCCATGCTCCACCCCTCCGGAGCGGGTCTGCGCCCTCTCCCACAGGAAGCTTGCGTCATCGCGGGGCGGGTTGCCAACCCCACGCACCGCCGCAGCCTGAGGCGCGCAGCCTGCTGTCGCGATCGGGCCAGCCGATCTCCTAGAATAGGGCACCGGACAAGGAGACCGTCATGCCCCTGCCCAATCGCGTCGCGCCCGATGGCGGCCTGCTCGCCGTGCCGGCCCGGGGCCTGCTCATGGGCAATCGCGGCGGGCGCTTCCATGATCCGCAGACCCGCGCCTTGCCGCGCCGCATCCAGGCGAGCCGGCAATGGATCTGCTGTGTCCTGTTCTTCAGGAACCGCCTCCGCCAGGTCTGGGGTCGGGGCTACACCGAGCTGTTCTTCTGCGACGAGGTCACCGCGCTTGCGGCCGGGCATCGGCCCTGCATGGAATGTCGCCGTAAGGATGCGCTGGCCTACCGAGCCGCGCTGGTCCAGGGGCTGGGCCTGCACGAGACACCGCTCTTTCCCGAGATCGACCGGCTGCTGGACGACGAGCGCCGCGACGGCCGGGCGAAACGCCTGCATCGGCTGCCGGCCGAGACCCTGCCGGACGGCGCGATGATCGCCGAGGAGGGTCGCTTCCTGGCGCTGCGCGCCGATGCGGCACTGCTCTGGTCGCCGGACGGCTATGTCGGCCAGCAGCTCCGGCCGGCGGGACCGGTGTCGGTGCTGACGCCGCCGGCCTCGCTCGCCGCCCTGTCGTGGGGCTATAGCCCGCTCTGGCATCCGAGCGCCCGGTCCGCGCCCTGACCATTTTTGGGAAGCACCGGCTAAGACATTGATTTACGGCACCGCCTGCCCCATCAGCGCCCGCATAGCGGAATGACCGCAGGACGACAGGGGGAAACGCGATGAAGAAACTCGTTTGGGCGCTTGCACTGGCCACGGCTCTCGCCGGCCCGGCCGCGATCGGCGCGGCCATGGCCGGCGCGGTTTCCATTACCGCGGCGGAGCCCGTGGCCGTGGTGACGATCCCCGACAGCTGGGCTCAGTCCAAGGTCGATCGCGGTGTCCAGATCAAGACGCCCGACGAGGAGATCTATGTCTGGTTCGAACTGGTCCCGGCCGACCAGCTCGACGCCCTCCAGAAGGAGCACGACGCCTATTTCGCCCGCGAAGGCGTCAAGTTCACCGGCTCGACCGAGACCCTGACACGCGAGATCAACGGGCGCCCCTGGTCCTTCACCGAACTCAAGGCGACGAGCAGCGACGGCCCCTCGATCGTCCGCTATCTCGCCATCAATCCCAAGGTCGCCAGCGGCAAGATCATCATGATGACTTACTGGGCCTCGGAAGAAGGCCATGTGAAGCACGACAAGGCGATGCAGGCCATGATCGACAGCATCGCGTTCAAATAGGCGGCGGCGCCCAAGCCCCGGCAAGGAACCTTCGGCGCGCGGCCGGCGTTGCATCCGCATCGTCATCACCAATTTCCGGGGCTGATTTCCATGCGTTCGATTGCTCTCTGGCTGCTCGGCGTTCCGATTCCGATCATCATCCTGCTCTGGTTCTTCATGCGCTGACGGTCTCCCGTCACGCTGACGAGATGGCCGGGTTCGCCCGGCCATTTTGCGTTGGCGATCGCCGTTCCCGACAGGAGGCGGCAGCAGGAGGGTGCTAGGAGCGGCGAGGACGCATTGCCGGTCTGCGTCCGTGCGCCATCGCCCCGTCGCAGGACCCGACCTATATGCCGCCCATGACATCCATCATTTCGGTTTCCGGCCTGTCCAAGACCTATGCCTCCGGCTTCCAAGCGCTGAAGACCGTCGATCTCGACATCCGCCGCGGCGAGATCTTCGCCCTGCTCGGTCCCAATGGCGCCGGCAAGACGACGCTGATCAGCATCATCTGTGGACTGGTCAATCCGAGCACAGGGACCGTCCGTGCCGATGGCCATGACATTCTTGGCGATTATCGCGCCGCCCGCGCCAAGATCGGTCTCGTCCCGCAGGAGCTGACCACCGACGCCTTCGAGACGGTGCGCGCCACGGTCTCCTTCAGCCGCGGCCTCTTCGGCAGGCCGAGGGACCCCGCCCTGATCGAGCAGATTCTTCGGGACCTCTCGCTCTGGGACAAGCGCGACACCCAGATCCGCCGTCTCTCGGGCGGCATGAAGCGACGCGTCATGATCGCCAAGGCGCTGGCCCATGAGCCGCGCATCCTCTTCCTGGACGAGCCGACGGCGGGCGTCGATGTCGAATTGCGCCAGGACATGTGGCAGCTCGTGCGCCGCCTGCGCGATAACGGCGTCACCATCATCCTGACCACGCATTACATCGAGGAGGCCGAAGAAATGGCCGACCGGATCGGCGTGATCAGCAAGGGCGAGATCATCCTCGTCGAGGACAAGACGGAGCTGATGCGCAAGCTCGGCCGCAAGCAGCTCACCCTCAGCCTCCAGGCGCCGCTCGCCGCCCTGCCAGACAGCCTCGCGGCCTATGATCTCGCGCTCGCCGCCGGCGGCGAGGAACTCGTCTTCACCTATGACACGAAGGCCGAGCGCACCGGCATCACCGCGCTGCTGCAGGCGCTGGGCGAGGCCGGCATCCGCTTCAAGGATTTGCGGACGAGCCAGAGCTCGCTCGAGGACATCTTCGTCAGTCTCGTCAGGAGCCGCTCATGACATCGTTCGACAATGCGGTGGCTCCGCGCTTCAACTGGCGCGCCATTGCCGCGATCTATCGTTTCGAGATGGCGCGCACCCTGCGCACGCCGCTGCAGAGCGTCGTTTCACCTGTGCTGTCGACCTCGCTGTATTTCGTCGTCTTCGGCGCCGCGATCGGTTCCCGCATGCAGGCCATCGACGGGGTCGCCTATGGCGCCTTCATCGTGCCGGGGCTGATCATGCTGACGCTACTCACCCAGAGCATCGCCAACGCCTCCTTCGCGATCTACTTCCCGAAATTCACCGGCACGATCTACGAGCTGCTCTCGGCGCCCGTGGCGTGGTGGGAGGTGGTGATCGGCTATGTCGGCGCGGCGGCGACCAAATCCGTCGTCCTCGGCCTGATTATCCTGCTCACAGCAACATTCTTCGTGCCGCTGCGGATCGAACATCCGCTCTGGATGCTGCTCTTCCTCGTGCTGACGGCGGTGACGTTCAGCCTGTTCGGCTTCATCATCGGCATCTGGGCGGACGGTTTCGAGCGGCTGCAGGTCATTCCGCTGCTGGTGGTGACCCCGCTCGCCTTCCTCGGCGGCTCCTTCTACTCGATCGAGATGCTGCCGCCTTTCTGGCGCACGGTCGCGCTGTTCAACCCGGTCGTCTATCTGATCAGCGGGTTCCGCTGGAGCTTCTTCGGCGTCGCCGATGTCGGCGTCGGCATCAGCCTGGGCATGACGCTGGCCTTCCTGCTCGTCTGCACCGTCGCCACGGCCTGGATCTTCCGCACCGGCTACCGCCTCAAGAACTGAGGCGGTAGCCGGTCGAAAATTCAGCTCGCGCTGCGCGTCGCCTGCCAGTCCTGTGCCTGGCCAGCACCCTCGCTGCGCCCGCTCATGCGTCCGTCCGTGACGGTGCCCGTGTAACGCCGGCCGTCGGCGACGAAGCTGATCTCGCTGCCACGCATCCGCGCCTCGGTGATGGGCAGCGCCTTGCCGCCGCGCGTCAGCGTGCCCTCGAGCATCTGGAAGCTCTGCTTCAGGCTGAGTTCGCCATCGCCCAGACGCCAGGTGCCGGCAACCTTGGCGGGGACGACCCAGAAATGCGCCCGGCAGAAATTGACGCAGTTCTCGGCCAGGACGGCCGTCTCGTCCGGCGTCCACTCATCCATGGTGAAGGTGTTGGAGACGACGCGGGTGCCCGGCTTCATGTTCAGCAGCGTCGGCCGGAGCCGCAGATTGAGCTCCGGCAGCAGGAACAGCGTCACCACCGTCGCCTCCGAGAAGTCCGCCTCGAAGATGTCGCCCCGCTCGAACCGAGCGCGGTCGGAAACGCCTTCGGCCTCGGCGTTGCGCTGCGACAGCGTGACGAGATCGGGATTGTACTCGATGCCCCGGGCCGTGAGGCCCCGCTTCGCGGCGGCGATGACGGTGCGTCCGTCGCCGGAGCCGAGATCGACGAGCTTGTCCTCCTTGGTCACCTTCGCCATGTCGAGCATGCGCTGAACCAGCGCGTCCTGCGTCGGCACCCAGACCACGTCCTTGCCGGCCTGGCCCGACTGGGGGACATAGGCCGGCGCCGTCGTCGTCGTGTCCTTGCCGGCCTGAGCCGGCTGCGCATGCGACGGGACGGTGCCCAGCGCGAGCATCGAGACCGCGCAGGCGGCCGCAAATGTCCGGAACGTTTTCATCGTCTCTCTCCTGGTTGAACGAGGATCGGCGCAGGCGACGCGGCGAGGGCGACGTCGGCCGGCGGGGAAGCGGGGCTGCGCTCGTCCTCGCTGCGCCGGCTCTGGAACAGCAGCAGAGGCAGGCCGGCCAGCACGACGCCGAGTCCGATCAGGGCGCCCTTGCCCGTGTAAGCGAGACTGGCGTGGAGCATGTAGGCGCAGGTCAGCGCGAAGAGCGCGGGCGTCAGCGGGTAGAGCGGCACCTTGAAGGGACGGACACGATCCGGCTCGCGCCAGCGCAGGATCGGCAGCGCCAGGGCGACCAGCAGCAGGAAGGCCCAGAACACCGGCGCGCTGTAGTCGACCATGGCCTGGAACCCGTCGCGGCTGGCCGCGCCTAGCGCGACCAGCAGCAGCGCGACAGCCCCCTGCGCAATCAGCCCATTGGCCGGCGCACGGCCGCGCTCGTTCCAGTCTCCGACGCGCGGCAGCAGCGTGATGTCGCGTGCCATTGCGAAATAGACCCGAGCCCCGGTGAAGATCGTCGCATTCAGGGTCGACAGCGCGGCGACCACGATCGCGAGGCTGACGATCAGCGCACCCGACTCGCCGGCGACACGTCGCATCATGTCGGTCGCGACCGCCTGCGATCCACGCAGCCCGTCGAGACCCAGGATCGCCAGCAGCGCCGCATTGGCGGCGACATAGAGACCCACCAGGACCGCGGTTCCGATCACCAGCACGCGGACCATGTTGCGGCCTGGATCGCGCAATTCACCCGAGAGATAGGCCGCCTCGTTCCAGCCGCCGTAGGTCAGCAGGACGAAGATCATCGCCAGGCCGAGAGCGCCGGCATTCGGCGTCGCCGCGGCCGCGGCGGCGGGGGCGGCTGCGCCCACGCTGCCGAACAAGCCCCAGCCGATGATCGCCGCGATCAGCCCGACCTCGATGAAGGTCACCGCGATCTGCAGCGTCTTGCTCTGGATCGTCCCGGCGACGTTAAGGCCGGTCAGCACCACGATCGCCAGTGCCGCATAGAGCGCCGGACCATAGGGGCCGAGCGGCACCACCTGCGCGGCATAGTCGCCGAGGACGAAGGCGACCGCCGCGATCGCACCGGTCTGGATCACCGAGCCGCGGGCCCAGCCGAACAGCACCGCGACGGGCCGGCCATAGGCCCGCCCGAGGAAATGATACTCGCCGCCGGCATGGGGATGGGCCGCCGCGAGTTCGGCATAGCAGAGTGCGCCGATCAGGGTGACGAGGCCGCCCGCGACCCAGACGCCGAGGAAGGCCGCTTCGCTGCCGACATTGGCCGCGATCAGCGATGGCGTCTTGAAGATGCCGATGCCCACGACGATCCCGACCATGATCGTGACGGCGTCGAAAACCGACAGCGTCGGCTGTGGGTCGCTGCGGTGCGGCTCGGTCATCCTGTCCCCTTCTGCGTTTGGCGCAGCGAGGGAAACGCATGACGGGCCGATATGACAGCACAGAGTGCGTCACGAAGCCGTCCGAAGCGATCACGGACCCGTGAACCTGCGCTTTCGAACGATGTCGGAGATGATTTGGGTCGTCAGGCGGCCTTCATCTCGGCGAAGAACGTGCCGACGGCGCTGCGCAGCGCATGGGCTTCCCGCGCCAGATTTTCCGCAGTGCTGAGCGCGCGATTGGCCGAGAGCATCGCGGCCTGGGAAGTCGCCGTCACCTCCTGCATCTGGCGGGCGACGCCCGCTGTGCCGTCGGCGGTGGCCTGGGCGCTGCTGGCGATCTCCGAGGTCGCGCCCATCTGCTGCGCGGTCGCACCGGCGATGGCAACCGTCTGCTGCGCCACCTCGCCCATGACCCGTGCGATCGTCTCGATCGCGGCCACGGCACCCTTGGTCTCGCTCTCGAAAGCGGCGATGCGCTCGGCGATCTCGTCGGTCGCCTGGGCAGTCCGGTCCGCCAGCAGCTTGACCTCCCCGGCGACGACCGCAAAGCCGCGCCCCGCCTCGCCCGCGCGAGCCGCCTCGATCGTCGCGTTGAGCGCGAGCAGATTGGTCTGGGCCGCAATCTCGCGGATCAGGCCGATGACCCGCGCGATGCTTTCCGACGCACCGAGCAGATTGCCGACGTTGGTTCGCGCCCGTGCGGCGTCTCCGGCTGCGCTCCGGACGACATTGTCGGTGTGCCCGATCCGCTCCGCGATATCCGAGATCGACTCCGACAGCTGCTCCGAGGCGGCGGCGATGGAGCGGACATTGTCGGAAGCGTCGAGTGCGGCCGCGCGCGCCTCGTTGGCCTGGGCCGTCGCACTCGTTGCTACGGCGTTCAGGCTGCGCGCCGTCTCCTCCATCTCGTCGGCGCTGAGCCGAACGGTGTCGAGAACCTGATCGATCCTGACATTGAAATCCGCCGTGAGCTCCTCGCGCTTGGCCTGCCGGCGCAGCCGCGCCGCATCGGACGCCGTCGCCTCGGCCTCGAGGCCTGCGCGCTCCGTCGCGGTCTTCAGAAAGACGGCCACAGAGCGCGCCATATCGCCGATCTCGTCGCGCTGGCGGATCGAGGGGATCTCCGTAACGTCCTCGGCATCGGCCAGGCGCTGCATCGTCGTAGCGAGGCGTCGCAGCGGCCGCGACACGCGCAGATGGACGAGGGCGAGCGCACCAAGGAAGCCGACGACCACCAGGGCCCCGCCGACGATCTGGAGCCAGAGGCTGTGGTTCTGCAGCACCTCGCGCTCGGCATCCGTCACGGCGGCGCGGCTTTCGTTGAGCAGGGCGACATTCCTCAGCGCCGCATTGAGAACCTTGCGGTTGTTGCGGTTGGTCTCGTTGTTGCCGAAGGCATTGGCGGCGGCGGGCCCCTGCTCGCGCCCGAGCCGAGCGAGTTCGGTGCGGAAGGCGACGAAGTCATCGAGCTGGCGCGAGACCACCTCGAAGGCCGCAAGCTCGTGGGCGGCGTAGAGGTTGCGCCACTCGGCCGCGAGCCGCTTGATCTGGACGAGATCGGCGAGCAGCGGCAGCGCGAAACGCTCGGCGTCACGGGCGTCCGCCGCCATGTAGATGCCGCGCGATTCCATCACCACCGCGTTGACGAGGCTGTCCATTCGTTCGGCCAGGATGGTGCGCTGCGTCACCGTCTCCATCTCGCTCGTCATGGCGGCATAGCGCGACAGCGCATGGGCTCCGATGCCGACGGCCAGCATGGCGGCCACCGCGAACGCCGCAAAGGCGCCGAAGATCTGGGTCGATATTTTCCTCGGGCCGAGCATCGAGACGCCTTCCGTAAGGGAATCACGCTCCCCCGGTTCGGCGGGATGATGGGATCAAAGGGTTAACGGGGGCTAACCTCACGGCTTCTCGCGCGATGGCGACACCGGACCCGCCGCGGCGATTGACTTCGCCCGCCCCATCCTGTTCTCACACCGCCATGACCGACATTCAGACCTCCGCCGCGCCGGCAGGCGACGCCGCCCCGCATGCGCGCCGCCGCACCTTCGCGATCATCTCCCACCCCGACGCCGGCAAGACCACGCTGACCGAGAAGCTGCTCTATTTTGGCGGCGCGATTCAGCTCGCGGGCGAGGTGCGTGCCAAGCAGGGCCGGCGCCAGACCTCCTCGGACTGGATGAAGATCGAGCGCCAGCGCGGCATCTCGGTCGTCACCTCGGTGATGACCTTCGAATATGGCGGCCACGTCTTCAACCTCCTGGACACGCCGGGCCACGAGGACTTCTCGGAAGACACCTATCGAACCCTGACGGCGGTCGACAGCGCGGTGATGGTGATCGACGCCGCCAAGGGCATCGAGGCGCGCACCAAGAAGCTGTTCGAAGTCTGCCGCCTGCGCGACATCCCGATCGTCACCTTCATCAACAAGGTCGACCGCGAGACCCGCGACCTGTTCGACCTGATCAACGAGATCGAGACCACGCTGGCCCTTGATGTCGCGCCCATGACTTGGCCGGTCGGCCGCGGCCGCGAGTTCGTCGGCACCTATGATCTCAAGGCCAACAGCTTCCGCCGCAACCAGAAGGGCGACGAGAGCGCCGAGGATCTCGCCGTCTCCGGCCCGGACGACAAGCTTTTCGACGAGCTCCTGCCGCACGGTGCCGCCGAGACCTGGCGCGAGGAGGTCTTCCTCGCCAGCGAAGGGCTGAAGCCCTTCGACCTCGAGGCCTTCCGCGAGGGACATCTGACGCCGCTCTATTTCGGCGCGGCGCTGCGCGACTACGGCGTGCGCGACCTGATCGACGCGCTCGGCGCGCTGGCGCCCAGCCCGCGTGCCCAGGTAGCCGACAAGCGCGCCATCCAGGCGGACGAGCCGAAGATGACCGGCTTCGTCTTCAAGATCCAGGCGAACATGGATCCCAACCACCGCGACCGCATCGCCTTCATGCGCGTCTGCTCGGGCAAGCTCTCGCGCGGCATGAAGGCGAAGCTCGTGCGGACCGGCAAGCCGATGCCGCTCAATGCGCCGCAATTCTTCTTCGCGCGCGACCGCTCGATCGCGGAGGAGGCCTTCGCCGGCGACATCGTCGGCCTGCCGAACCACGGCACGCTGCGCATCGGCGACACGCTGACCGAGGGCGAGGACGTCGTCTTCAAGGGTGTGCCGAGCTTCGCCCCGGAAATCCTGCGCCGCGTGAAGCTCAAGGACGCGATGAAGGCCAAGAAGCTGCGCGAGGCCCTGCAGCAGATGGCAGAAGAAGGTGTCGTCCAGATCTTTTTGCCCCATGACGGCGCCCCCGCCATCGTCGGCGTCGTCGGCGCGCTCCAGCTCGACGTGCTCAAGGAGCGCATGGATGTGGAGTACTCGCTACCGGTCGACTTCGAGCCCTGCCAGTTCTCGATTGCGCGCTGGGTCTCCTCCGAGGACAAGGCGGCACTGCAGAAATTCGTCGCCTCCAAGCCCTCTTCCATGGCGGACGATCTCGACGGGGATCCGGTCTTCATGGCGTCCAGCCAGTTCACGCTGAAATACGACGCCGAGCGCGTGCCCGACGTCACCTTCTCGGACATCAAGGACTATCAGAAGGTCGCGCGCGGCTGAGCAGCCTCAGCGGCTGTTGCGTCGAGGCCACAGCAGGCCGGACTGTCGCCGGATTTGATCCCGATCAAATCGAAGTTGACAGGATCGAGGCTTCTGGAGGACGGGAGCCGCGAGCACGCAGACGTGCCACGGTCTCGTTTCTGGGGGCCTTCGCCATGTCACGCATACTTCGTCTCGCCGCCTGCGCCGCGCTGCTCGCCGGCACCGCCCTGACCTCGGCCGGTGCGGCCGACCTGCCTTCCGCCAAGACCGCGCCGATCGCGCCGGTGCTGACGCAGTGGAGCCCGTGGATGATCCGCGGCCGTGCGCTGGCGGTGGTGCCGCAGGAGAGCGCCAAGCTCCGGCTCGGTGGCGCGCCGATTGTCGGCGGCGACGTCGATATCTCCAACTCGGTCGTCCCCGAGCTCGATATCAGCTACTTCTTCACCAAGAACATCGCCGTCGAGCTGATCCTCGGCGTCACCCCGCACAAGGTGAAGGGCGCTGGGGCGCTCGCCGGAGCGCAGATCGGCTCGGCCTGGCTGCTGCCGCCGACCCTAATGCTGCAGTATCACTTCACCGATTTCGGCGCCTTCAAGCCTTATGTCGGCGTCGGCGTGAACTACACCGTCTTCTTCAACGAGAAGGCCAAAGGCGGCTTCACCAGTTTCGATCTGAAGGACAGCTTCGGCTTCGCCCTGCAGGCCGGCTTCGACTACATGATCGACAAGAACTGGGGCTTCAACTTCGACGTCAAGAAGATCTTCCTCGAGCCTAAGGTCAAGGTCAACAACGGCCTCATCGCCGGCAAGGTCAAGATCGATCCGTGGCTGATCGGCGCCGGTGTCACCTACCGGTTCTAAGTCCGCTCCCGTTTGGCTGGGGGGCCAGGGGGGCTGGGGGAGGAAGGGAGCGGTTCGCCGCTCCCTTCTTTCGTTTGGGGCTCAGCTCGCCGGCTGCGCGAAGCCGAGCGGGATCGCCGTCGTCGACTTCAACTCCTCCATCGCGAACATCGAGGTCACGTCGTTGAGGTCGATGCGGGAGATCAGCTTCTTGTAGAGCGCGTCATAGGCCGCAATGTCCGGCACACAGGCCTTGAGCAGATAGTCGATTTCGCCGCTCATCCGGTAGAAATCGACGATCTCCGGCAGGTCGCGCACGGCGGTGTGGAAGCGCTCCAGCCACTCCATCGAATGCCGCGCCGTCTTCACCGCGATGAAGACCGTGACGCCCGCCTGCAGCATGCTGCGGTCGAGCAGCGCGACGCGCTTGCGGATATAGCCGGCGGCCTCCAGCTTCTGCACCCGCCGCCAGCACGGCGTCGCCGACAATCCGACCGCCTCCGACAACTCGGCCAGCGGCAGGCTCGCATCCTCCTGCAGGCAGGCGAGGATGCGGAGATCGAAGGCGTCGAGCTTGGCCATGGAGCATTCATGAAATGGATTCGTGAGATTGAGAGGGTCGGCGCAAACAGATTCTCAAGACGATGTCACAAGCGCTAGCCAATTCCAAGAACCGAGCGTTTCCTCGTCAGATAGCAAACCATTTTCCCGGCGACTGGCTATCCTTGCTGAAGGAGCGCGCCGGCGGGAGTCGAGGGATGCAGGAATTCTTGAACGCGGAGCGGCGCGGCACGGTTCTCGCCAGCCTGCGGACGGATGAGGGCACGCTTTCGCGTGACTATCTCGCGGCAGCCCGCTCCGTCCTGCGCGAACTCGTTGCGATGCCCGACCTCGTGCGCGCCCTGCCGCTCGAGCGCAAACCCGGCGGCTACACCCGAAACCTTCTCGCAGGCGACGACTCCGTCAGCGTCTGGGCTATCGTCTGGGCGGCCGGAGCGACCACCTGCATCCACGACCACCACTGCTCCTGCTGCTTCGGCGTCGTCAGCGGCACCGTGACCGAAACCTGGTATCGCGCCATCGACGCGCAGCGCGCCATCGCGACCGAGCAGCATGATCGCCAGGCCGGCTATGTCGCCTGCATGCTGCCGAGCGGCCCCAATATCCACCGCATGCGCAATCTCGGGACCGAAGACGCCATCTCGATCCACATCTACGGCTTCGACCACGAAGCCCACGAGTCATCGATCGAGACGCAATACGTCGCGGTCGAGGGCTGAATCCGGACACAACGGCGCCCCAAGGCCGCTCCATCCTCGATCCGCCCGCAAGGAGCCTGCTAGGCCACCCCGAGCGACAGCAGGTCGTGCACATGGACCAGCCCGACCGGGCGGTCCCCGCCATCCGCCACGATCAGCGCCGTGATCCGCAGGCGGTTGACCATTTCCAGCGCCTCGCCTGCCAGCGCATCCGGCGCGATCCGGCGCGGATTCGGCGTCATCACGTCCCGCGCCCGCTGGGCCGGCCCGGCCCGCAGCAGCTTGCGGCGAAGATCGCCATCGGTGACGACTCCGGCGAGAACCCCGTCAGCATCGACCACAACGGCGCAACCGAAGCCCTTCTCTGAGATCAGAGCGACCACATCGGCGATCGCCGTGTCGAGGCCGCAGAGCGGCAGCGCCGCGTCGCGATGCATGATGCTGGCGACCGTCTTGAGCTGCGCGCCGAGCTTGCCGCCCGGGTGGTAGACGAAGAAGTCCTGGCGCGAGAAGCCGCGTGCCTCGAGCAGCGCCACGGCGAGCGCATCGCCCAGCGCCATCTGCATCGTCGTGGAAGTCGTCGGCGCCAATCCGTTCGGGCAGGCTTCCTGCGCCTTGGGCAGAAGCAGCGTCACATCCGCCTCGCGGCCGAGCGCGCTGTCGGCATTGGCCGTGATCGCGATCAGGCCTACGCGGAAACGCCTCGTGTGGCCGACGATCGCCGCCAGTTCCGCCGTCTCGCCCGACCAGGACAGGGCGATCACCACGTCCTCCGGCTGAACCATGCCGAGATCGCCATGGCTGGCTTCGGCGGGATGGACGAAATGCGCCGGCGTGCCGGTGGAGGCGAGCGTCGCTGCGATCTTGCGTCCGACATGGCCGGATTTGCCCATGCCGGAGACGATGACGCGCCCGCCCGCCGCCCGGATCATCGCGACGGCGGCGGCGAAGGCCTCGCCCATCCCGTTGGCGAGCGCCTCGTGGAGCGTGTCGAGCCCGGCACGTTCGGTCGCGACGGTGCGGAGCGCGGAAGCGCGGATATCGGCTGTCATGGCGCGCGCTCTAGCACAGCCGCGCGCAGGGGGGCCAGCTTCGGGGCGCCCCGTCATTGACGGCCCGTTAACCCCCTTCGTTTTAACTCCGTTAACCATGCGCGCGCTGTCCGGCGCGACAAAGCCCGTTCCTGGAGCCACGCCGCCCCGTGCCCCGGCCTGCCCCGTCTCTGTTGCTGACCGGCGTCGCCGCCGCGAGCCTCGTGCTCGCCGCGTCGTCCGTCGCTGCGCAGCAGGCGCGGCGCACGCCGCTGCGGCCGAGCGTGCCGGCCTATGTCGCCCAGCCAACGGTGCCGGACTTGCCTGCGGCGCCTCTCTCGGCCACGCCGGATTCGGTTCGTGATCCCGCCGCCCTGATTCAGGGCCAGCCTACCACCGTATCCCGCCGCGCCCCGCCTTTTGCCAGCCGGCCGGTGCGCGCCAGTGGCGTGCGCGGCGTCACCCAGCGCCAGTTCCGCGCGCCGCAGACCGGCGTCGCGGGCCTGCCGACCACGCCGCCGCCACCACCGCCCCCGCGCCGGCGCGCCGCGGCGGAAGAGGATCCTTACGCACCGCTCGGGCTGCGGCTCGGCAACGTCACACTGAAGCCAGGCCTGACCAGCAGTGTCGGCTACGACACCAACCCGCAGCGGACGGCGGGCTCGACCCGCACGGGCTCAGCCTTCGGCCGGCTGGAGGGTGATCTCGACGTCCAATCGGACTGGAACGTGCATGAGCTGAAGGGCAAGCTGCGCGGCGGCTACAGCCGCTTCTTCCGCGACGAGAACGCCTCGCGCCCCGATGGCGAGGGCAATCTCGACCTGAGGCTCGACGCCTCGCGCGACACGCGCATCCTTCTGGAGACGCGGGCGAAGATCGATACCCAGCGCCCCGGCTCGCCGGACCTGACCTCCGCCGTCGTCGGTCGCCCGCTGATCTATCAGTATGGCGGCTCCGCCGGCGTCACCCATGACATCAATCGCCTGCAGATGACGCTGCGCGGCTCGGTCGACCGCAGCGACTACGAGGATGGCAAGCTCAGCAATGGCGGGATCGTCAGCCAGCGCGACCGCAACCAGACGCAATACGGCCTGCGCCTGCGCGCCGGCTATGAGATGACGCCGGGCTTCAGGCCCTTCGTCCAAGGTGAGGTCGACACCCGCGAATTCGACCAGGCCGTCGATTTGAGCGGCTATCGGCGCTCGTCCGATGGCGCCACCATCCGTATAGGCTCGACCTTCGAGATCAGCCGCCAGCTCACCGGCGAAATCTCGGCCGGCTACCAGAACCGCCGCTACGACGATGCCCGGTTGCGCGACCTGAAAGGCTTCGTCGGCGATGCCGCCATTCTGTGGTCGCCGACGCCGCTCACCACCGTCACCCTGCGCGGCACCTCCGAACTCGGCGACACGACGATTGCGGGCTCCTCGGGCACCACGGCGCGGCGCGTCTCGCTCGAGATCGCCCACGCGCTGCGCCGCAACCTCACCGTCACCGGCATCGCCAGCTTCGGCCGCACCGAATATGAGGGACAGGGCCTGCGCGAGGACTTCTCGAGCCTCGGGGCCCGCGTCGAATACAAGCTGACGCGGACCGTGGCGATCCGCGCGAGCTTCACCCATGAACGGCTGAACTCGACCGCCCAGAATTCGGACTACACCGCGAATATCGCGCAGGTGGGCCTGAGGCTGCAGTTCTGACCCAGCGTCATTCTCGGGCTTGACCCGAGAATCCCCGAAACCAGCGCTCTCCGGTCATGAGATGGTCGGGTCAAGCCCGACCATGACGTGACGGGGCTACTCCATCCCCTCCAGCTCGATGATCATGCCCTCGATCATAGTGAGCCCGATCTGCCAGAACGCGGGATCGCGCGCATCCAGCCCGAACGGTGCCAGCAGCTCGGCGTGATGCTTGGTGCCGCCGGCCGAGAGCAGCGCGAAGTACCGCTCCTGGAACCCCTCCGCCGCATTCCGGTACACGCCGTAGAGCGAGTTCACCAGGCAGTCGCCGAAGGCATAGGCGTAGACATAAAAGGGCGAATGGATGAAGTGGGGAATGTAGCACCAGAACGGCTCGTAGCCCGGCCCGAGCCGGATCGCCGGCCCTAGGCTCTCCGCCTGAACGCTCATCCAAAGCTCGCACAGGGCCTCGGCAGTCAGTTCGCCCGATTTGCGCGACTCGTGCACCTTCCGCTCGAAGGAGTAGAAGGCGATCTGGCGCACGACCGTGTTGATCATGTCCTCGACCTTCGCCGCCAGCATCGCCTTGCGCTGCCTGGGGTCCTGCGTGCCGTCGAGCAGGCGGCGGAAGGTGAGCATCTCGCCGAAGACGCTCGCCGTCTCGGCCAGCGTCAGCGGCGTGGGCGCCATCAGCGCGCCGTTCGGCGCCGCCAGCACCTGATGCACGCCATGGCCGAGCTCATGGGCGAGCGTCATCACGTCGCGCGGCTTGCCCTGGTAATTGACCAGCACATAGGGATGCGCGGACGGCACCGTCGGATGGGCGAAGGCGCCGGGCGCCTTGCCGGGCCGCACCGGCGCGTCGATCCACTGCTCGTCGAAGAAGCGCCGCGCGATCTCCGCCATCCGCGGTGAGAAGGCACCATAAGCGTCGAGCACAGTATCGCGCGCTTCCGTCCAGGGAATCGTGCGCTGCTCGACCTTGGGCAGCGGCGCATTGCGGTCCCAGAAATCCAGCGCCTCGCGCCCGAACCATTTCGCCTTCAGTTTGTAGTAGCGGTGCGACAGCCGCGGATAGGCCTCGCGCACGGCGCTCACCAGCGCATCCACGACCTCGCGCTCGACGCGATTGGCGAGATGGCGCGAATCCGCGACGTCCTCGAATTTGCGCCAGCGGTCGGAGATTTCCTTGTCCTTGGCGAGCGTGTTGGTGATCAGCGCGAAGGTCCGCAGCTGCCCGCGGAAGACGGTGCTCAAGGCCTCGGCCGCCTCCTTGCGCACCGCGCCGTCGGCATCCTGCAGCTTGTTGAGCGTCGGCTCCAGCGTCAGCTCCTCGCCGCCGATCCGGAAGCGCAGCGAGGCGATCGTCTCGTCGAAGAGCCGGTTCCAGGCGGCGTGCCCGGTCATCGACTTCTCGTGGAAGAGAGCCTCGATCCGGTCCTCGAGCTGGTGCGGCTTGTCCTTGGCGAGATCGTCGAGCCAGGGCTTCCAGTGCGAAAGCGGCGCCGTCGCAGAGACGCGGGCCAGAAGCTCGGGCTCGATCCGGTTCAGCTCGAGTTCGAAGAACAGCAGCTCGGTCACCGCCGCGTTCAGCTTGTCCTGCGTGTCGCCGTAGAACTTGGCGCGCTGCGGGTCGGTGGTGTCGCCGGCATAGACAAGGCCCGCATAGGCGCCGATGCGGCCGAGCAGGTCGCTCAACGTCTCGAACGCCTTCACCGCCTCGGCCAGCGCCGCGGCTCCGTCCTCGCGCTCCGCCAGGGCGGCGAGCTTGCCATGATAGAGCGCCGCGAAGCTCTGCGAATCGGCCAGCGCCCGGTCGAGATCCGCCTTCAGCGCGGGGGAATCCAGGCCGGGATAGAGATGACTCAGATCCCATTCCGGCAGCGTGCCCAGGGATTTGGCGGCCGCGGCGGCGCTTCCCGTCGCAGTGGCGCGCAGCACCTGGTCGAACGCATTGGTCATCGTCGGCAACCTCGCAGATGGGAACCCCGCCGTTCCCTCATATGCGCGGGGCACCGGCCGGGATCAATCTCTGCCGGCGTCGCGGCCCCCCGCGCTATGCGCTTAAGCGCCGCTTAACCGTTCTGGCCGAGAATGACCCAGAACGGAACAGCCGGCGCCGCCTGGAGCGGCCGGCTTGTTCACCGCCTTAAGCCTTCGAGGTGTCATGACCGCCACCGTACTCGTCGTCGACGACGATCCCGTTCAGCGCCGCCTGCTGGACGCCATGCTGAAGCGTTGCGGGTACGACGCCGTCGTCGCGGAGACCGGCCAGGCCGCCCTCCAGATGCTGACGGGCCCCGAGGGCGACCGCTTCGACGCGATCGTGCTCGATCTCGTCATGCCCGAACTCGACGGCATGGGCGTCCTGGCCGCGCTGCGCGAGCGCGCGATCGAGACGCCGGTCATCGTGCAGACGGCCAATGGCTCGATCGAGACCGTCGTCCAGGCGATGCGCGCCGGCGCGGTCGACTTCGTCGTCAAGCCGGTCGGCGCCGAGCGGCTGCAGATCTCGCTCAAGAACGCGCTCAAGCTCGGCGCCCTCGAGCACGAGCTGCGCCACATCAAGCGCCGCGCCTCGGGCACGCTCGGCTTCCGCGATCTCGCCACCAAGAGCGCCGACATGGCGCGCGTCGTGCGGCTGGCCGAGCGCGCGGCAAAGTCCAACATCCCGATCCTGATCGAGGGTGAATCCGGCGTCGGCAAGGAGGTGCTCGCCCGCGCCATCCAGGGTTCGAGCGACCGGAAGGGCAAGCCCTTCGTCACGGTCAATTGCGGCGCGATCCCGCACAACCTCGTCGAGTCGATCCTCTTCGGCCACGAGAAGGGCGCCTTCACCGGCGCCACCGAGCGCCATGTCGGCAAATTCGTCGAGGCCAGCGGCGGAACGCTCTTCCTCGACGAGGTCGGCGAATTGCCGCTCGATGCGCAGGTCAAGCTCCTGCGTGCGATCCAGGAAGGCGAGGTCGACCCCGTCGGCGGCAAGAAATCGGTGCGCGTCGACATCCGCATCATCTCGGCGACGAACAAAAGCCTGCTCGATCAGGTCAAGGCGGGCGAGTTCCGCGAGGATCTCTACTACCGCCTCAACGTCTTCCCGATCACACTGCCGCCGCTGCGTCAGCGCCGCGAGGACATCGCCGATCTGGCGCGCGGCTTCCTCGCGCGCTTCGCGGCTGAGGAGGGCAAGAAGCTGCGCGGCATCGGCGCCGAGGCGCTCGCGCTCATCAGCGGCTATGACTGGCCGGGCAATGTCCGTCAGCTCGAAAACGCGATGTTCCGGGCCGTGGTGCTGGCCGATGGCGACGAGCTGACCGTCGCCGAATTCCCGCAGATCGCCGCGCAGATGGAGGGCTACGACGTCCGCATCCCGCCCGCCCCCGCGCCGCTCGGCCCGGCCGAGGCGCGCAGCGAGCCCCCGCGCATCATCCAGATGCCGGTGCGCGACCCCAACTCGCTGGAACTCGTCGCCGGCTCCGACATGCGCACGCTCGATGAACTCGAGCGCGAGATCATCAAATTCGCCCTCGCCCATTATCGCGGGCACATGTCGGAGATCTCGCGCAAGCTCGGCATCGGCCGCTCGACGCTCTACCGCAAGCTCAAGGATTACGGGCTCATCGAGCCCGGAGTGGCCACGGATGAAACCGACGCGGCCTGAGCCGCGACGAACCGAATGGCGGCGCGTGTTGCGCTGCCGCATCTTGTCGAAACCGGCCGAGTCACGCAGGAATGCGGTTCTCGGCAGAATGCAGGAATAGCGACCATGCGTCGTCGCCACTGGGCGAATCTGGCTTGCGTCTCGGCTCTGGCCCTGTCGCTGACCTCAGCCGTCGCCTCCGCCGAAGGCCAGGCCATCGATCCGACGCTCGGCATTCCGCTGCCGGAACAACCCGCCTTGCTCCTTCATGCCGACGAGCAGCCGCAAGCCGCGCAGGCTCCGGTCAGCACGGAAGTCGCTCCCGCCGAGCCCGCCCCGCAGACGGACACCGCAAACGCGCCCGCCGCCGAACCCGGCATGGTCACCGGCGCGGTCACACCTTCCGCGCGCCCAGAGGGCAGCCTCGCCACGCCGGAGCTGCCGACGGCCTCCGTGGCGGCACAGGACCAGCCTGTAACGCTCGACATTCCCGAGGTCGAGCTGCCGCCGGCCGATCCCGCGCTGGCGGCGCCGCAGGCCGCCCCCATGCTGCGAAAGGCCGAGCCGGCGATCGCCCCGCCCGAGCTGCCCAAGGTCGTCGTCGACCTGCCCGCCGGATCCGAATACGCCGCCGACATCGCCGCCCGCGCGGCCGACGCGCTGGCCCTGCCGCGCCTCGCCGAGCGCGAGCGCGCCGAGATCCTCGCCGCCTACGAGGCCAACGGCAACCGGCCGCTTTGGATCGAGGGACGCGGCTGGAGCGCCGCCGGCCTGCGCCTGACCGAGCGCCTCGGTCGCGCCGGCGAGGACGGGCTGCGTCCAACCGACTATCCGCTGCCCGCCTTCGAGGCGAGCGACAAGGGCAGCCTCGCCGAAGCCGATGTCCGACTCTCGGCGCTGGCCGTGCTCTATGCCCGCGACGCGCGCGGCGCCCGCGTCGATCCTCGCCGCCTGTCGAAGCTGCTGACGCCGACGCTCTCGTTACCCTCCGCCACCGAAGTCCTTTCGGAGCTCGCGGGCGCGGCCGATGCCGGCGCCGTGCTGGCCGCTTACAACCCGCCCCATGAGGGCTATCGGCGGCTCAAGGCCAAGCTCGCCGAGTTGCGCGAGCATCTCGACGACACGCCGCTGGTGCGCATTCCCGCCGGCCCGGCGCTGAAGCTCGGCATGCGCGACGACCGCGTCCCGCTGGTGCGCGCCCGGCTCGGCCTCGGCCCCAGCGAAGAGCCCGTCTTCGATCGCTCCACCGCGACTGCTCTGGCCGCCTTCCAGAAGCAGGCGGGCCTGCCGGCGACCGGCGTTCTCGGCGCGCAGACTCTCGCCGCGCTTGGCACACCAGCGACGGCCCGCGGCGAGCAGGATATCGTCGCCCAGATGGAGCGCTGGCGCTGGCTGCCGTTCGATCTCGGCGCCGACCACATCATGGTCAATGTCCCGGAATTCCGCGTCCGCGTCGTCCGCCAGGGCCAAGTCGTCCACGAGACGCGCGCCATCGTCGGCAAGCCGGAGACGGCGACGCCCATCTTTTCGCACCGGATGGACCACGTCATCGTCAATCCGTCCTGGTACGTGCCGCCCTCGATTCTGCGCAAGGAGTTCATCCCTGGCCTCGCCGCCGATCCGGACTATGCCGCCAAGCGCGGCTATGTGGTGACGCGGACCAAGGGCGGCGGCATCTCGGTCCGCCAGCCGCCGGGCGAGCGCAACGCGCTCGGCTGGATCAAATTCATGTTCCCGAACGATCACGCCGTCTATCTGCACGACACGCCCAACCGCAGGCTCTTCGCCCAGGAGCGCCGCGCTTTCAGCCATGGCTGCGTGCGTGTCGACAATCCCTTCCAGCTCGCCGATCAGGTTCTCGGGCCGGAATGGACCCATGAGCGTCTGAAGCGCCTCATCGGTTCGGGCGAGCGCCGCATCAACCTGCCCCAGCCGCTGGCGATCCATCTGGTCTACAACACCCATGTCGTCGGCGCCGATGGTAGCCTCACCACCTTCGAGGACCTCTACGGCTTCCACCGGATGGTCCGTCAGGCGCTCGAGCAGCGCGGCTGACGTCGCGTCGGCGAGCGGACGGTGAACCGGCACCGTTTCGCCACGATCGCGGCGTAGCGGAGAGGCGCGCAGAAAGGGCTGGCCCGGCAATTGCCGGCTTGCTAACGAGGCGTTAACGCTTCTCCGCAACTGTTCGTTCACGTTCATCACGCGCCGCCAGAGCGACGCATCGAGACGGGTCAGCAGATTGGGCAGCTCAGACGCCACGCTTTCGGAACGCCAGGCGCGCCCGAAAAGGGTCTTCCGCCGGGCGTTGATGCTCGGGGTTGCGGCCGGGACTCTGCTGCTGGGCGTGCGCGGCACGCAGGATGCCGTCGCCAACGGCGACACGCGGACGATCTCGATCCGCCACATGCACACCAAGGAAGAGGTCACCGTCACCTTCAAGCGGGACGGGCGCTACGTCGCCGAGGGCCTCGAGAAGCTGAACTGGGCCCTGCGCGATTGGCGCACCGACGAGCCGATCCGCATGGATCCGCGCCTCTTCGACGTCGCCTGGGAGGTCCAGCGTCAGGTCGGTTCGGAGCAGCCCTTCCACGTCGTCTCCGCCTATCGCTCACCCGGCACCAATTCGATGCTGCGGCGGCGCTCGCGCGCGGTCGCCAAGCACAGCCAGCACATGCTCGGCAAGGCGATGGACTTCTATCTGCCGGACACGCCGACCGCCCGCATCCGTGAAGCCGGCATGCGCCTGCAGCGCGGCGGCGTGGGCTTCTATCCCGGCGCTCACACGCCCTTCATCCATCTCGATGCCGGCTCGGTGCGCTCCTGGCCACGCATGACGCGCGACCAGCTCGTGCGCCTTTTCCCGGACGAGAAGACCGTCCACCTTCCCGCCGACGGCCAGCCGCTCGGCGGCTACGAGATCGCCAAGGCCGAGATCCTCGCCAGCGGTGGCGCGGTCGCCGGTTATGCGGCGGCCGATCTCGACGAGGGCGCGGTCATCTCCTCCGGCCGCAAGAGCCTCTGGGCCTCGCTCTTCGGCGGCGACGAGGAGGAGGCGGATGCCCGCCCGACCCGCGGCCGCCGCGTCGCTCCCAAGCCGCAGCCCGCCGTCATCGCCTATGCCAGCCCCAATCCCTATGCCGACAGCAACTCGTCGGACGGTGGGCGCTTTGCCGTCGCCATGGCACCCCAGCCGGCTGCCGCAACGCGCTCGCTCGCGCAGGAGCGGGCCGAGCGCCTGGCCCCGCGGGCGCCTGAGCCGCCGGCGGCTCAAGCCGTGGCGCCCGTCAATGCCGCGGCCGAGCCCCCTCCGCCCCCTCCCCAGGAGCGCCGGCCGGCCCTCGTCGATGCCCCCATTCCGCTCGCCCGCCCGCGCGGCCTGGCCCTGCCCGGCGAAGCGGAGGGCGCTGTCCAGATCGCGGCCCTGCCTGCCGGGGGCGGCGCGCTCGCCTTCGCTCAGGCCACCGCGGGCGGCGACCAGAAGCTCGTCCTCGCCGCGCTGCCGCCGCGGCGGCCCGGCGAGATCGCGCCCCTCGTCGAGACCGTCATCGCCGGCAAGCCGACCAGCGCTCCCCTGCCGCCCCTGCGTCCGGCCGCGCTGACCGGATTCGCCCTGGCCGGCCAGTCGACCCCTCTGCCCACCGGCGGTGCCGGCCTGCGCGGCAGCGAAGGGACCCAGCCGGAGGGCCGGCTCGTTATCGTCACCCACCCGCTGCCCCCGAGCCGCCCCGGCGGCAGCCCGGCGGTCAGCGTCGCGGTCGCGACGCCCGCCCGCCCGGCGCCCACACCGATCGAGGCCCAGTACGATTCGGACCGCGCCGGCCTCGATTCGCTCTTCGCCGCCGTCACGCGCAGCCCCGCCCCGGCGGGACGCAGTGTCACCGTCGCCACCGCCCGCGCCCGCACGACCGCGCCGGCCGCATCGCCGATATCCGGCCCGAGTCCGGCGGCGGCGCTCGGCTTCAGCCATGCCGAGCCGAACGACGCCCGAACCGGCTCTTTCAGCGGCCCGGCGGTGAAGCCGCTGCCGACGAACTTCATCCAGAACTGAGCGAGCGTGCCGGCATTAACCGATTGCTGACCGCCCACGGCCCACACTCACGGCGATTCGCCAACAGTGAGAGTGACATGGGACAGGTTCTGCAGTTTCGGCTTCCGCCGGCTCGCGAGGAAAGCCAGGCGGGGAGCGCGCTCGATCTGCTCTCGGCGGTGGATTTCGCACTCCGCGACCTCGTCGACATCGCCAACCACGTCACGCTCGAAGCCGTCCGAGAGCAGGCCATGGCCTGCCACGCCATGCTGGCCGCCGCCTACAATGCCGAGTTCGAGCACGGTTGAACGGACCGTCGCAAACCACCGGTCGATCACAAAGCCGGTGAAGCCGGCCCTATTGCGAGATACGGGTTCGGGGGAATGTCCACCAAGACCGGCAGAACGGCGCGAAGAAGCGGGTTCCGGAGGCCTTGGTGGAGCTGAGGGGATTCGAACCCCTGACCTCTGCAGTGCGATTGCAGCGCTCTCCCATCTGAGCTACAGCCCCGAGGCGCTGGCCTTCTAGGCCGTGCGTCGCCTGTCTGTCAATCGCTTGCGCCAGGAGTTTTGCGCCGGCGCCGAACGGGCAGCGCCGCGCGACAGATGGGCCCGACGACGATCCAGAGGAATGACGATGCGTGCCGTTCTCGACGTGGTGCTGCTGGCCCTGCAGATCTACACTTGGCTGCTGATCATCTCGGCCGTGCTGAGCTGGCTGATCGCCTTCAACGTCGTCAACACGCGCAACCAGTTCGTCTCGACGATCTGGGACATGCTCTACCGCGTCACCGAACCGCTGCTGCGTCCGATCCGGAACATGCTGCCCCAGATGGGGGGGCTGGATCTGTCGCCGATCGTCCTGCTGCTGATCATCTTCTTCATCGAGCGCGTCATCGTCCTCTATCTCTACCCCGCCGTCTTCTGAGGTGGCACCCGAGGCCGCATCCCGGCCCTGGACGGCGACCACCAACGGCCTGCGTCTCGCGGTGCGGCTGACGCCCCGCGGCGGGCGCGATGCCCTCGACGGAATCGAGGTCCTCTCCGACGGCAAGACGGTGCTGAAGGCGAGGGTCCGGGCGGCGCCCAGCGAGGGCGAGGCCAATGCCGCCCTCCTCACTTTGCTGGCCCGGGAGTTCGGCGTTTCGCGCAGTGCTGTCACGCTCGCCACGGGAGCGACAGCGCGGGTCAAGCTGCTGGCGATCGCGGGCGATCCCGCTGCTCTGGTGGCCCGCCTCGAGGCCGCCTGCGCGGCCCACTGAACGCAGACCGATCATGCCGCAGCGCAGCATCGGCTTGACGAAACCGGCCGCCTCCTGTTCGAAGGCGGGATGGAGACGCCCGCATCCCCCTTCCCCGAGCGGCTGACCGAAGGTTACCGCGCCTTTCTCGACGATCGCTTCGACCGGGAAAAGGACCGCTACGAGCAGCTGGCCGAGACCGGCCAGACGCCGAAGATCATGCTGATCGGCTGCTGCGACTCGCGCGTCTCGCCGGAGGTGATCTTCGACGCGCGTCCGGGCGAGATGTTCGTCGTCCGCAATGTCGCCAATCTGGTGCCGCCCTTCTCGCCCGACGACCAGCTCCACGGCACTTCGGCCGCGCTCGAATACGCCGTGCAGGCGCTGAAGGTGGAGCATATCGTCGTGCTCGGCCATGGCCGCTGCGGCGGCATCCGCGCCTTCGCCGACGACGCCCAGGGCCCCCTCTCCTCGGGCGACTTCATCGGCAAATGGATCACTCTGATCGGCCCCGCCGCCGAGCGCACCGGCGGGCGCGGCCGGCACGAGACGCTGGACGGCTATGTCGAGCGCCTGGCCTTCGCCTCGATCCAGCAGTCGCTGGCCAATCTGCGCACCTTCCCCTGCGTGCAGATTCTCGAGAGCAAGGGCAGGCTGCAGCTGCACGGTGCCTATTTCGCCGTCGCGACCGGCGTGCTGATGCTGCTCGATCCCGCGACGGGACAGTTCCTCCCCGCCATCGGCGAGTTGCCGCGGAAGGCGATGCCGCTGCGCTGCGACTGAGCCTGCTCTATCGCAGCCGGATCGTCGCCAGCAGGGCGCGGCCCGCCTCCACCATCAGCGAACCATCCGCCTCGGCGTCGATCCTCAGCGCATGGCCGCCCGTGAGAGCGATGGCCTCGCTGCCGCAACGCGCCGTCACGGCCTCGCCCGGCGCGTAGAGAATGTGGATGGCGGGCACCAGGGCCAGGGTTTCGCCCGGCTCCGGCGCCGCGAGATCGGCACGGCACATCGCCCGGTCGACGATCAGGTTGACGACCTCGACCGGCCCGTTCTCCAGCCGACTGACCAGCGGCAGCCCGCCATCGTAGCGCACGGGGGTAAAAGGCCGGCGCAGGTCGATCTCGCCTGAAGCGCCCTCCAGCACCAGTCCGGAGCCGACGATGACCGCCTGCAGCCGCTCATAGCCGGTGAGGTCGGAGAACGGCCCGGGCTGGACGATGGCCGTGCGCCCGAGCCGCCAGACCATGCCCTCCCAGCCGGCGGGGTCGGCGCCGGGCCGGCTCGCATCGGCGATGTCATGGGTGACGCCGCCACCATTCTTCCAGGGTTTGCTGCGGAAGCTCTCGGGCGGGAGCGGGGTCAGGCGCGTCGTCATGAGGCTCTCTCAGGCTTCGTCCGCCAGCGGGTGAAGGTCCCGCACCAGGCTCTTTAGGCGGTCGTCGAGGACATGGGTGTAGATCTGCGTGGTCGCGATGTCGGAATGTCCCAGCAGCTCCTGGACGACGCGCAGATCGGCGCCGTTCTGAAGCAGATGGCTGGCGAAGGCGTGGCGCAGCACATGCGGGCTCAGGGCATCGCCCGACAACCCGGCCGCCCCGCCCAGCGCCTTGAGATCGCGCCCGAAGGCCTGGCGGGTGAGATGCCCGCTCTCGCCCTCGGCGGGGAAGAGCCAGCGCGTCTCCGCGCCGCCCGACTCGCGCAGCGCCGCCAGCCAGAGCCGCGCCGCCTCCCGCGCCGGCTCGTTCAGCGGCACCAGCCGGTCCTTGTTGCCCTTGCCGCGCACCACCAGGAAGCGCTCGCGCGTCGTCGCTGCCGAGAGTGGCAGCGCGATCAACTCCGAGACGCGCAGGCCCGTGGCGTAGAGCATCTCGATCAGGCAGCGCATCCGCAGCGCCCGCAGCCGCGCGGCGGGCGTCAGCCCCTCGCGGATGCAGGCCTCCCGCGCGGTCGCGATCAGCCGCTCGACATCGGCGACCGAGATCACCTTCGGCAGCGGCCGCCCGAGCCGCGGACCCTGGATGGCCGCGGTCGGATCGCTGGGAGCGAAGCCTTCCGTGTAGAGGAAGCGGTGGAACTGGCGCACCGCCGAGAGCCGCCGCGCGGCGGAAGAGGCTTTCAGCCCCCGCGCGGACAAATCCGCCAGCCAGCCGCGGATGTCGTCGGCCGTCGCGGCCTCCAGCGCCCGCCCCCCGAGGAATTCCAGATAATCGTCGATGTCGCGCTGATAGGCGTCGAGCGTGTTGCGAGCGGCGCCGCGCTCGGCGGCGAGCATGTCGAGAAATCCGTTGCGCCGCGCCTGCGCGATCCGGCTCATTTCGGCTGGAGCCGGGAGGGCGGAATCGTCTCGACCATCTCGCGCGGCACCGGTTCGACGAAGGCGACGAGCGCGACCATGCCGCCGAAGACGAGTCCGCCGAGCAGGGCCAGGAAGGCGACGAATCGGAACAGCGTCGGCACGGTGAGGCGGATCCTTCGGGGCTGTGACTGCGATGGCCCCGCGCATCTTTCGGGAGATGGCGGATGCCGGCAAGGACGGCAAGGCCACAAGCGCCGCAAAATGCGGCACGGGGCCTGACGTTGTGTGACGGCTCATGTTAAAGGGCGCTGAAGACAAGGCTTCCATCGCTATGACGATCGTCGAGACGCTCGACCAGCCACGAGGTGAGGATATCGGCCCGGACCCGGCGACCCTGCGGGCAGCGATCGGCCCGCGGGCGATCGTGCTCGTCGGCATGATGGGCTCGGGCAAGAGCTCGGTCGGCCGCCGTCTGGCGACGCGGCTCGGCCTGCCCTTCGTCGATGCCGACACCGAGATCGAGACGGCCGCCGGCATGACGATCCCCGAGATCTTCGCGCAGCGCGGCGAGAGCGAGTTCCGCGACGGCGAGCGCCGCGTCATCAGCCGCATCCTGACGACGCGTGCGCCCCTCGTGCTCGCGACCGGCGGCGGCGCCTTCATGAACGCGGAAACCCGCGCGCGCATCGCCGATCTCGGCATCTCGATCTGGCTCAAGGCCGAGCCCGAGGTGCTGATGCGCCGGGTCCGCAAGCGCTCCAACCGCCCCCTGCTCCAGACCGCCGACCCCGAGGCGACGCTGCGGCGGATGCTGGCCGAGCGCGAGCCGGTCTATGCGCTCTCCGATCTCACCCTGCTCTCGCGCGACGACCCCCATGACGTCGTGGTGACGGCGGCGCTGGCCGCGCTCGACCGGCATCTGCGCACCCCTCCCGACCGGAAGCCCACGCCATGACGACCCCTGCCCCGTCGGCCGGCGCCCGGATCACGGTTCCGGTCGCGCTGGAGGGCCGCGCCTATGACATCCAGATCGGCCGCCACCAGCTCTGCGAGGCCGCAGCCCTGATCGCCGCGATGGCGCCCGGCGCCAAGGTCGCTGTTGTCACCGACGAGCGCGTCGGCCCGCTCCATGCCCCGGCGCTGGAGGCCTGCCTGCAGCAGGAGGGCATCGGCTTCACCCGCATCACCGTGCCGCCGGGCGAGGCGACCAAATCCTATGCGCAGTTCACGACGCTCTGCGACGCGCTGCTCGCGGCGAAGATCGAGCGCGACGACCTCGTCATCGCGCTCGGCGGCGGCGTGGTGGGCGATCTCACGGGCTTTGCAGCGGCCGTGCTGCGCCGGGGCGTGCGCTTCGTGCAGATCCCGACCACGCTTTTGGCCCAGGTCGATTCCTCCGTCGGCGGCAAGACCGGCATCAATTCGGGCCACGGCAAGAACCTGATCGGCGCCTTCCACCAGCCGGCACTGGTCATCGCCGACACCGCCCTGCTCGACACCCTCAGCGAACGCGAGTTCAAGGCCGGCTATGCCGAGGTGGTGAAATACGGGCTGATCGACGACCCCGCCTTCTTCGACTGGTGCGAGGTCAACTGGAGCCGCATCATCGCAGGCGGCCCCGAGCGCGACCATGCGGTCGCCGTCTCCTGCCGCGCCAAGGCGGCCATCGTCGCCCGCGACGAGCGCGAGGAGGGCGACCGCGCGCTGCTCAATCTCGGCCACACCTTCGCCCATGCGCTGGAGCGGCTGACGAACTACGACTCCACCCGCCTCGTCCATGGCGAGGCGGTGGCGATCGGCCTCGCCCTCGCCTTCCGCTTCTCGCAGCGGCTGGGGCTCTGCTCCGGCCAGGACGCGACCCGCGTCGCGCGCCATCTCGACGCCGTCGGCCTGCCCTCGACGCTCCAGCAGGTTCCGGGCGGTGCCGGAACGGCGCAGGAGATCGTCGCGGCGATGGGCCAGGACAAGAAGGTCCGCCGCGGCGTGCTGACCTTCATCCTCGCCCGCGGCATCGGCCAGAGCTTCATCGCGCATGGCGTCGCGGCGGAGGAGGTCACGGCGTTCATCGAGGCGGAACTGGCGGTCAACGGGCAGGCGCACTGACCGGACACGACAACGATCGGCTTGAGCAGGATAACGGCTCGGAACCAAGCGGTCATCCCGGGCTTGCGCCGGGATCCATCGAAGGGCTCCGGAGCTTTACGATGGATTCCGGATCGGCGCGGCTGCGCCGCTTGTCCGGAATGACGGCCTGCTTCCGAGTGAAATCAGCACGCCCTAATCCTTCGCTTCGGCCATCACATGAGCGACGATGGCGTTGGCGTGGCCATGGCCCAAGCCGTGCTCACTCTTCAGCATGGAGACGATCTCCATGTGCTTCGCCGGCAATCGCTCCCGCACGATCTGCAGCCAGTCGCCGATCGGGCGCCCATAGGTCTTTTCGATGGACGGGAAATAGGACGCCGGTCCCTTGATGCGCGGTTCCGCCACGGTCGATCTCTCCACAAGGCCAGCGCCAGTCTCGCAAGCGAGGATGCGGACCGCAATCCTCGGCCCGGTGCCTGTCCAAATCTGCCCAGAGACCCCTAAGGACTGAACACCAGCACCAGAAACACAAAGAACACGCTGAGATGCACGGCGCCCTCCAGCATTGTCGTGCGCGTGCCGGTGAAGGTCAGCGTCGAGAGCAGCAGCGTCATTGCCAGGATGATCATGTTGGCGCCCGACAGGCCGAGCACGACCTCCTGCCCCGTGAACAGGCCGATCGCCAGCACCGCTGGCACGGTCAGCCCCAGCGTCGAGGCGGCGGCGCCGAGACAGAGATTGATGGCTCGCTGGAGCTGATTCGCCGAGATCGCCCGCAATGCCGCGATGCATTCCGGCGTGAACACCACCATCGCGATCAGGATGCCGCCCAGCGCCACCGGCGCACCGAGACGCGCGATACCAAAGTCGAGCACCACGGCGAGGCTCTTCGCCAGGATCACGATGGGCAGGATGGTGGCGAGCAGCAGCAGGACATGGCTCCAGGTCGAGCCGCCGGGGTCCTCGTGGCCGTCATCCTCGACGATTTCGATCTCATCGGGATCGGGCGCCCGCCCATGCGGTGCCGAGCGCACCGGTGGCGCCTGCTCGCGCGTCGGCTCGACGAAGAAGGAGCGGTGCCGCCCGGTCTGGAGAACGAGGAAGGCCCCGTAGAGCGCCAGCGTGAAGACGGAAAACGAGACCGACTGCAGCACCGTCAGCGTGCCCTCGGCCGTCGAGGTGGTGAAGTTCGGCAGCACCAGCGGGATCACGGTCAGCGGGATGATCACCGCCAGATAGGAGGACGCACCCTTCATGTTGTAGCTCTGGGCGAAGTGGCGCAGCCCGCCGACGAGCAGGCCGATGCCGACCACGCCGTTGAGCACGATCATCAGCACCGCGAACATGGTGTCGCGGCCGAGCGTCGGGGCGCCCTTGGCGCCGAGCATGACGGCCGAGATCAGCGCCACCTCGATGATGACGATCGAGAGCGTCAGGATCAGCGTGCCATAGGGCTCGCCGAGCCGCCCCGCCAGCACCTCCGCCTCATGCACCACGCCGAACGCCGCCCAGATGATGACGCCGAGCAGCCAGGCGAAGACCAGCGCGGCCATGACCGGCTCGCCGAGCCGCCCGAGCAGCGCGTCCCCGAACAGCAGAAAGGCGACCACGGTCGCCCAGGCGCAGGCGAGGCGGAGGATGGTGACGGGCAAGGGCAGTCCTTTCGACGGATGCGGATGGCGCCCGCCACGCTGCGGACATGCGAAAAGGGCCGCGCGCGGCGACCCTGCGTCAGCCTAACGCGCGTCCCGCGAAAAGGTTGCAGGTTCCGGAAAACGCCCCGGCCGTTCAGTCGAGCGCGAGGGTCCTCGCCAGCGGGCTCGCCGCCTCCTCCGCGAGCGCGGCCGCCTTGTCGGTGACGAGATACTGCGCCCGGGCCAGGGCCTCGAAGCGGCCGCCCTTGGCGACCAGTTCGTCGAACGACCCCATCTCGATCACCTCGCCCTGCTCGAAGACGAGAATTCGGTCGGCATTGCGGATGGTGGCGAGGCGGTGGGCGATGACGAAGGTGGTGCGGCCCTTCATCACCTCCTCGAGTGCCTTCTGAAGCTTCACCTCGGTGGCGGCGTCGAGCGCGGAGGTCGCCTCGTCGAGGATCAGGATCGGCGGGTTCTTCAGCAGCGCCCGCGCGATGGAGAGGCGCTGGCGCTCTCCGCCCGAGAGGGTGCGGCCGCGCTCGCCGACCAGCGTGTCCAGACCGTCGGTCTGCCGCGCCATCACCTCGGTCGCCTGCGCCCGGTTGAGCGCCTCCATCATCTCCTCTTCCGTCGCATCCGGCTTGCCGACGGTGAGATTCTCGCGGATCGTCCGGGCGAACAGCATCGGCTCCTGGAAGACGACGCCGATGTTCCGCCGCAGCGAGAGCAGCGAGATCTCGCGAATATCCTGCCCGTCGACGGTGATCCGGCCCGATTGTGGATCGAAGGCGCGGTGCAACAGGCCGAGGGTAGTCGATTTGCCAGAGCCGGTCGACCCCACGATGGCGATGGTCTCGCCCGGCGAGACGGCGAAGGAGACGTCGCGCACCGCGGTGCGCTTGCCGTCATAGGAGAAGGACACGTTCTCGAAGGCGACCGCGCCCGTGAGATGGCCGGCATCCGGCGCGCTCGGCAGGTCGCGGACCGCCGGCAGGGTGTCCAGGACCTCGAAGAATTCGCGCATCTTCGGCGCCTGCATGAAGATGAAGTTCACGAAGGCGACGATCTGCTCGAGCCGGCCGACCAGCATGGTCGCGAAGCCCATGAAGGTCACAATCTCGCCGACCGTGGTCAGCCCCTGCATCAGCAGCCAGGCGCCGACGACGAAGATCGCCAGCACCGTCAGCGTCGCCGAGGCGCGCGTCGCCACCGTCGCGATCGCCCACCAGGAGAGCACCGGCAGTTGCGCATCGAGCAGGCTCGCGATGGTCGAGCGCAGTCCGCGAACCTCCGCCTCGATCCGCGTGAAGCTCTGGATCACCGGCACATTGCCGAGCGCATCCGAGGCCCGCTCGGCGAGGTTCGAGTGATAGGTCTCGACATTGCTCTGCAGCGTGTCGGTCTTGCGCAGCACATAGGCCGTCAGCGAACCGAACAGCACGACGAGGCCAATCAGCAGCAGGCCGAGCTGCCAGTTCTTCCACAGTGTGAAGGGCAGCAGGATGAAGAGCGCGACGAGGCTGGCGCAATGCTCACGGAAGAAGGAGAGCCACAGCGCCCACATGCCGCTGGTGCCGTCGAGCATCACCTTGAGCACGCGGCCGGAATGGGTCTGCGTGTGATAGGCCAGCGGCAGGGTCAGCGCATGCTCGAAATAATTCGCCATCACCGCCAGGCGCCGGCGGTGGGCGAGCCGGTCGGAATGCAGCGAGACGAAGACGCTGGCACCGATGGTGAACAGGCCGAATCCGGCCCATGCCAGGATCAGCGGCCCGATATCGGCCCAGCTCAGCTTCAGCCCCGCGCCTTGGATGCTGGTCAGCTTGTCGATCAGCGCGCCGAACAGCATCGGCTCGGCGAAGGCGGCAGCAGCGAGCAGGACATTGGCGAGCGCCAGGATGATTCCGAGGCGCCGCTCCGGGCCGAGCTCGCCGAGGACACGCGCATAGATCGAGAAAAGCGACATGGCCGCCAGCTTTAGCTGACGCAGCGGCCCGGGCAAGCGGGACGCCGCCGCTTGTGCTCTGCGACGGCGCTTTCGCGAGCAGCGCCCGACGCCCCCCCGCGAGGGAGCGCCGCATCGCCTTCGATCAGGGCGCGAGGATCAGCGCCCAGTAGACCTGGTATTTCGAGCCCGGCGCATAGGCCGTGGCGATCCCCATGCGCGTCGCGCCCGGTGTCTTCATCACCCGGTCGTGCTGGGGCGAGTCGCGCCAGCCCGAAAAGGCCTCCGCCAGCCGGCGATAACCGGCCGAGAGATTGGCCTCCGCCCCGGTCTGTCCGGCGCGTGCGAGCCGTGCCTTCACGGCTTCCGCCTGCGCCGGCCGGTCGGCCGCGGCCATGGCGTCCGCCTCCTGCTGTGCGGCGGCAACGAGGGCCGGGTCGAGCGTCAGCGTGTTCAGCCCGGCATTGAGCCGATAGGCCGAGATCATGGCCCGGGCTTCGCCGGTATCGACCCGTGCCGAGGCCGAGCCGAGATCGCGATAAAAGGCGGGCTGGCCGGTGCGCGCCGGCTCGGTGCAGCCGGCGGCGCCCATCAGGGCGAGCGCTCCGGCGAGCAGAGCGGGGCAGCTCATCGACCGGGCTTTCGCCGCGCCGCGCAGGAGGCAATCCATCGCATCATTCCTTGCTGTCGTCCTTGGCGGGTTCGGGAGGCGCGGGCGGCGGTGGCGCGGGGGCGGCCTCGCTCTCCTCCTCCTCGAGCGGCGGCCCTGGGCGGCGGCGCGAACGCGCGGGCGCCGGCTTCGCCTCCGGGGGCAGGCGCGGCGGCGATGCCGCTTCGCGCGTCACCGCGGCGGCGATGCTGCCGAGCGACTGCTCGACGCCCTCCAGCCCCTTCACGAGCAGCTCCGGCGTGCCGGCAGCCGGCTCCATCTCGGTGAGGCGCTTGTGGATGGCGAAGTTGAGATCGCTGGTCACGCGCCCGACGATGTCGACATCCGCCACCACGCAGACGAGATCGAAATCCATCGTCGCCGTGCCGATCTTCTTGAACAGGATCGCCGGAGGCGGCTTCTGCATGACATCGCCATGAGCATTGGCGACCTCGTTCAGCATCGCCCGGACCTCGCCGGCATCGAGGCTGCGCGGCACCGACAGCGAGATCAGGATGCGCCCGGTGCGGTCGTTACGGACGCGGTTGCGCACCACGCCGGAGACGAGGTTGGAGTTCGGCACGATCACCGATGAGCGGTCGAAGGTGGCGATCTCGGTCGAGCGGACATTGATCTTCTTGACGATACCCTCGGCATCCCCGACCACGACCTGGTCGCCGACGCGGATCGGCCGCTCCCAGAGCAGGATCAGCCCCGAGACGAAGTTCGACACCACGGATTGCAGGCCGAAGCCGATGCCGACCGAGAGCGCGCTCGCCACCAGCGTCAGGCGTTCGAAGCTGAGCCCGAGCGCCGAGACCGCCAGCGCCACCGCCGCGAGATAGCCGACATAGCCGGCTGCCGTGGTGATCGAGTTCCGCAGACCCGTATCGAGCTGCGTCGTCGGCAGGAACTTGACCTCGAGCCAGCCCTGCAGCGAGCGGGTCGCGGTCAGGCCGGCGGCGAAGAGCAGGCCGGAGAAGATGATCGACGACAGCGAGATCGTCACCCCGCCGACCTGGAAGCCGAAGAAGGCCGCCCGCAGCGAGGTGAAGAAATCCGTCGATTCCAGCCCCCAGGGTGCCAGAATCAGCAGGAAGGCGATCACCACCAGCATCAGCTTCAGCACGCCGGCGGTGATCACCGCGATCTTCTCGAGCGTGTGGGCACGGATGCCGAGGCCGGCCTTCAGCGTCAGGGCGAGGCGACCCTTGCCGGTCATGGCGTGGGGGATGCCTTGGTCGACGAGCTGGTAGGTCAGCAGGACACTGCAGGCGACCATGGCGATCCAGATCACCTGCTCCATCAGGAACGAGGCGAAGATCACATAGCCGCCGAGGACGGCGAGGGAGAGCGTCAGGCCGATGATCCAGCCCAGGATGCGGATCGGCCCGAGGCTCGCCCCCTCGACGGCGACGTAGGGGCCGAGACAGGCCTCCTCCTCGATCTCTTCATTGTCACGCAGCCGGTAGAGCCCGACGACGAGCGTCACCGCAAAAACGACGACGAGGATGCTCCGCAGGATGATCGAGACCGCGAGGCCCGCCGCGATCGCAGTCAGCCAGGCCTCGAGCACCTTGCTCACCGCCAGCACGGCTGCCAGCGAGGTTCCGAGCCAGACGACGGTGAACGCGGTCCGGTCCATCACGCTGACGAGGCGGCGATGGGGCTGGCTGGGCGCGAACAGCGCATCCAGCAGGGCCTGGATGAAGGCGACGACGGCGAGGCCGGCGACGATGGCCGCAACGACAGGCTGGATGCGCGGCGGCAGCAGCCCCGCCGTATTCAGGGCGGCGTAGATCAGCCAGCTCGCCAGGGCCGGCGGCGCAGCGCCCGCAACGACATGGGCGAGTGCGATATAGAGGCAATGCAGGCTGTCGCCGGACTGCGCATTGCTGAAGCGCGCCTTGAAGCGCGGCAGATAACGCCGGCGCAGATAGTAGAGCAGCAGCGCTCCACCGAAAGCGAGGAGGATGAGCCCGCCTCGGACACTGGACATCGCATCGCTGAAACCCGAGAGCCAGCCGCCGAAGATGTAGCCCGAGGCCCGTAAATCCTCCGGCACAGTCGACAGCGCATTGCCCCACATGTCCGGGCTGAGCACACTCGGCCCGGCGGCGAACAACGCCTGCGTGAAGAGCGCGCGACGACGATCGCCGATCGCAGTCTGCAGCTGCTCGGCCTGGAGAAAGGCGGCGCGCGCGATCTTCATCGTCTCGTCGGCATCGGCGAAGGCCTTGGTCCGCGCTTCGCGCTCGCGCAGAACCTCGGCGCTCTCGGGCGGCGCGGACGCATCGGGCTTCGGCCCCAGCTGGTCGAGGCGGATCTTGGCTTGCTCGACGCGCGGGGCCTGCTCATCGATGAGCTGGCGCAGCTGGTCGAGCGAAGGCTGCAACCGCATGCGCTGGCGCTGCAGCTCGGCCTCGCTGGCTGTCGGCGCGGCCAGCGTCGCTTCGATCTGGGTCAGCTCATAGCGGATCGCATCCAGCCGCGCCCGTGGCGAGGACGGATCGGCCGCGGGCTGCTGGGCGAAAGCCTGGAAGGCGCCGAACAGCGCCAGCAGCATGGCCAACAGCAGGAGGATGCCGCGCCCCGGCGCCGGCTGAGGAACGGGAATGGGCCCGTTGCGCGCTGCCATCACGGTCGGGCCTCGCTCGGAAGGATGATTCGCTGCTGGCTTGACCGTCGCCACAGCTGCGTCCGCAAGGCAAGCGCGGGCAAGGCTGACCCCGACGGGCAAAGGCGGTGAGAAGCGTTCGAACGGCAAGCGGCAGTCATCCGGTAGGGGGAAGGTGCCGCCGGGCGGCGACGCTTCCTTCCATGCCAAACCGGACATCATCATGGCAGGACTGGATCAATGGCAGGCCTGGGCCCGCATCAGTCCTTGCGGGAGTTCTTCCCCGTGCCGCCCTTGCCTTCGTCCTTCTTGCCGCCGCGCTGGGGCTTCGCGCGGTTGCGGTAGGTCGCATTGCCGAGCCCGGTGCCGATCGTCAGCACGGCCCAGTGCTCGACGTCCTGCATGGCCGGCATCTCGCTGAGGCCCTGGATCACGGCGTCGTTGTGCATCGTCACCAGCGTCTCGTGCTCGCCGATGGTCGGCATCATCTCCCGCACGCACTCAACGAGATTGAACCGGCTGCTCTCCCAATTGCCCGGCAGGTTCTGGGCCCCGCGGTCGATCGTCCCGTCCGGCTCGATCATTCCCGGGCAGCCGATGCCGATGAAGGGCGCGACCCGCAAGCCGTCCTTCTTGGCCTGCTTGACTTGGTCTTTCAGCATCTCGCCCAGCCGCACGATCGCCTTGTCCCGGCTGACCTCCTCATCGGCATGGCGCCACAGCTCGGAGGAGGACACCCGCGCCCTGCTGAGGTCGGGCGCCTTGCCCTGACGCAGCTCGACGATGCCCGCGCGGATGTTGGAGCCTCCGATATCGACCGCCACCAGGCTGTCGAAGGCCTCGAAGATCCATTTCGGCGCGAGATGGGCGCTGCCGACCAGCCCGGCCTCGTCGGGATGGTGGCTGACCGGCACGAGATCGATGCTGTGCCCGTCGGTGCTGAGGATGATGCCGGCGCGCCCGATCGCCAGCTCGCCCACCCGGCTCTCGCGGAAGCCGCCCCCGACCACGATGCGCTCGACCGTGGCCCAGCTCTTCAGCCGCACGAAGCGGCGGATCACGAAGGCGAGCGACTGCGCGAAGCGCTCGATCGCACTGAGAACGAGGGCCGCCTCACGCGGGTCGCCGTCCTTCAGCAGGGCGTCCAGATCGCTCTTGCTGATCTCGGCCGACTTGCCCTCGAGCGGATCACCATTCTGCTCGCGCAAGTGCCGGCGCAACGCGTCGAGATGCGCGACGAACGCGCCCCGGCTCGCCTTGTCGCCGACGAAGCCATCCCCGTCGCGGATCTCGACATTGTAGCCGGTGATGGTAACGGAAGGCAGTTCGAGCGAACCATGCGGTCCCTGCGGCCGCGCTTCCGTCCTCCGGCTCGTCCCTGCCGTGGCTGTCCCCATGTCGGTCCCCCCGATTTGCTTCGGGAGGGCAACCCGAGACGAGACGCCCGGTTCCGCGGATGCAGGGCGGCGTGGCGCGCATGGCCTGCCTGCACCGGCCGCGGCGCCCGGCGCCGCTTGCGCGGTTGACCCGACGGCCGGTTCTCCGCTCCATGGCTGCCGTCGCAGAACGACGCCACGAACCGGCGCGAGCGGGGCGGCCTCGGGCCCGCAGGGGGGATGATCGGATGGATTCTTTGGTCAGGACGGTGCTTGTCGGCATCGGAGCCACTGCGCTGCTGGACGTCTGGGCGCTCCTGCTCAACCGCCTCTTCGGGCTACCCCTGCCGAACTGGGCGCTCGTCGGCCGCTGGTTCGCGCATCTGCCACGCGGACGCGTTCTGCATGAGGACATCGCGCGCTCGGAGCCGGTCCGCAACGAGCTGGCCATCGGCTGGATTGCGCATTACGCCGTCGGCGTCCTCTTCGCGGGCATCGTCGTCTTCATCTGGGGCGCCGGCTGGCTCCGCAACCCGGCCTTCCTGCCGGCGCTGATCGTCGGCCTCGCCACAGTCGGCTGCGGCTGGTTCATCCTCCAGCCTGGCATGGGCGCTGGCATCGCCGCTTCGAAACGCGCGAATGCCAACACGGTACGGGCCCTGAATATCGTCGGCCACACCGTCTTTGCCGTCGGCCTCTGGGGCACCGCCCTCCTGATCCGCTGAGTTCCACCTCCTCCTGTCGAGACCACCATCATGGCCAGCACGCTCTTCACCAATGCCCGCATCGTCGACGGCACCGCGCCGGAGGCCGGCGCCCCCGTCAGCGTCCTCGTCGAGGGCGGCACGATCCGCGAGGTCGGCAAGGCCGTGTCCTCGGCCAAGGCCAAGGTCGTCGATCTCAAGGGCAAGACCCTGATGCCGGGCCTGATCGACGCCCATGTCCATGTCGTCGCCGGCGTCGCCGATCTCGGCCGCAACGCGCAGCTGCCGGATTCGCTGGTGACGGCCCGCTCCTTCGTGATCATGCGCGAGATGCTGATGCGCGGCTTCACCACGGTGCGCGATGTCGGCGGCGCCGATTTCGGCCTCAAGCAGGCGACCGAGGAGGGCCATTTCCCGACGCCGCGCCTCGTCATCTCCGGCAAGGCGCTGAGCCAGACCGGCGGCCATGCCGATTTCCGCGGCCGCTACGATGACACGGCGACGCCGCTGACCCGCCACCGCCTCGGCGCGCTCGGCCGCATCTGCGACGGGCTCGACCAGGTCCGCCGCGCCGCCCGCGAGGAAATGAAGGGCGGCGCCGACTTCATCAAGATCATGGCCAATGGCGGCTGCGCCTCGCCGACGGACCCGATCCACTTCCTCGGCTTCTCGGTCAGCGAGCTGGAAGCGATCGTCGAGGAGGCGCGGATGGCGGGCACCTATGTCTCCGCCCATGTCTACACCGACGAGGCGATCCGCCGCTGCGTCGAGGCCGGTGTCCACTCGCTCGAGCATTGCAACCTGATCGAGGCCGAGACGGCCAAGCTCGCCGCCTCGAAGGGCGCCGTCGCGGTGCCGACCCTCGTCACCTATGACAAGCTCGTCTCCGACGGCCCCAAGCTCGGCTTCCCGCCGGATTCCGTCGCCAAGGTCGATGTCGTCCGCTCGGCCGGCATGAACTCGCTCGCGATCATGAAGAAGGCCGGCCTCGCCATGGCCTATGGTTCGGACCTGCTGGGCGACATGCACAAATACCAGTCCGAGGAATTCGTCATCCGCGGCCGGGCCCTGCCGGCCCATGAGGTCATTGCCTCGGCAACCCATGTCGCGGCGAAGCTGCTGAAGCTCGAGGGCAAGATCGGCACGATCGCGCCCGGCGCTCATGCCGACCTGATCGTCGTCGACGGCGACCCGCTGAAGGATCTCTCGCTGCTGACCCGCCAGGGCAGGCATATGCCGCTGATCATGAAGGGCGGCGCCTTCATGAAGCGCGCCAGCCTGGGCTGAGGGCAACCGCGTCATGCTTGGGCGAAGACCCGAGCATCTCCCGCCAGAGATTCTCGGGTCTGCGCTTCGCTTCGCCCGAGAATGACGCCCATTCATCCCGCCAGCTCGAGCACCCGCGTCTCGTAGGCGTAGAGGTGCTGGAACCCCATCGACCGATAGAGCCCATTAGCGACGGCGTTGGTCTGGTCGACCTGGAGATAGGCCTGCTGGCAGTCCATGGCCCGAGCCCAGCCCATGAGACCGGCGATCAGCCGCCGTCCCAGGCCCTGGCCGCGATGGGCGGGATCGACCACGACGCTGCCGATCTCGGCCATGCCGCGCTCGGCCACACTCATGCCATAGGCCACCGGCTCGCCCGCGATCAGCCAGGTCGCGAAGGCCGCCGGCAGCCGCACGCCCTCGACGATTGCCGCCAGCTTGCCGGCATCCGCCTTGATGCCGGTCTGACGCGCCGCCACGCCGGCGATCCAGTCGGCGCTCGGCCGCGCCTCGATTTGCAGGTCCGGCTCGATTTCGGCCGTGACGTCGTCGAGCGAACGGATCAGCCCGAAGGAGGCGTCGCGCACGACATAGCCGCGCTCCTTCACCATCGCCAGCGTCGCCGCGCCGACCAGCGGCGTCAGACGGATGCAGGGCGGCAGCCCGTCGGACCGGAACAGTTCCTCGATCAACGCGAGCGTGTTCTCGCTGAGTTCGGCACCGGGTTTCAGCGGCGAGGCTGAGTTCGCCCGGCCGGAATAGCCGCCCGCGAAGCGCACCACCCAGTCGTCGATCAGCAGCGTCGCCGGCGAGGGCCAGGCGTTGACGATGCGCCGTTCGCAAGCGAGCACGAGATCCGTATCCGCGCCCCGCGCCATGTCCGTCGCCATCGTCCTCACCTCTGTCCCGCCTTCCGCGGGGTCGGCCGCCAGCCGGGCGGCGCCATCTCGAAACCCGCGAAGGAAAAGCCCGGCGCCACCGTGCAACCGACCAGCGTCCAGGCGCCGAGCGAGGTCGCGCTCTGCCAGCAGCCGGCCGGTACCACGAACTGCGGCCGCTGCCCGGCCGCGAGGTCGCTGCCGAGATGATGGGCCGAGGCATCGTGCCCGTTGGGCGAGACGCTGATCACCAGCGGCGCCCCGGCATAGTGGTGCCAGATCTCGGCCGCGTCGCAGCGGTGCCATTCCGAGGTCTCGCCGATATCGAGCAGATAGTAGATCGCGGTGCCGGTGCTGCGGCCGTCGATCTCCTTGGGGTCCCGAAAGGTCTCGCGGTAATGTCCGCCCTCGGGATGCGGCTTCAGCTCGAGCAGCCGGATCACCTCGGCTGCCGTCAGGCCGTTCAGCGTCATCGCTTGCTCCCTAGAACCGGTTCTTGGCTTCACGCAGCGCGGCGAAAACCTCGCCCGCCGGCGCGCCGACGAGCCCGACGGCGGCGGCGAGTGCCCCCTCCCCGGCGCGGAAGAAGGGGTTGGTCGCAGCCTCCTGCGCGACTGTCGTCAATGCCCAGAAGCGACCCTCCGCCTTCGACGCCTCGGCCTCCGCGAGGCGCGCCGTCAACGCGGCATTGGCCGGCTCCATTGCGACGGCGAAGCGCGCGTTGGAGAGCGTGTAGTCATGGCCGCCGAGCAGGCGGGTATCGCCCGGGAGCGCCATCAGCCGCGACAGCGAGGTCCACATCGCCGCCATCTGGCCGGGCTGGACGCGCCCGCAGCCCATCACGAAGACGACGTCGCCGACGAAGGCGAGCTTCTCGCCGCGCGAGACGAAGCTCAGATGCCCGTCCGAATGGCCGGGCGTGTGCCAGATCTCGAAGCTCGCCCCGCCGAAGGAGACGGTGTCACCCTCGGCCAGAATGCGGTCGAGCGGCGCCTGGCCGGCGGCATCGGCGGGCCCGCAGACCTTCGCCTCGGTCGCCTGCTTCACGGCCGCGACACCCTGGGTGTGATCGGCATGGGCGTGGGTGACGAAGATCTCGCTGATCGTCCAGCCCTGCGCCTTCGCCTCGGCCATGACCTGGCCGGCATCGGGCACGTCGATGGCGGCACAAGCGCCGCTGGCGGGATCGTGGATTAGCGCGCCCGCATTGTCGGAGAGCGTGCGGAAGACGTGGAGATCGAGCGCCATCGGGGCCTCCGGAAAAGCGTTTCCCGTCGCGCATAGCCAATGCCGCCCGCCGACGCCAGCCCGCCGGCGCGCGCGCGGGCTGCGGCCCTTGCGGAGCCGGCGGCGGCATCACATCTCCCCCGGGCATGCCGCTCGACGTCGCCGATCTGCGCAGTTTCTACGCCAGCCCGCTCGGCCATGTCGCGCGGCGCTTCATCGGCACGGCCATGCTGCGCTTCTGGCCCGACTGCGCCCGCCAGCGCGTGCTCGGTCTCGGCTACGCCACCCCCTATCTCTCCGTTCTCGGCATGGATGCGGAGCGGGTGATCGCCTTCATGCCGGCCGCGCAGGGCGTGGTGAACTGGCCGCATCAGGGCCTCTCCGCCTCCGCGCTGGTCGAGCCCACGCTGCTGCCTCTGCCCACCGCCTCGATCGACCGCGTCGTCCTCGTCCATGCGCTGGAGGAGACCGAAAGCCCCGACGATCTGATCGAGGAGGTCGGCCGCGTGCTCTCCCCTGGCGGGCGCATGATTCTCGTCGTGCCGAACCGCCGCGGCCTCTGGGCCCGGATGGACGGCACGCCTTTCGGCCAGGGCCGTCCGTTCAGCCGCAGCCAGCTCGAGGCGCTGATGCGCTCGGCCGAGTTCTCGCCCGAGGGCTGGCGCGAGGCGCTCTACGTCCCGCCGCTGCGCCAGCGCCTGCTGATGCGCTCGGCTGCCGCCTGGGAGCGCATGGGCGCCGGCCTCTCGCTGCCTTTCGCCGGCGTCCACGTCATCGACGCGACCAAGCAGGTCTATCGCCGCGTGCCGCTGCGGGCGACGCGGCGCAGCTTCGCCTTCCGGCCGATCCTGCTCCCGCAACCGACCCCCGCACCCCGGATCGGGAGGGATCCCGACAGTCCCCCGCCGGGTTGACAAAGAACCCGCCGCGCGACCAAGGTCCGCCGCTTTTCGCGAGCCCGGTTCCGCATGACGCTCGATGCGCAGGGACCTCCCGGCGCGGAACCTGAACTGGACCACGATGCGAAGCTATCTCGATTTCGAAAAACCGGTCGCCGAATTGGAGGCGAAGGCCGACGAATTGCGGGCCCTCCAGGCCAAGGGCGAGGGCTATGCGCTGGCCGACGAGATCGGCCGGCTCGACGCCAAGGCCGCCCAGGCGCTGAAGGAACTCTACACCGCCCTGACGCCGTGGCAGAAGACGCTGGTGGCCCGCCATCCGCAGCGCCCGCATTTCAAAGACTACTGCGCCGCACTGATCGAAGAATTCACGCCGCTCGCCGGCGACCGCGCCTTTGGCGAGGATGAGGCCATCGTCGGCGGCTTCGGCCGTTTCCGCGGCGAGCCGGTCTGCGTCATCGGCCAGGAAAAGGGTGATTCGACCGAGACGCGCATCCGGCACAATTTCGGCATGGCCAAACCCGAGGGCTATCGCAAGGCGGTCCGGCTGGTCGAGATGGCGGACCGTTTCGGCCTGCCTGTGCTGAGCTTCGTCGACACCGCCGGCGCCTATCCGGGCATCGAGGCGGAGGAGCGCGGCCAGGCCGAGGCAATCGCCCGCTCGACCGAGACCTGGCTCGGCCTGCGCACGCCGAGCATTGCGCTCGTCATCGGCGAGGGTGGATCGGGCGGCGCCATCGCCATCGCCGCCGCCAGCCGCGTGATGATGCTGGAGCATGCGATTTATTCGGTGATCTCGCCGGAAGGCGCCGCCTCGATCCTCTGGCGCGACACCGCTCGTGCCCAGGACGCCGCGACAGGCATGAAGATCACCGCGCAGGACCTCCTGAAGTTCGGCATCATCGATCGGATCGTCAGCGAGCCGACCGGCGGCGCCCATCGCGACCGCGAGGCCGTGATCGCACGGGCCGGCGAGGCGTTGGCGTCCGCGCTGAGCGAGATGGCGGGGCTTTCTCCGGATGAACTGGTCGATCGGCGCGCCGAAAAGTTCCTGGCCATCGGCCGATCGCTCTGATCCCGACCGGCTTTCGACGCTTAACTCCGTCTTGACCATGGCCATCCGGCGCGCGGTCATGGTAAGAAAGCTTCAAGGCTAACGCTTCTACAACGCAGGGACGGGCACAATTTGGCCGTCTTGCGAAGTCAGAGGTCGTGCCTTGGCCGGCCCTTCGAGGATATGACGACGTGGCATTGAAGCAATTCGCGCTCGTGGCTTTCGTTGCACTGTCCCTGGCGGCCTGCGAGGAGGATCGGTATCGCGGTTCCGCCCGCCACAACATCCCGATCCCGGCCGCGACCTACGCGCTGATGTCCGAAAAGGGCATGAGCAAGGATCAGCCGATCCTGATCCGCTCCTACAAGAAGGAGTCGGAGCTCGAGATCTGGAAGCGCAAGGCCAACGGCCAGTACGCCCTGCTGAAGACCTATCCGATGTGCCGCTGGTCCGGGCAACTCGGCCCGAAGGTCCGCGAGGGCGATCGCATGGCCCCGGAAGGGTTCTACGCCATCTCCCCGGCGCAGATGAACCCGAACTCGTCCTATTATGTCTCCTTCAACATGGGCTACCCGAACGCCTTCGACCGGGCCCATGGTCGCACCGGCTCGCATCTGATGGTGCATGGCGCCTGCTCCTCGGCCGGCTGCTATTCGATGACCGACGACCAGATGGGCGAGATCTACGCGCTCGTCCGCGAGGCCCATAACGGCGGCCAGCGGGCGGTGCAGATGCAGGCGCTGCCCTTCCGGATGACGCCGGAGAACCTCGCCAAGCATCGCCTCGATCCCAACATCGCCTTCTGGAAGAATCTGAAGGAAGGCACGGACTATTTCGACGTCACCGGCGACGAGCCGCAGGTCGCCGTGAATGGCGGCCGTTACGTCTTCAACGGCAATGGCGATGCGAGTGTTGTCCAGGCCGTGCAGCGCAAGCGCCAGCAGGACGAGACGCAGGTCGCGGCCCTGGTTGCCAAGGGCACGCCGGCGATCAAGCTGATCTATGACGACGGCGACCAGCACGGTTCCTTCAAGCGCACCCTCGTCGCGAATGGCTCCGACAGCCTGAACCGCACCGCCTCCTGGGGCTCGCGCGATGTCGGCGTCAGCCGGCCGGACGCGCTGACGAGCGGCCCCCGCGTCGTCGTGCTCGACGACAAGGGCAGGGCGAAGACCACGATCCGGGCTGAGTCGGCCGATAACGAGGTCGTTCTGGCCGCCGTCGCCGCTGCCGCGACCGAGCCCGCCGCCAAGCCGGAAGCCTCTCGCTCCGAGCCGGCCCGCGCCGAGGCGCCTCGCGCCGCCCCGGCGGCGACCGCCACGACCCAGCTCGCCCGCGTCCAGCCGGGCACCGGCACGCAGGAGCCCGTTGCCACCGGTTCCTTCGGCACCGCCTCGGCGGAGAGCGAACCCTTCTACCGCCGGGCCCTGAGCTTCGTGCCGGTGATCGGCACGCGGCCCGCCGAGCAGAATGCCTCCGCCCCCGTCGCCTCCGTCGTTCCGACTTCCCCGACCGAGGTCGTCGCGCCCCTGCCGCCGCGCCGCGCGGACCGGTTGCGGACAAGCCGGGTCGACGAACCGGCCGCCGCCTTCGCGAGCCAGCCGGCCACCCGCTGAGCGGCGCCGCCAGCGTGGCCTGAAAGACACACAGGCCGATGCTTCGTCGGCTTCGTCGATTTTGAAGGCATGAAAGCCCCGCTTTGCGGGGCTTCTGCTTATTTGGCGGGCAGCATGACGAAAAGCTCGTCTTGCCCAAAATGGCGAGCTAGAGCGGAACCCGATCTGATTGAATCGGGAGGGATTCCCAAATCAGGGGTGAAGTGATTCATATGTGGACGCCCCCTTTGGCAAGGCGTTTATGTCG
>NZ_JBHSLU010000044.1:0-1357 GCF_042655245.1 Allobosea massiliensis | reverse complement strand
GTGATTCATATGTGGACGCCCCCTTTGGCAAGGCGTTTATGTCGGGATGATTTGATCGGTTGCTTTCATATGTCCGGCCTGTTTGTGCGGCGGAATGTCTGCCGCTGGCCCTGATGGAAATCCGCCGACGAGGTCCCTATCAAACTGACGCGCTGCAGGAACGCATTGAATCACGCGGGTTGATCTCGTCATTGGCTCGATCGTCACTCATCATCGACTGCCGTTACCAATTCGGGTTGTTTCCATTGTCGGCTGCTAGGCGCCGAGCTGATGGGGTCTGTAGGTCTCCTTGCGCGTCAGCAGGACCCACGCGATCCGCGCGAGCTTGTTGGCGAGCGCGATCGAGACCAGCCTAAAGGGCTTTTTCTCGAGCAGTTTCCTGATCCACGCGGCCATCGGCGTCGGCTTGTCCTTCGTATGCCGGATGACGGCCGTGGCGCCGACGACGAGCAATCGGCGCAGGTAGCGGTCTCCCTGCTTGGAGATTCCGCCGAGCCTGGTCTTGCCGCCAGTCGATTGTTGCTGTGGCGTCAAGCCGAGCCAGGCCGCGAACTGCCTGCCGGATCGGAACTGATCGGGATCAGTGACGGTGGCCGCAACCGCGGTCGCCGTGATCACGCCAAGGCCTGGGATGGCGGCGAGCCTCCTGCTTGCCTCGCTTTCGGCATGCCAGGCGGCGATCTGGCGGTCGAGCTCCGCGATCTCCTGGCCGAGCGCCACGATCTGGCGAAGCATGATCTCCAGCGCCGCACGGGCGAAGGAGGGAAGCACATTCTGACCAGCGAGCGCCTGCTCGGCGAGCCTTGCCAGATTGGCGACGCCGGGATTGGCGACGAGCCCCAGTTCGGCCAGATGCGATCGCAAGGCGTTGGCGGCCTGCGTGCGCTGACGAACGAGCAGGGATCTGGCTCTATGCGTCATGAGGATGCCTTGCTGATCGACCGTCTTCACCGGCACGAACTGCATGGTTCGCCGCTGGACCGCTTCGCAGATCGCCTCTGCGTCGATCGCGTCGCTCTTCCCGCGCTTGACGAATGCCTTGACGTAGGATGGCGGGATCAGGCGAACCTCATGCCCCATCGCCGAGAGCGTTCGCGCCCAATGGTGCGCTGTTCCGCACGCTTCCACGCCGATCAGGCAAGGCGAAAGCTTCGAGAAGAACGGCAGCATCTGCTTGCGATGCAGCTTCTTCACCAGCACCGTCGCTCCGTCTGCGTCGACGCCGTGCGCCTGAAAAACGCTCTTCGCCAGGTCCAGTCCAATCGTCTTGATCGTCATGCGAACGCTCCTCTCGCTGCTTCGGCACCCGGATCTGCACCATAGCGCCGCCGGTGGGGCGGGGGCGTCCACATCATCA
>NZ_JBHSLU010000043.1:0-52374 GCF_042655245.1 Allobosea massiliensis | reverse complement strand
CCCCTCGAACGCTTCAGGCCAATCCGGGCTAACCGCTTCAATCCAAACAACTTCAAATTCCCTTAGCGTGTATTAATGTAGAAATGCCCACGGAGCCCCCAGATGCTGGATCAGCGAAAAGACATCGCCCTTGGCGTCCGACAGCGGATCGAACCAGCCCCGGCCTTCGTGGATCACGATGATGATGTCGCTGCCGCGCCGGTGCTTGACGGCGCGGCGCGTGCTCTCCTTCAGATCGATGGCGAAGCCGGCTTTCTCCAGCACCGCCGCACACAACACGCGCCCCTTCAGTTCTTCGAGTTCTCGTTGCTCCATCATCTCTCCCGGCGCTTTACGTCCGGCCTTTCCTGCTGCGTCGTCCCTCCCGCACATCTCGCGGGTCCAAGCCCAACCGCCGCGAAGAGCGGCGCCTGCAAGGGCGCGGATCGACCTTCGACGGGAAATGAGATCAATCGTTCGCGGCGCAGCCTCCCTTGCGGGCGACCGCTCGCTTGCGGCGCCCACTCCCGGCTCAGTGAGCCGGCCGGCGATCATGAGGGTCGAACTCATGGATGACGTGGAGCTCGTCTGCGTCGTCGATCTCGTCGCTCGGCAGCACTCCATAGGCGCCATCGATCTGGAAGACCGTAATCGGGACCATCAGCGTGCGAGCGAGTGCGAAGGCGTGGCTCTGGGCAAGGACAAGATCGTTCGACATTGTGAGGCTCCATCCGGGAGCGGGGGAATTCCCGCTCGATGGCTCCTCGAAGGGCCGGGGCCGGTCGCGATCACCGCGAAGGCGTCAGCCGCAGCGGCGGCACGCTCGCGTAGCCGACCCCTTGCGGGTTGATCGTGGAAGATCCGGAACCGGACCAGGACGCCATCGCAGAAGAGCGGGATTGCGCTGCTCTCGGTGGACCTGGCTTCATGGCAACGACGCTCTTCGCCGAAAAACACCTGCCGCCGCATGACGATTACCTGGACCTTCGCGAGATTCATCTTCGCGTGCATCGGGATCCGCTCCACCTCTGCCGCAACCTTGTCCGGTGCAGGAATTCGCCCGTCAGACCATCGGCCCGCGTGCGGGCTGCCCGTCGCTGCGCAGCGTAGTAGGCGCCAAATTCGTCGACCTGGGCGAGTTCATGGACATCGGCTTGCCATCGTCCGCCGGATTGCGCCGCCTCTCCACCCCGCGTCAGGGATGGACGCCCGCATGGGTGAAGACCCGCAGGGGCTTCAGCTTCGCCGACAGCCCGGCCCGCAGGGAGACGCCATCTCAGCCCTTCAACTCAGCAGGATAGCCGGCCCGGCTACTTTGAAAAAGATTGCTGTTGTCAACGCTCGTTTGACATCAGGTCAAATCCAAAAAATCCGCGCTCGCGCTCACTTTGAGTTCATGGAATATTGTCAAACATGAATGGACAAGGCGCGTCGAAGCTGAAGCTACTCCTCCAGGCCATCCCGCCGGGTTTTCTGGTGGATATGGCTTGGATGACGCGCCACGCCATCTCGCGACAATCGGTTTCGGCCTATGTGAAGCAGGGCTGGCTGGAGCGAGTGAGACAAGGCCTCTACCGCCGCCCCTTTACCACCGGCGCAAGTCGAGAAGCCGCCACGGGATGGAAAATACCATTGCTCTCCGCTCAATGGATCATGGGACATAGCTTCCATGTCGGAGGGGTAAGCGCCCTCGGCCTTCACGGTCATTCGCACTATCTGCAGTTGGGCGGCGACGCGGCGATCTATCTCTACGGCTCGGCCATGCCGACATGGCTGGTCGAGCTGCAACCCGATCCACGGTTCGTCCGGCGAAACGACGCGCTGTTCGGTGAGCAGCCGACAGGTGTTGAAGATAGCGAATTCAGCCTGTCCGACGGCCCGGACGCGGAGTTCACCCTCAGCCCCTGGCGTTGGCCGATACGGATGTCGTCGGCAGAGCGAGCGATCCTCGAGGCGCTTGATGAGCTGCCAAACAATGAGAGCTTTCACACCCTCGACATGACGTTTGAGAGCCTGGTCAATCTGCGCCCGAACTTGCTGACGACGCTGCTCGTCCAATGCCAGAGCGTGAAGGTCAAACGTCTGTTCTTCGTCTATGCCGACAAACACGCTCAAGCTTGGCGCAAGCATATAGACATGTCGCAGATCGACATGGGGCGTGGCGATCGCGCTCTCGCCGCAGGCGGGCGACTGCATCCGACCTATCGGATCACCGTGCCGGCCGACCTGTTGCCGCAGGAAGCTAGCCATGGCGCGTGAGAATGGCAGGCGCTAACACACGGCGCCGAAGCAGAGACGGGCTCTGCGAGGAAGTGCATGTGAATAGCGTCCAGATCCGGGCGTGCGCAAGCAATCTTACTATCGTTGCAGGCGTGCAGTCAGTTCATGAATCCTAGCGCCAGGACACACCCGCCGAGCGATCTTGCAAAGGTGCGGATGATGGGTGAGGTAGATCACCTGCCCAACCAGCCCCATCTGGCCGACGAGCTGGAACGCCTTCTCGGTCCGGAAATCGTAAAATATCCCCGTGGTATTCAATACTTACAACAGCTTCGACACAATGTGATTGCAGATAATTTAGGAATCTGAGCTGTTCGATTCTCGTATTTTAAGTGCACGCTATGGCGAGAACGGCCGCATTCTTGTAATTAGCTGCCAAGTGACAACCAATTCCAACCGAGATTCAGTGCCTCGAATGAATCGTTGAGACTTAGCCGATCGAGTTCTTCGGTCTCGGCCAGTGTCCCATCGAGATCGAAAATCATCGCCTTCGGCCAATGCATGACGGCGCGGTCACTCATTCTGCAACCAGCCCCTTGCGCAACTCCTCCATGCTCATGACCACACACGGCTTGTCCATGTCGGGCAAATCATAGCGCCAAGCACCGAAATTGACCCCGATGAAGGCAGTGTCCGCGTTCAACGCCGTGAGATAATCGACACGCATGTCGCCGACATAAACGGTCGCGTCCGGAGTGGCCCCGAGCTCCTCAATCACGGCCAGTAGCGACGATGGATCGGGCTTCATCGCAAAATGCCCGCCGCCTATCCACCCATCGATGATCTCAGCCGCCCCAAGCATCTGCAAGACGCGTCCGGCGAGATCATGCGGCTTGTTGGTGCAGACGCCCAACCTGACTCCGTCGCGCCGCAGCCTTCGCAGCAGGTTTTCCGTGCCGGGATACAGCGTGGAGGCGTTGACTGGCACGGAATGAGCGAATGTCATGAAACGCTCCGTCACCCTGTTGCATCGATCCGGATCGACAGCGGCGCCCTGATGGTCGATCGCCTTCCTCACAAGGGCCGCGACGCCATCGCCAATCATGGTGCGGACATTGGCCAATGGAACGGTCGCGAGGCCCTCGCAGCTCAGCGCATGGTTGAGAGAACTCGCGATGTCCGCAGCGCTGTCGACAAGCGTGCCGTCGAGATCGAAGATGACCGCGCCCAGCTTTGATCGCGGCTTGTGGCGATACTTCATGGCGTCACGTTCACGGCGGCGGCACGGATCGCCTCCATCCTGGCGCGATAGTGAGCGGGTCCGTCCTTCAATACGGCCGACCCGGCGACAAGCGTGTCCGCGCCTGCCGCGTATAACGCGCCGGCGTTCGCCGGTCCGACGCCGCCATCCACTTCGATGCGCAGACTCAAGCCCCGGTCGCGCGCCATACGCCGCACGGCTGCGACGCGATCGACGGCGTCGGGAATGAAGGCCTGGCCGCCGAAGCCCGGATTGACGCTCATGACCAAGACGAGATCGACCAGCCTGATCACCGGCTCTATCACCGCGAGCGGCGTCGCGGGGTTGAGCGTGACGCCGACCTGCTTGCCGAGACCTCGTATGGTCTGCAGCGAGCGATGGAGATGAGGCCCGCTCTCGGCATGAACCGTGATCACGTCCGCTCCTGACATGGCGAAAGCCTCGAGGTAGTTATCCGCTGGCGAGATCATCAGATGGACGTCGAGGACCTTGTCGGTGTGCGGGCGTATGGCCTGCACCACATCCGGCCCAAAGGTGATGTTGGGCACGAAATGCCCGTCCATCACGTCGCAATGAATCCAGTCGGCGCCGGCGGCGTCCAGCGCACGAACCTCCTCGCCAAGACGGGCAAAATCGGCCGATAGGATCGACGGCGCGATCAACAGCGGGTTTGGCATTGTCGGAATCTCCACTACTAGGCCGCCGAGACGCGGCTGTCGGCAGCCTGGGCGAAGATGCGGCTGGCGAGGATGTCTTCGGGCTCCAGCGTCATGATCGTCTCGGCGTTCAGCGGCGCGTCGAGATCGGCTACGAGCCGGTTGGCCTGGCGCAGGCGGGCGCGGTCGAGCGCGTTGCGGATCGATCGTGCGTTGGAAAAAAGCGGCTGGGATTTCCGCGCGGCGATGTATCTGCGGAAGGCGTCCTGCGCCGCGCTGCTGAAGCGGTAGTTCTGGCCGGCCAGCATCAGCTCGGCGATGCTGAACAGCTCCTCGTCCCCGTAATCGGGAAAATCGATGTGGTGGGCGATGCGCGAGCGAAAGCCCGGGTTCGAGCGGAAGAACGTCTCCATGCGCTCGGCATAGCCGGCGAGGATGACGACGAGGTCGTCGCGCTGGTTCTCCATCACCTGCAGCAGAATCTCGATCGACTCCTGGCCGTAGTCGCGCTCGTTCTCGGGCCGATAGAGGTAATAGGCCTCGTCGATGAACAGCACGCCGCCCATCGCCTTCTTCAGGATCTCCTTGGTCTTGGGCGCGGTGTGGCCGATATATTGCCCGACGAGATCGTCGCGCGTCACCGAAATCACATGGCCGCGCCGGACGAAGCCAAGCCGGTGCAAGATGTCAGCCATGCGCAAGGCGACCGTGGTCTTGCCGGTCCCCGGATTGCCGGTGAAGGACATGTGCAGCGTCGGCTGGCCGGCGCTGATGCCCATCTTTTGGCGCACCTTTTCGATCAGCAACAGCGAGGCGATCTCGCGGATGCGGGTTTTGACCGGCTTCAGACCGATCAGCTCCCGGTCGAGCTGCGCCAGGACCTCAGCGATGCCGGCACCGTCGAATTCCTCGCGAAGGGAGATGCTGGCGGGCGGGCCGCCGCCTGGGTTCTCGTCCGTATCCTCAGACACGGGCTGCGCCCGATGACAGGGTCCGCGCCAGCGCTGGGCGGCCAAGCTCTTCCCCTCCCTCTTTTGGGGAGGGGATAGGAGTGGGGGGCGAAAGACCGGGCGAGCGGTTTGCAAGAGGGTGCTGGCGGTTGTGCTTGATCGATATGAAGCTCACCCAGCCGTTCGCCCCCCCTCTCCAACTCTCCCCCACGAGGGGGGAGAGAGAGCGCGAACTCATGAGAGACCGAGCCTGCGCCTCAAGACCCATAACGCTCCCCTTCCGGCCGGTCGGTCGCGTAGGCATGCGTCACATAGCGCTGCTGGCGGCCTTTGGCCTCCTGCCGCTCCAGCCGGAAGCCGGGCTCGACCTTGGGCCGGTTAACCATGAAGGAGATCCGCACCGACTCCCAGCCATGGCCGGCGTCGAAGCCAGACATCCGGATATAGCGCTCGCCATAGACCCGACGGCACTGGCTGAGCTCCATCATCACGCCGGCCGGGTCCTTGAGGTCGTACATCGGCAAGCCCCACATCTCCCAATAGGTGTTGCGGGGATGCGGGTCATCGGTGAACTCGATGTTCACCGCCCAGCCCTTGTCGAGGCAGTACTGAACCTGCGCCTTGATCTGGTCGTCGGTCAGGTCGGGCAAATAGGAGAAGCAGCCTTGGGTCACGCGCATAGTCGTCCTCCTCACATCGAGACGCTGGCGACGGGCGCGAAATCGGGCGCGTCGGTGGATTCGTAGTTGAAGGCGACGTTGCCCCAGGTCTCCAGCGCGGCCTTCAGCGGGCTGCAACTCTGGGCCGCCTTCGCCAAGATCTCCGGGCCCTCGTGCAGGTAGTCGCGGCCCTCGTTGCGGGCCATAATCATGGCCTCCAGCGCGACGCGGTTGGCGGTGGCGCCGGCCTGGATGCCCATCGGATGGCCGATAGTGCCGCCGCCGAACTGCAGCACGACGTCCTCGCCGAGATGGTCGAGCAGCTGGTGCATCTGGCCAGCATGGATGCCGCCCGACGCCACCGGCATCATCTTGTTCAGGCTCGCCCAGGGCTGGTCGAAGAAAATGCCGTGTTCGAGCTTTTGCGGATTATGATCCTCGCGGCAGATGTCGTAATAGCCGCGCGTCGTCGCCGGATCGCCCTCGAGCTTGCCGACGACGGTGCCGGCATGGATATGGTCGATGCCGGCGAGCCGCATCCATTTCGCGATGACGCGGAACGAGACGCCGTGGATGCGCTGGCGCGTATAGGTCGAGTGCCCGGCCCGGTGCAGGTGCAGGATCATGTCGTTCCGGCGCGCCCATTTCGCCATGGACTGGATCGCGGTGTAGCCGATGACGAGGTCGATCATGACGATGCAGGAGCCGAGCTCGGCCGCGAACTCTGCCCGCTCGTACATGTCTTCCATCGTGCCGGCGGTGACGTTGAGATAGGTGCCCTTGACCTCGCCGGTCGCGGCCTGCGCCTTGTTGACCGCCTCCATGCAGTAGAGGAAGCGGTCGCGCCAATGCATGAAAGGCTGCGAGTTGATGTTCTCGTCGTCCTTGGTGAAGTCGAGCCCGCCCTTCAGCGCCTCGTAGACGACGCGGCCGTAGTTGCGGCCAGACAGCCCGAGCTTGGGCTTCACGGTCGCCCCCAATAGCGGCCGGCCGAAACAGTTCAGCCGCTCGCGCTCGACGACGATGCCGGTCGCCGGCCCCTGGAAGGTCTTCACATAGGCGGTGGGCAGCCGCATGTCCTCGAGCCGCAGCGCCTTCAGCGGCTTGAAGCCGAAGACGTTGCCGATGATCGAGGCCGTCAGGTTGGCGATCGAGCCCGGCTCGAACAAATCGAGATCATAGGCGATGTAGGCGAAGAAGGAGCCCGGCGCGTTGGGCACCGGATCGACGCGATAGGCTTTCGCCCGGTATTTCTCGGCGGCCGTCAGCCGGTCGGTCCAGACCACGGTCCAGGTCGCAGTGGAGCTCTCTCCCGCCACGGCGGCCGCCGCCTCGATCTCGTCGACGCCGTCTTGCGGGGTGATCCGGAACAGCGCGATGATGTCGGTGTCCTTGGGGACATAGTCGGGTTCCCAATAGCCCATCTTGCGGTATTCCATGACGCCGGAGCGGTAGCGCTCCTTGCCGGTCACCGTCAGGGATTGCTGGTTCATCTGGGAGCTCCTCGGTGGTGGCTGGTTGGACAAGAGGTTTTCAGGCGGCGACCGCGAGAGGGTCGATCCGCGGGTCGAGCTCGCCGGCGCGGTAGCGCTTCGCCATGGCGGCGATCGGCAGCACCTTGATCTTGCCGGCCTGTCCCGCCGTGCCGAACTGCTCGAAGCGTTCGCGGCAGAGATCGGCCATTGCGTCCATTGCGGGCTTCAGGAACTTGCGCGGATCAAACTCGGCTCGCGCCTGCTGGCCGACGCGGCGGAACTGCGCCGTCATGGCGAGCCGGCAATCGGTGTCGATATTGACCTTCCGCACACCGTGCCGGATGCCGCGCACGATCTCATCGACCGGCACGCCCCAGGTCTGCGGCATCTCCCCGCCATGGGCGTTGAAGATGTCCTGCATCGTCTGGGGCACGCTGGAGGAGCCGTGCATCACGAGGTGGACGTTTGGCAGCCTGCGATGGATCTCCTCGACGACCTGCATGGCGAGGATGTCACCATCTGGTTTGCGGGTGAACTTGTAGGCGCCGTGCGAGGTGCCCATGGCGATGGCAAGCGCATCGACCTTGGTCTCGGCGACGAAGCGGACGGCCTCGTCGGGATCCGTTAGCAACTGGTCGTGGCTGAGCTGACCTTCGGCGCCATGCCCGTCCTCGGCCTCGCCTTGTCCGCTTTCCAAGGAGCCCAGTACTCCAAGCTCCCCCTCGACCGACGCGCCGATCCAATGGGCCATGTCGACGACCCGGCGGGTGATCGCGACATTGTAGGCGTAGTCGGCAGGGGTCTTGGCGTCGGCCTTGAGCGAGCCATCCATCATCACCGAGGTGAACCCGTGCCGGATCGCGGTGGCGCAGGTCGCCTCGTCATTGCCGTGGTCCTGATGCAGACAGAGCGGGATCTGCGGATAGATTTCTTCCAGAGCCTCGATCATCTTTGCCAGCATGATGTCGTGCGCGTAGCTCCGCGCGCCGCGGCTTGCCTGGATGATCACGGGCGCGTCGACCGCTTCGGCCGCCGCCATGATGGCGAGCCCCTGCTCCATGTTGTTGATGTTGAAGGCCGGCACGCCATAGCCCTGTTCGGCGGCATGATCGAGCAGTTGGCGAAGCGTGATGCGGGCCATGGTCAGGTGCTCTCCAGTTCTGGGTGACGATGCAGCGCCTCTACCCCTGGCAGCGGCTTGCCTTCCATCCATTCAAGGAAGGCGCCGCCCGCCGTCGAGACGTAAGTCAGGTCGTTGGCGACGCCGGCATGGTTCATCGCCGCGACCGTGTCGCCGCCGCCTGCAACGGCGACGAGCTTGCCCGCCTTGACGCGCCGGGCTGCCGCCTTGGCGACGGTCACCGTCGCGGTGTCGAAGGGCGGCAGCTCGAAGGCCCCGAACGGCCCGTTCCAGACCAGGGTCTGGACGCTGTCCAGCTTGAGCACGACCTCGGCCACGCTCAAGGGGCCGGCGTCCAGGATCATCTCGTCGGCGGCGACATCCGATACCGGCACGACGCGGTGGCCGGGATGGGCCTTGAACTCGCGGGCGACCAGCGCGTCGACCGGCAGCACGATCTCGCAGCCAGCGGCCCTGGCCTTCTCCTCGATCTCGCGTGCGGTGGCGACGAGGTCATGCTCGCAGAGCGACTTGCCGACGGAGACGCCGCGCGCGGCGAGGAAGGTGTTGGCCATGCCGCCGCCAATGGCCAGCATATCAACCTTCTTCACGAGGCTGCCGAGCAGGTCGAGCTTGGTCGAGACCTTCGCGCCGCCGACGATCGCCATCACAGGCTTCGCTGGATTGTCGAGCCCGGCCGACAGCGCCTCCAGTTCCGCCTGCATGGTGCGTCCGGCATAGGCCGGCAGGACATGGGCGAGCCCTTCGGTCGAGGCGTGGGCCCGATGCGCCGCCGAGAAGGCGTCGTTGACGAAGAGGTCGCCATTGGCGGCAAGCGCCTTGACGAATTCCGGATCGTTCTTTTCGTCGTCGGCGTGGAAGCGGGTGTTCTCGAGCAGCAGAACGTCACCGTTCTTCGCAGCCGCAACCGCCCTGGCGACATCCTCGCCGATGCAGTCCTCGACGAAGATCACAGGGCTTCCGAGCGCATGGGTGAGAGCGGGCACGACCTGCCGCAGGCTGTCCTTGGCGTCGCGACCTTTGGGCCGTCCGAAATGGGCGAGCAGCACGACCTTGCCGCCCTTGGCCGCAATCTCGCGGATCGTCGGCAGGATGCGGTCGATGCGGGTCGTGTCCGTGACCGCGCCGTTCTCCATCGGCACGTTGAGGTCGACCCGCACAAGCGCGCGCCTGCCCGAAAATTCGGCGTCGTCGAGGGTTGGGAAACGGGCCATCATCTCAGCCCCCTGCCACTGCGCGAGACGATCACGGCCTTCATCGCCGCGGTCTCGATGGCCGCTGCCGTCAGCCCGAATTTCTCGAAAAGCACGTCAGCAGGCGCGGAGGCGCCAAAGCCGTGCATGCCCACGAAGGTGCCCTCGCTGCCGATCCAGCGATCCCAGCCCAGGCTCACCGCGGCCTCGATACCGATACGGGGCGCGCGCCCCAGAATCGCCTGTCGCACGGAGGGTGGTTGGGCCGAGAAGCGTTCAAAGCAGGGAATGGACACCACCGCGGCTTCGACCATCTGTTCGTGCAGCGCGTCGGCGGCTGCCAATGCCAGCGCGACCTCGGAACCCGTGGCAATCAACGTGATATCCCGCTTGCCGTTTGGTTCGCGGACAACCCACGCGCCACCGCTAACGGTTTCGCCGGCTTCATGTGGTCTCGGAAGCATCGGCAGAGCCTGCCGAGTCAGACACAGCACCGACGGGCCATCGTGAGCCAGCGCGCAGGCCCAGGCCTCGGCCGTCTCGACCGCGTCGGCCGGCCGGAACACGAGCAGGCCCGGAATGGCTCGCAGAGAAGCCAGATGCTCGACCGGCTGATGCGTAGGCCCGTCCTCGCCCAGCCCGATCGAATCATGCGTCATGACGTAGACAACGCGCTGCTTCATCAGCGCCGAGAGGCGGATCGCCGGGCGACAGTAATCGGCGAAGACGAGGAACGTTCCGCCATAGGGGATGAAGCCGCCATGGAGGGCGATGCCGTTCATCGCGGCGGCCATGCCGAACTCGCGGATGCCGTAATGGACGTAAGAGCCGGCGAAATCGCCGGGCGTCACCGGCTTCTGGCTCTTGGCGTGCGTCAGATTGGAGTGCGTCAGGTCGGCCGAGCCGCCGAACAGATCGGGAATGGCGGGCGCGATCGCGTCCAGCACCTGCTGCGAAGCTTGTCTCGTCGCAATCTTTGGCGCATCGGCGAGAAAGCGCGTGCGGATCGTCGCCAAAGCTGACCGGCCAACGTCCCCGATATCTCCCGCGAGTGCAGCAGCAAACCGAGCCCGAACGTCAGACGGCGCATCCTTCAGGCGAGCCTGCCAGTCCCTGCGCGCCTTGGCGTTCTTTTGCCCGGCTCGTATCCAGGCGTCCCCGACTTCCGCAGGCACTTCGAAGGGCGCATGCGGCCAAGCCAGCGCGGCCCGCGTCGCCGCGACCTCGTCGGCGCCCAGCGGTGCGCCATGGACCTTTTCCGTTCCCTGACGATTGGGTGAGCCGAAACCGATGATGGTTCTGCAGGCGATCAGCGATGGACGCGGATCGGCCTTGGCCGCCGCGATCGCCTCGGCCACCGTCTCCGGGTTGTGTCCGTCGATCCGAGCGGCGTGCCAGCCGCTGGCGGCGAAGCGTGCGAGCTGGTCGTCCGAACAGGACAGCGCCGTCGCGCCGTCGATCGAAATCGAATTGTCGTCGAAGAGGACGATCAGCCGGCCCAGCCGGAGATGCCCCGCCAGCGAGATCGCCTCATGGCTCAGCCCTTCCATCAGGCAGCCATCGCCGGCGATGACATAGGTGTGATGATCGACGAGGTCGTCGCCGAAGCGGGCGTTCGACAGCCGCTCAGCCAGCGCCATGCCTACCGCTGTCGCAAGCCCCTGTCCGAGAGGCCCGGTCGTCGTCTCGACACCGGGTGTATGGGCATGCTCCGGATGGCCGGGCGTCAGCGAGCCCCATTGCCGGAAGGCCTTGAGCTGCGCGATGTCCATGCCTCGATATCCGGTCAGATGCAGGAGCGCATAGAGCAGCATCGAACCATGTCCGGCCGATAGCACGAAGCGGTCGCGGTCGGGCCAGGCGGGGTCGGCAGGATCGAATTTCAGGAACTGCGCAAACAGCACGGTCGCGACGTCGGCCATTCCCATCGGCATGCCGGGATGCCCCGACTTGGCCTTCTCAACCGCGTCGATGGCGAGGAAGCGGATCGCGTTCGCCATGTCGCGATGCATCGACGCCTCGTGCCCGAGAGCCATGGGTGCCATCTTGTTCATGCCCGCCTCCGCCGTTCCACGAGTTGCAGGATCATCGGGGTCAGGATCAGCTGCATGGCGAGGTCGAGCTTCCCGCCATGAATGACGATCGAATTGGCGCGTGACATGAAGCTGCCGGCGATCATCGAGCGCAGGTAGGAGAAGTCGATCCCGCGCGGGTTCTTGAACCGGATCACGACCATGGATTCGTCGGGCGTAGGGATCCAACGCGCGACGAACGGGTTCGAGGTGTCGACCGTCGGAATGCGCTGGAAGTTGACGTCGGTCTGCGAGAATTGCGGGCAGATGTGGTGGATGTAGTCCGGCATGCGCCGCAGGATCGTGTCGGTCACGGCCTCGGTCGAATAACCCCGCGCCGACCGGTCCCGGTGCAGTTTCTGGATCCATTCGAGGTTGATCACCGGCACGACTCCGATCTTGAGATCGGCATACTGGGCGATGTTCAGCCTCTCGTCGCAGACCGCCCCGTGCAGACCCTCGTAGAAGAGCAGGTCGGTGTCGGCGGGCAGCGGCTCCCAATCGGTCATCTTGCCGGGCGGCACGCCGTAGGTCTCGGCCTCCTGAGCATCGTGGATGTAGTGGCGGGTCTGGCCCGCGCCGGTCTCGCTATAGGACTTGAAGACCGCCTCCAGCTCTTCGAGCAGGTTGGTGGCGGGGCTGAAATGGCTGACATGCTTGTTGCCCCTGGCGGCCTCGTCGGCCATCAGCTTTCGCATCTCCAGGCGGTCGTAGCGGTGGAAGGCGTCGCCCTCGATATAGGCTGCGGCAATGGTTTCGCGCCGGAATATCTGCGCGAAGGTGCGCTTCACCGAGGTGGTGCCTGCCCCGGAAGAGCCGGTGATCGAGATGATCGGATGCTTGATCGACATCAACCGATCTCCGCTCAGGACCGGAACAGGCCGCGCCGCCCGAACAGCGGCGCGACGGACCGGTCATCCGCCGGGGCGGCATGCAGCATGTCGATGCGTGAGACCTCTTCGGGCGCGCCGAAAATCAGCGGCACGCGCTGGTGCAGGCGCTGCGGCAGAATCGTTCGGATCGGCCGATAGCCGTCGCTAGCGGCTCCACCCGCCTGTTCGATCAGGAAGGCGACGGCCTGCGCCTCGTAGACCAGCCGCAGGCGGCCCTCATGATAGCCGGGCCTGGCATCGCCGGGATAGAGAAACACGCCCCCGCCTAACAGGATGCGGTGCGCCTCGCCGATCATCGCGGCATACCAGCGGGTGTTGTAGTCGACGCCCAGCGGTCCTGATGAGCCTGCGAGACAATCCTCGACGAACTGACGCACTGGCGGGTCCCAGTGCCGGGCGTTCGAGGCGTTGATCGCATAGTCCCGCGTGCCGCGCGGTATGCGGATCCCTGTCTTCGTGCGCAGGAAGGCAGCCGTCTTCCGTTCCAGCACGAAGACATCGACGCCGGACCCCGTCGTCAGAACCAGCGTCGTCTGGGGTCCGTAGAGCACATACCCTGCGGCAAGCTGGGCCTCACCGGTCGAGGCGAAAGCTCCGAGTTCCGACGCATCCCCCGCATCCGCCGCCCTTATCGAGAAGATCGTGCCGATCGCCCCGTTCGTCGCGATGTTGGCGGAGCCGTCGACGGGATCGACCGCCACCGCGAGAGGGCCGTTGCCGGGAAGGTGCTGAATCTCGTCGTTCTCTTCCGAGGCGATCTGTGCGACCGGGCAGCGCGACAGCGCCGCGAGGATCAGGTCGTTGGCGATGAGATCGAGCGCCTTCTGGGCGTCGCCGTCGGAAGTCGCGCCCGTTGCGCCCGCCAGATCGCCGGCCAGGCCGCCTTTCGAGACCAGTTCGGAGATCGAAACCGCTGCCTGCGCCAAAGCGAGGGTCGTGTCGGCGACCTGCGTCTGCAGCTCGCCACCAGTTCGATAGGGCGCAAGACATTGCGCCAGCGACGGTTGGTCCAACACGAGCTTCCTCCCCAGGAGCCTTCGAATGCGGCGCTGCCTCGCTGGGCCGAACCGTCCATTGACTTCACATTCGGGCTTCTAGATTAAAAGGGAAATTTATTCTTCTGTTGATAGGCCAAAGAATGTCTAATGCCAGTCGCCATCTCCGCGACGCCACGTTGCGCCAGTTGCGGGCGCTGGCCATCGTGGCCCGGAGCGGGAGCTACACCGCCGCCGCGACATCCATCGGCGTGACGCAGCCGGCCGTTTCGCTCCAGATCCAGACCCTGCAGGAGCGGATGGGCCTGCCCCTGTTCGAGCGCGCCAACGGGCGCCTCGTCCCGACGCAGGCGGGAGTTCTTTTGGTCGCGCTCTCACAGCACATCGAGACGCTCGTCCTCGAAACCGAGCGTCAACTCGCTGCCATGCGCGCTGGCCAAGGCGGCGAGGTTTCGATCGGTGCAGTCAGCACCGCGAAATACTTCGTGCCTTTCATCATTTCGGCCTTCCAGCAGGCGCATCCTAACATCGAGGTCCGGCTGGTCATCGGCAACCGCGGCGAGATGCTCAGCCTGATGCGGAGCAACCAGCTCGACCTCGCAATCATGGGCCGGCCGCCGGATGATCTCCTCGTTGAAAGCCAAAAGTTGGGCGATCATCCGCATGTCATCATTTGCGCGCCCGGACATCGCCTTGCCGGCAGGACCAGCGTCGAAGTCGCCGGGCTCGAGGCGGAAACCTTTCTCGTCCGCGAGCCGGGCTCGGGCACCCGCATTCTGATGGGGCGCTACTTCGCTGAGCACGCAATGGCGCCACGGATCGGCATGGAGATCGCCAGCAACGAGACGATCAAGCAAGCCGTCATGGCCGGCCTGGGCATGGCATTCATCTCTAGCCACGTCATCGCCGCCGAAGTCGCCGACCGGCGCATCGCCATCGTCAAGGTCAAGGGGCTGCCTCTCCTGCGTGAATGGTTCGTGATCCGCCGCCCCGAGCGCGCGCTGTTGCCGGCTGCGGCGCGCATGTATGCGTTCCTGTCCGAGCAAGGACGCCGACACCTGCCGGAATTGCCCTAAGCAGCAATTCGCAGATTGTCACACGAATGGGTTTTCATGCGCTTGCGGTTGATGTCGATGACGCTCTCGTGGATGGCGGCTTCGAGATGTTCGGCATCGGTGAAGGTCGCGCCCGCCACGACGCTGCTCGATCTACTCCGGCACGACCTCGCGCTGACAGGCACGAAGAAGGGCTGCGACCATGACCAGTGCGACGCCTGCACCGTCCTGATCGACGGGCAGAGGATCAACAGTTGCCTCCAGCTCGCGGTGATGCAGGACGGCAAAGCGATCACCACGATCAAGGGGCTGTCGCAGGACAGTGCGCTGCATCCGCTGCAGGCGGCCTTTGTCGAGCGCAACGCCCTCCAGTGCAGCTATTGCACGCCAGGACAGATCTGCTCCGGCGTGGCGCTGATCGAGGAGGGGCGCGCCACCACTCGCGAGGAGATCCGCGAGCATATGACCGGCAACATCTGCCACTGCGGCGCTTACCCCAACATCGTCGACGCCATCGAAGACGTGCTCGTCCAGCGCGGCCAGCTAATGAAGGAGGCCGCGGAATGAACCGCTTTTCCTATCACCGCGCCGACACCGTCGACGATGCGATCAGGGCGCTTTCCGCGGAGTCCAGCGCGCGCCTCATCGCCGGCGGCACCAAACTCGTCGACCCGATGAAATACGACGTCGAGCAGCCATCGACGTGACGCGCATCGTGGGGCTCAGGGCATCGCGGAGAGGCAGAACCGGTCTCTGCGGATAGGCGCGCTCGTCTCCAACACCATGGTCGCCTAAGACGAGCGCGTCGCCGCGCGCTTTCCGTTGCTCGCCAGTGCGATCCTGGCCGGCGCGACGCCGCAGCTGCGCAATGCGGCCACGACCGGCGGCAATCTGAACCAGCGCACGCGCTGCTGCTATTATTTCAACGATGCCGCCACGCCCTGCAACAAGCGCGAGCCCGGCTCGGGCTGTTCGGCGATCGGCGGGCTGAACCGCATCCACACCATTCTGGGCGCAAGCGAGTACTGCATCGCGACGCACCCCTCCGACATGTGCGTAGAGCTGGCGGCACCCCGTGTCTTCGGGCTGTCGAGCGAGAATGTCCGGGTCGTTTCGCCTTATGTCGGCCGCGGGTTCGGCTCCGGCTTACGCCCGCAGCATCAGCTCTCCCTGCCTGTGATGGCTCGCTCGCGTTAGAGTGCTCTGTCCGGCTGGGGCTGACGCGACAGCATATGTTCTCCCAAGTCCGCCGGCCCGATACGATCAACGTGGTTTCGCTGGGCATCGACGAAGACGGTCGACTTCACTCGATCCAGCATCAGGCGGTCGCTGCGACATCGCAGGAGAGCAGGCTGCGGGCCTGCATGACCCGGTAGATCAGCTTGTGAATTTGCCCAGGCCGCCCCGAACGAGGCTTGCCGAGGGAAAACCCGACGCTTCGCGCGTGAGATTGGCTTCGAACTGCCGACGACACTGGTCCAGAGCCCGCAATCCAACGGCATGGTCGAGGATTTCGTTCAAACCATCAGGCACTGAGCCAGGGGTCAATCCGCTGCCCAACGCCAAAATCGTCATGCGTCAGCTGCGAGCATGGTTCGATCACTACACCCGGCTTCACCCGCATAAGGGGCTGGGATACCGTTCACCGCTAGAGTTCATCGCAGACCGCACAACCAAGGAGGACATGTCCGACCAATCGGGGCTTCTTCAGGGGTTGTCTGCAGCTGGGCTTGAGAAGTCTGCGGACAGAACGTAAAGTTGCTTTGCAGTTTTGCGACGGAGAACTGATTTGGCCACATTTCAGACGGTTCTGGTGAAGTCTACCGACGCCGCCGTTCTTGAAGGGGTCTCGCGCGCGCTCAGCGAGGCCGACGGATACCGTCTCATTTTCAGCGAGGACGACAGGTCAGCGATCCGCAGGCTTGAAGAAGTGAACGTGAATCTCTTTCTTTACGACTGCTGCGACGAAGTTTCCCAGGACGAAAGCGCGCTGTTGCGGTCACGCTTGGCGCATACCTCCTGTACGCGCATCCTCCTTCTTGACCACGAAAAGGTCAGATCCGGCCACGAACTGGCTAACCGGACGGCTTCGTACCTGTTTCTGTTCAAGCCGGTAGAGGCGATGCAGCTTAGCCTTGTTGCGAAGCGGGCGCTTGAACATGTCGAACTGTCGCGGCGTCACCGTATCCTGAGTCGCGAGCTAAAGCTGTCACTCGACGACGACATCTTCCACGGAGTGAAGGAAAGCTTTGTCCAGGGTGGCTATTCGCAGTTCGAGCGGCTGGTCTTCCTCAGCCGGAAGATGGCCGAACTGGTCTCCGAAGCGCAGATGGCCGCTAAGACCAACATGCCGGTGCTGATCCAGGGCGAGACCGGCACGGGCAAGGAGCTGTTAGCCCGCGCGATCCATTTCAATTCGCCGCGGCGCAAGTCGGCGATGCTGGTGCAGAACTGCGGCGGCATCGCGGAGAACGTGCTGCACTCCGAACTTTTCGGGCATGTCCGCGGGGCCTTTCCCGGCGCAATCTCGGACCGACTGGGGCTGTTTCGTGCGGCCGATGGCGGCACTATCCTGCTCGACGAGGTGTCCGACATATCGCCCCAGTTCCAGATCGCGCTACTGCGCTTTCTGCAGGAGGGTGAGGTGAAGCCCCTAGGTTCGGATACCATGCTGCACAGCGATGTCCGCATCATCGCAGCGTCGAACAAGCGGTTGGAACGGTTGGTCGAGAAGGGCAGCTTCCGGCGCGACCTTTACTACCGTCTGCGAGGCTTCCAATTGAATGTTCCATCGCTGGCCGAGCGCCCCGAAGATATCCCCGTACTGACGCGCTTCTTCGTCGAGAAATATGCGGGTGTCGTCGGCCGGAATGTACTTGGGATCACGGCGGACGCCTTGCAGCGGCTGGAGGCCTATCCCTTTCCCGGCAACGTCCGCGAACTCGAGACCGAAGTTCAGCGCATGGTCGCGGTAGCCGAGCAGGGCGGCTACATCGCCTTCCGGCACCTCTCCGACAAAATTTCCAAAACTCCAGTGTATGATCGCGACAAATTGTCTGCACTGATTTCAGAAGGTAGCCTCAAAGATATTGTCGAACGAGTGGAGCGGTCAGTGGTAGAGCGCGCTCTGGACCGCCACCAATGGAACCAGAGCAAGGTTGCCGCCGACCTGGGGCTGTCGCGCGTAGGACTCGCCAACAAGATCAAGCGTTACGATATCCAGCGCAAGCGACGGGCATGACAGAGGAAAGCGGTTCTGATGACCCCTCTCGGTTTAATGTCGTTGCCTTTCCGGATCCGAGCAAGCGTTGGCCAAAATCGCAGGCTCCATTCAAAAACTTAGGCTTGGCCCCACTGTCCGAGACACTTGGAGCCGTCGCGATGAACCCGAAGGGACGCTGGTGCAACCATTGCGTCGGGGTCTGGTACCGTCACTTGGGAGAATCGCGCTGCCCATCTTTCGGCGGCCGCCGCTGAAACCGGCTGTCAAAACAGCAAACTAAGTTTGCAGTATGCAATTTGTTTCATAGATTCCACCTTTTCAGGGCGCAAGTTGATTTCGAGTTGCGCGCTATGGCCGATATCCTGCCCGTCTCAGGATCGACCCTCACAAGAGTCGATCGGGTCGCTACCCTTGGCTGGGGGGCCAAGGCAGCTCAACGAGAGGGAGGAAGAAAATGGCCAATCTACTTTGGCTGCAAGGTGGTGCGTGCTCGGGGAACACGATGTCGTTCCTCAATGCCGAGGAACCGAGCGCGTGTGACCTTGTGACCGATTTCGGCATCAACATCTTGTGGCAGCCCTCGCTTGGGCTGGAGCTTGGCGAAGACGTCAAGACCATCCTGAAGAAATGCATCTCGGGCGAGATCAAGCTCGACATCTTCGTGTTCGAGGGCACCGTCGTGAACGCGCCCAATGGCACCGGCGAGTGGAACCGCTTCTGCGGCCGCCCGATGAAGGAGTGGGTCAAGGAACTGTCGGCAGCGGCGGATTTCGTCGTCGCGATCGGCGACTGCGCCACCTATGGCGGCATCCCAGCGATGGCGCCGAACCCGTCCGAAAGCGTCGGCCTGCAATTCCTCAAGCGTGCCAAAGGCGGCTCGCTCGGCACCAACTTCAAGGCGAAGTCGGGCCTTCCGGTCATCAACATCCCGGGTTGCCCGGCGCATCCCGACTGGGTCACGCAGATTCTGGTTGCGGTCGCAACGGGGCGTGCGGGCGATCTGACCCTTGACGAGTTCCACCGGCCGAAGACGTTCTTCTCGTCCTTCACGCAGACCGGTTGCACCCGCAACATGCATTTCGCCTACAAGGTCTCGACCACAGCCTTCGGGCAGCGCAAGGGCTGCCTGTTCTACGATCTGGGCTGCCGCGGCCCGATGACGCACAGCCCCTGCAATCGCATCCTCTGGAACCGCCACTCGTCGAAGACACGGGCCGGCATGCCTTGCCTCGGCTGCACGGAACCTGAGTTCCCCTTCTTCGATCTGAGCCCTGGCACCGTCTTCAAGACCCAGACGGTCATGGGTGTGCCCAAGGACATGCCTACGGGCGTCGACAAGGTCGGATACATCAAGCTGACCGCCGCCGCCAAGGGCATGGCCCCCGCTTGGGCGGAAGAAGACATCTTCGTCGTTTAAATCCGTTCAGGGAGGAACCAAGAAAATGACAGCACTATCCAGCGTCGAGACTCTCGACATCTCTCCGGTCGGCCGCGTCGAAGGCGATCTCGACGTGCGCGTTGATATCCAGGACGGTGTGGTGACCAATGCTTGGACGCATGCGGAACTGTTCCGCGGCTTCGAGGTGATCCTGAAGGACAAGGACCCGCAGGCCGGGCTCGTGGTGACACCGCGCGCTTGCGGCATCTGCGGCGCCTCGCACCTGACCTGCGCCGCCTGGGCGCTTGACACCGCCTGGGGCACGACCGTGCCGCGTAACGCGATCCTTGCACGCAACCTCGGCCAGATCGTGGAGTCGCTGCAATCGCTGCCGCGCCACCACTACGGACTCTTCATGATCGACTACACCAACGCCAACTATGCGGCGAGCCCGTTCTACGAAGAAGCGGTCAAGCGCTATTCGCCCTTCACCGGCACCTCCTATGAGGCTGGCGTGACGATCTCGGGCCGTCCGGTTGAGATCTACGCGCTCTTGGGCGGTCAGTGGCCGCATTCCTCCTTCATGGTGCCGGGCGGCGTGATGTGTGCCCCCACCCTGACCGACGTGACGCGCGCCTGGGCGATTCTCGAGCATTTCCGCCAGAACTGGATCGAACCGCTCTGGCTCGGCTGTTCGATGGAGCGCTACGAACAGATCCAGACCCTCGAGCAGTTCGAGGCCTGGCTGGACGAAAGCCCGAAACATGCCAATTCGGACTTGGGCCTGTTCTGGCGCATGTCGAAGGAGATCGGACTGCAACACTATGGCAAGGGCCACGGCAGGTTCGTGACTTGGGGCTACCTGCCGCATGAAGACAAGTACAACAAGCCGACAATAGACAGCCGCTCAGGTGCGGTGATCATGAAGGCCGGTACCTATGACGGTGCCACCGACAGCTTCGGCCCGATGGAGCACATCTTCACCCGCGAAGATACGACCCATGCCTGGTATGACGAAGGCAAGAGCGCCGTTCATCCTTTCGACCGTACCACCAAGCCGATCGCCAAAAATACCGTCGATACGAATGGAAAATACTCCTGGGGTACCGCCGTGCGGCACGCCGAGAGCGGCGCGCTGGAGGCCGGTCCGCTGGCACGGCGTCTGATCGCTGGAAACACGACCGGGCAGGCATTCCAGCATTCAGATGGTCTCGTGCTCGACATGTACCGCAAGATGGGCGGTGCCTCGATCATGCTGCGACACTTCGCGCGGATGCACGAACTGTGCATCCTCTATCGCGAGGCGGAGCGTATCCTGCGCGAGTTCCGCCTGAACGACGAGTGGTACATCAAGCCGACTGAACGGGACGGCAAGGGGTGGGGTGCCACCGAAGCGATCCGTGGCGCTCTGTGCCACTGGATCGAAGTCAAGAACGGCAAGATCGCGAACTACCAGATCATCGCACCGACGACCTGGAACGTTGGCCCGCGTTCCGCCGACGGCCAGCGCGGCCCGATCGAAGAGGCCTTGCTCGGAACCCCGATCAAGAACAAGCATGATCCGGTCGAGGTCGGCCACGTTTGCCGGTCCTATGACAGCTGCCTCGTCTGCACCGTGCATGCGCATGACGGCGACACCGGCGAGGAGATGGCCCGCTTCCGGACCGCCTGACCCATCTACCCCGAAGCAATCTCGCCTTACAGCGGAATTGCTTCGGGAGAAACGCACACCGGTGGGGAGGCCGTCATGAGCGAAAACAAAGATGCCGTCGCCACGGCACGGGATACGAAATACTTCACGGACCGCTACGGCCTTTCTCCGGCTGATGCGGACCATGATATGTTGCTTCGCATGATCGAGGATATATTCGAGGATGGGCTTGTGACCGAGGTCAGCCCGTTCCCTGAAACCGACCGCGAGTTCGGGAAACTACTGGACATCCTGCGGCCGCTGAGCGCGGACGATCTGCGCCAGAAACTGGTGATCTCGGGCTGGCTTCTGGAGCCTTACGGACCGGACCGGATGCGCTGTCAGGAGTGCATGTACTATCTAGTGCACCGGCGCTGGTGCGATCTGCCTGAACTCAACTTGCCTGCCAAGCCGGACTGGTGGTGCAGGCTCTGGCGCATATGAAGGTCCACGCATGATGGACATGGATGCCTTGCGTCGCTCAATCGCCGACCGCCTCTCGGCGGGGCTGCAGACCGAAGTCTGGCCACGGGCCGAAACAAGCGAAGAGGTCAATGCCATCGTCAACCGGCTTCAGCTCGAAGCCGGCGACGACCTCGACAAGAAGCTGATCATTGCAGGCTTTACCGACCACACGATTGAAGCTGAGGGCATGCCGCAACCCTGCGAGACCTGCATGTATTACAAAGTCCACGCCAGATGCTGCGATCTTCCCGAACTGATGCTTCCGGTCGAGCCCGCATGGTCCTGCAGGTTATGGCGGATTTGATCGGACAGCAAATCGTCGTCCTGGGCTGCGGAAATCCGAACCGCAGCGATGATGGGGCGGGCCCCGCGGTGATCGAGTTGCTTCGCAACCGCCAGTTGCCAGCGTCTGTTCGCCTGTTTGACGTTGGCACCGACGGTATGGCCGTAATTTACAAAGCGCGGGGCGCCACCCATCTGCTGATTGTGGACGCTCGGGTTCCCATGGGAACACCAGGTTCGGTCTACGAAGTACCGGGCGAAGTTCTTGCAGCACCATCGGCGCGCGGAGCAGGCCTGCACGAATTTCGCTGGGACAACGCGATCTATGCCGGGCAGCGCATCTATGGCGATGCGTTTCCCGCGCACGTAACGGTCTTCCTGATCGAGGCAGAGACACTCGCGCTTGGCTTGTCTCTCAGCCCTACAGTCTCCACGGCAGTCGAGCTTGTCGCAAACAAGGTGACCACCCTGTTGCGACACTGGGCTTCGACATGAGCAGTGGCATCGCCGTCCGTGACGGGTCTGTCTATCTGCCGGCGCCGGTTGTCGAGACCTATCTGCAGGGTGTCGCGGCGGTTGTGGTCCTGATCCGGGACCAGACGCTGATGGTTCTGCCGGTGCATCATGCGACGGCCGGAGGCTGCTTGCTTAAACAGCGCAACGCCGCCGGCGACCGCGTCGCGCAGGCGCGCGACGTATTTCAGGCCCATGGGCTGCTCGCCATGGCGGTGTCCGACTTACCGGTACATTGGAATTCTGAGATGTGCGCCCTCTGCGCTCCGATCCCCGGCGACTTAGCAAAGTTAGTTTACAAGTAAGAAAGAAAGTAGACGGTCGAGCGTTGATGCTCTAGGGTGATCAGGGATAACGCGACCGTCAGAGTCGCGCAGGGAGGACTCGTTGGGCGCATCAAGCCGCACGAAGCAACAGGTCGACGCGGCGCTTGCGGCGGTCGAGGACGCAGACGCATCTGACTCCGACAAGGCACAGATGCTGATGGAAATTGCGATGGGCCTGCAACAGGCCCCGCGCGACCCTGAGGATCTGCGCGCGGCCGTCGATCTTTATCGCCGGGCGATCGCTCTGGTGCCGCCAAACGAAGCTCTGGGTGCCGCGCGCATTCGTGCGCGGCTTTCGACCGCGCTGATGGCAGTGCCTGGCAGCGACGCAGAGGCGATCAAGGCGGCGCGGTTGGAGATGACGACCGCCATTGCAACTCTGACGGCAGAGGGCTCGGATGCCGAGATCGCCGAGGCCGAAATGAACCTCGGGCTGATCTGCCAGACGATGGCGGGGATGGGACTTGCCCCGATCCAGCCTGCGATTAGCGCCTATCAGCGTGCCCTGCGTACCTTTGACCGGACCGCCTTTCCCAAGGAATTCGCTATCCTGCAGAACAATCTGGCCACGGCCTTCCTGTCGATGCCGTTTACCGACGAGTCGGGCAAATTGCGCGAGGCGTTGGCTGTTCAGGCATTCGAGGAAGCGCTGCGTGTCGTTACATTGATCGACCAGCCGGTCGAGTATGCGATGCTCCAGAACAACCTCGGCAATGCGCTGCAATATGTGTCTTCGGCGCACCGGGTCGAGAACGGCTTTCGCGCGCTCGATGCCTATGACGAGGCGCTGAAGGTTCGCACTTTTCGCGACATGCCCGAGGCCTATGCCAACACCATCGCCAACAAGGCGAACTGCATGGCGAACCTGCCCGACGATCCGGCGAACCCCGAGGCGGGAAACCCGCGCAACGTTGCGGCGGCGGTGGCCCTGCTGCGCGAGGCCAAGGGCATATTTGCCGCCCGCGGGGTCGAGGACAAGGCGCAGGCGGTCGCCGAGGCGATTGCCGAACTTTCGTCGCACCTCGCTCCCCACGGTGCGTTTGCGCCCAACGCCATGCACTGACCACACCGAACAAACTCGAAGAAGGAGACCATCGCTTGATCATATTTGCTGCATTGGCCACAGGATGCCTCGCTGCGCTGCTTACTGGAGCCGTGGGCGGTGTCGCGGTCGGAAAGTCAGCACTTGGAACCGAACTCGCCGCCTATATGGGCGGCCTTTACGGTGCAATCGCCGGTGGGGCGGCCGTCGTCGCGACCGTCGTCGTTTTGTCGCTGACCTGAGGGAGGACCGCACATGTTCGCCATGGCTATGAATTCTGCGAAGCTCTTCTTCACCGGGAAATTGTTCAAGAACAATGGACAGGTGATCCTCCAGTTTACTCTCGGTTCCCTTGCGGGAATCGTTGTCGGCGTCGGGGTCGGTCAAATCGCCCCCATCTGGGCGGCGGCACTTGCTGCGGGAGGCGTGACCGGACTGATCCAGCCTTTCCTCCTCAAGAACGTGAAGTACGCGTGATCTGATGCCTGACAGCGGCGCCCCCGAGCACAGTGATCGACCCGGCCTCGACCGGCTCTTGGGCGATCTCAATGCGCTCAAGGCGCTGGCCGAGGGCTGGGACGATGCGGCGCGGATTGGGGCCACGGCGCAGGCTGCAGCAATCGACGCGCTGAACGCCGAAGCGTTCCGGCGAATGATCAGCACGCTGAAGTCCCACGACGGCTTTGGCAAGGCGCTGGTCGATGCGGCGCGCGACGAAGTCGTCTATGCCGTCCTGCGCCGGCACGGTATCCTAAAGCCGTCGCTGCATGAACGGGTCGAGGCCGCGCTGGAAACGGTGCGCCCGATGCTGGCCAGCCACGGCGGCAATGCCGAGGTCGCCTCGGTCGAGGGCAACCGCGCCGAGATCCGCTTTCTGGGTGCCTGCGACGGCTGCCCGGCCTCGCAACTCACGTTCTATGCCGGCGTCAAGAAGGCGATCGAGGATCATGTGCCCGAGATCACCGAAGTGCGCCAGGTCAAGGGGTTGGGCGGCGGTGGTGCCGACACGGTGCATTTCACCTCGCCCTTTGCCGAGACGCTGGGGGGCAGCTGGATCAACGCGCTCAATCTGGCGAAGCTGCCGGATGGTACAACGCTGTTCGAGACCGTCGGCGGCGAATCGGTGATCTTTGCGCGGCAGGGCGATCTGGTGACCTGTTTTCGCAACGCCTGCGCGCACATGGGGCTCGAGATGACCGAGGGTGCCGTCGAGGCGGGCATCCTGACCTGCCCTTGGCATGGTTTCCGCTATGCGCTGGAAAGTGGCGAGTGCCTGACCGCGCCCGAGGTGCAGTTGCACGCCCATGCGGTGCGGGTCATCGGCTCGCACATCCAGGTCAGGATCGTGCCATGAAGGTTTCGCTCGCGCCCTCGTTTGCGCCGATCAAGGCCGAGGGCACGGTGACAAAAGGCCCTCCGCTTCTCGACCCGTCGGGCGCGCAGGTGATCTTGGGATCGGATGGCGGGCTGCTGGCCGACCCGATTACCCCGGCTGCGCATCGCCTGTTCGGGCCGCGTGGCGTCTGCCTGCATCCCGACGGCTCGTTCTGGGTCGCCGATACCGGGCACCATCGGCTGCTGGGCTGGCGCAAGCTGCCGGACCGCGACGACCAGCCGGCCGATATCCTGTTCGGCCAGCCCGCCTTTGGCCGCGAGGGGCGCAATGCCAAGGGGCCGGTGACCGCCGCCACGCTGAACGTGCCGACCGGCATCACCGCCTTTCGCGGCGGCCTGGCGGTGGCGGATGCCTGGAACCACCGGGTGCTGATCTGGCACCGCCTGCCCGAGGGCCCGGAAAGCCCGGCCGACATCGTGCTTGGTCAGGCCGATGCGGGGTCGGCGCTGGCCAATCGCGGCGCGGATGCGCCGGGGCCTCAGACGCTTCACTGGCCCTATGGCCTGTCCGAGATCGACGGCAGGCTAGTCGTCTGCGACACCGGCAACCGCCGCCTGCTGGTCTGGAACGATCCGGTCGAAACCGGACAGCCCGCCGATCTGGCGCTGGGTCAGGACTGTTTCACCTGCCGCGACGAGAATGCGGGCGGGCCAGTCTCGGCGCGTTCCATGCGTTGGCCCCATATGGCCACCGGCTGGCGCGGCGGCCTGGCGGTCGCGGATGCGGGCAATAATCGCGTCATGGTCTGGTCCAGCTTTCCCCAAGCCAATGGTCAGCCTGCCGATTCCCTCGTAGGCCAGGCCAGGATGACTGATTGCGACCTGAACCGGGGCGCCTATTACCCGTCGTCGCTAGCGGTCAACATGCCCTATGCGCTCGGGGTGCTGGGCGACCGGCTGATTGTCGGGGATACAGCCAATTCGCGGCTGCTGGGCTTTGCCGGGGTCGGCTTTGCGGCCGAGGCCGATTGGTTGACCGGCCAGCCTGATTTCGCCTCGAAGGGCGACAACCGCTGGGGATTGGCCATGCGCGACAGCCTGTGCTGGCCCTACGGCCTGTCGGTGCGTGGCAGCACGGTCGCCGTGGCCGACAGCGGCAACAACCGCGTGCTGATATGGGAATCCGCGCCATGACCGGCGCGCGCCTGACCGTGCGCGGGCAGGTCCAGGGCGTGGGCTTCCGGCCCACGGTCTGGCGGCTGGCGCGCGAGATGGGGCTGGCGGGTGACGTGAAGAACACCGCCGAGGGCGTGGTGATCCGGCTCTGGGGCGAGGGGCTGGACAGCTTTCCGGGCCGGCTGCACGCCGCCCTACCGGCGCTGGCCCGGATCGAGGAGCTGCGCGTCGAGCCCCTGGACGATGCGCCGCCTTTGGGTTTTGCCATCGTCGCTTCGGAGGCGCTCGGTACGATGCGCGGCTCGGTGACGCCCGATGCCGCGACCTGCCCCGATTGTCTGGCGGAGATCCGCGATCCGTTCCAGCACCGCTACCGCTATCCCTTCACCAATTGCACCAATTGCGGCCCTCGCTTTTCCATCGTGACCGGGGCGCCCTATGACCGAGCCCGGACGACGATGGCCCCGTTTGACCTGTGCGAGATCTGCGCGGGAGAATATGCCGACCCCACCGACCGGCGTTTTCATGCCCAGCCGGTCGCCTGCGGCCGCTGCGGCCCGCAGATCTGGATCGAGAAGCTGGGCCCCGGCGCGGTCAACCACGAAGCCTTTTCGATGCTCGATGACATCGACGCCACTGGCGGCATGATCCTGAACGGCCATATCGTCGCGATCCGCGGCCTGGGCGGCGTACACCTGGCTTGCGATGCAACCAATGCCGCCGCCGTCGCCGAACTGCGCCGCCGCAAGGGGCGCAATGGCAAGGCCTTTGCGCTGATGGCCCGCGACCTGGGCGTGGTTCGCGAATTCTGCCAGGTTTCCGAGGCCGAGGCCGCAGCCCTGTCCGGCCCCGAAGCGCCGATCGTGCTCCTCAAATCGTTGCCGAACGCCCTGCCCGGGGCCATCGCGCCGGGGCTGGACCGGCTTGGGGTGATGCTGCCTTACACGCCGTTCTATCACCTGATCCTGCGCCGCATCGGCCGCCCCGTGGTGATGACCAGCGGCAATCCTTCAGGCCAGCCTCAATGTATTGGCAATCAGGAAACCCGCGACCGGCTGTCCGCCATTGCCGACTTTGCCTGCCTGCACGACCGCGAGATCGCCAACCGCATCGACGATTCTGTGGTGCGGGTGGACCTTGGCCGGATGCGCGTGCTGCGCCGGGCACGCGGCTTTGCTCCGACTGGCCTGCCACTGCCGCCCGGCTTTTCGCGCGCGGCGCAGGTGCTGGCGATGGGCGGAGAGCTGAAGAACACCTTCTGCCTCGTCAAGGACGGCCAAGCGATCCTATCGCAGCACATGGGTGATCTCGAGGATGCCGCCACCCATGCCGACGCCGCGCGGAACCTGGCACTCTACACCCGGCTGTTCGACCATGCGCCGAGCGTGATCGCGGTCGACCTGCATCCGCAATACCTGTCCACCCAGGCCGGGCGGGCGCTGGCCGGCGGTCGTCCGGTGATCGCGGTGCAGCACCATCACGCCCATGTCGCCGCCTGTCTCGCCGAGAACGGCCGCCCGTTGGATGCGCGCCCGGTCCTTGGCATCGCTCTTGACGGCAGCGGCCTTGGCGATAACGGCACGCTCTGGGGCGGCGAGTTTCTGGTCTGCGATTATCGGCGCTATGCGCGGGTCGGATCGTGCAAGCCGGTGGCACTGCCCGGCGGGGCAGCAGCGATCCGTGAGCCCTGGCGCAACGCCTATGCGCATCTGATGGCGGAAATGGGCTGGGCCGAATTCGCGATGAATTTCGACGGGCTCGAGATCTTCCGCAGGCTTTCCGCGGCGCCGCGCGCGACTCTGGATGCGATGATCGCGCGTGGCACGAATGCGCCGGTGTCGACCTCCTGCGGGCGACTCTTCGATGCGGCCGCCGCCATCGCGGGCCTGGCCTGGGAGGCGCAGGATTACGAGGGCGAGGCCGCCATGCGCTTCGAGGCCGCGATCGACGCCGCCGCGATGGCAGAGCCTGACGACATGGCCTATCCGTTCAGCATTCCGCTGACGGGGGGCAAGGGCATTCCCTATATTGAGCCGCTGGCGGTCTGGCGGGCAATGCTCGGCGATCTGATCCTAGCCACCCCGATCGGTGTCATAGCGGCCCGCTTTCACCGCGGGCTGGCGCAGGCCGTCGTGCGGATGGCCGAGCGCATCACCGAAGATACCGCCATCGACACCGTCGCCCTGTCGGGCGGCGTGTTCCAGAACGCGACATTGTTCGCGCTGGTCCATCACGGACTCGAAGCCCGCGGGCTGACGGTTCTCAGCCACGCCCGAACCCCCGCGAACGACGGGGGACTAGCAGTTGGCCAGGCCGTTGTGGCCCTGGCCGTCAGCCAAACGGAGGACACCCCATGTGCCTTGGAATCCCGGGCCGGATCGTAGAAATCACGGATGCCCGCCGAAAGCTAGCCACAGTCGAGGTGATGGGCGTCCGCCGTCAGGTCAACGTCGCTTGCATCTTGAAAGACGAGCCGATCGAAGCGCTGATCGGCACCTGGTCCCTGATCCATGTCGGCTTTGCCATGAGCCGGATCAATGAAGAAGAGGCGGCGCTGACGCTTGACGTCCTGCGCCAGCTTGGCGAGGCGCAGGCCGAGATCGAGGCGATGAAGGCCTCGGAAAGGATGCTGGCATCATGAACTACGCTGACGAATTCCGCGACCCTATCGCCGCGCGCGGCGTGCTGGCCGCCATTGCCCGCGTCACCGACGAGATCGGTGCTACCCGCGAAAAACCCGTCCACATCATGGAGATCTGCGGCGGGCATACCCATGCGATCTTTCGCTACGGTCTCGACAAGCTGACGCCGCCGGGGCTCGAGTTCATCCACGGGCCGGGCTGCCCGGTCTGCGTCCTGCCAATGAGCCGGATCGACGAATGCGTCGAGATCGCCGAACGGCCGGGCGTCATCATGACCACCTTCGGCGATGCGATGCGGGTGCCGGGGCATCGCAAGTCGCTGATCCAGGCCAACGCCGACGGAGCCGACATCCGCATGGTCTATTCTCCGCTCGACGCGTTGGAACTGGCCCGGCGCCACCCCGACCGCGAGGTGGTGTTCTTCGGCCTGGGGTTCGAGACCACCACGCCCTCGACGGCGCTGACCATCCTGCAGGCGGCAGCGGACGGGCAGACCAATTTCTCGGTCTTCTGCAACCACATCACCGTGCCACCGCCGATCAAGGCGCTGCTCGACGATCCGCACATGATCCTCGACGGCTTTGTCGGGCCGGGGCATGTCTCGATGGTGATCGGGGTGCGGCCCTATGACTTCATCGCCCGCGACTATGGCAAGCCGATCGTGGTGGCGGGGTTCGAGCCGCTGGACCTGCTGCAATCGGTGCTGATGGTGCTGGAACAGATCCGCGACGGCCGCGCGGAGGTGGAAAACCAGTATTCCCGCGTCGTGCCGGATGACGGCAACCCGGTCTCGATCGCCGCCTGCGCAGAGGTCTATGAGCCACGGCCCAGTTTCGAATGGCGCGGCCTGGGCGAGATCGACGCCAGCGGCATGCGCATTCGCCCCGCCTATGCAGCCTGGGATGCCGAGGTCAAGTTCGGGGTCGGCTACGGCAAGGGGCCGCGCCTGGTGGCCGAGCCCGATGGCTGCCGCTGCGGCGATGTGATGACCGGCCGGATCAAGCCGCATTCCTGCCCGCAGTTCGGCAAGCGCTGCACGCCCGAAATGCCGCTGGGCGCGCTGATGGTCAGTTCCGAGGGGGCCTGCGCTGCCTATTACCAGTATGGCGGGCTGCGGCTGGAGGAGGCGCTGTGAACGAGCGACTGCGTCCCCCTCGGCGCGTCGTCGCCGACCGGGTGACGCTAGCCCATGGCGGCGGCGGCAAGGCGATGCGTGATCTGATCGAGGATGTGTTCACCTCGGTCTTCGCGCCGCCGGGGATGGAGGATCAGGCACGGCTGATGCATCCGTCGCTGCTGGACCCGGGCGCGCGACTTGCCTTCACCACCGACAGCTTCGTCGTCTCGCCGATGGAATTTCCCGGCGGCGACATCGGCACCATCGCGGTCTGCGGCACGGTCAACGACTTGGCCGTGGGCGGCGCGCGGCCGCTGTGGCTGTCAGCCGCCTTCATCATCGAGGAGGGCGTCGAGATCGCCACCCTCCGCCGCATCGCCCGCTCGATGCAGACCGCCGCCGAGGCCGCCGGGGTGCGCATCGTCACCGGCGACACCAAGGTGGTGGGCCGGGGGTCGGGCGACGGCGTCTTTGTCACCACCGCCGGTGTGGGCGTGATCCCGCCCGGCCGCGATTTGATGGCGGGCAATGTCCGGCCCGGCGACGTGGCAATCGTCAACGGCGTACTCGGCGATCATGGCGCTGCCATCCTGGCCGCACGCGGCGACATGGCGCTGACCACCGATGTCATATCGGATTGCCGGCCTCTGAACCTGTTGATGGACGCGGTCCTGGCCGCCGCACCCGATCTGCGCTGCGCTCGCGATGCCACCCGTGGCGGGCTTGCCTCGGCCCTGAACGAGATCGCCGATGCTGCCGGGGTGGGGGTCGTGATCGCCGAGACCGACCTGCCGCTGCGCCCCGAGGTCAAGGGGGTCTGCGAAATCCTCGGGCTCGATCCGCTCTATCTGGCCAACGAGGGAACGCTGGTGCTGTTCGTGCCGCCTGACCAGGCCGAGGCGGCTTTGGCCGCCATGCAAGGCATGGCGGCCGGTGTCGAGGCCTGCATCATCGGACAGGCCACGGCCGCCCATCCGGGAACCGTGGTTATGAAGACCGTCTTTGGCGGCGGACGGATCGTCGACATGCTTGTCGGCGAACAATTGCCGCGCATCTGCTGACCAATCCAACGAGAGAGGAAACGACCATGACCAAATATTCGACGGGCGGACTGGCTGCCGTGTTTGTCCTTTTGCCTGCGGTGGCGCTGGCGCATCCCGGCCATGGCGCTCCGGCGTCCCATAGCCATTGGGAACTCGCCGCCATGGCGGCGCTGGCGCTAGCCTCGGTGACAGTTCTGCGGCGGATCCGACGGCAATAGGCGGCTGGCCGGGCGTTCGCGGTCCGCATACAGGACGGAAAGCAGTTCAGAATGCATGAACTTGGCATGGCCCGCAGCATCGCCGCGATCGTCTGCGAACACGCACGGGGCCGCCGGGTGCGCGGCGTGCGCGTTGCTATTGGCCCGCACGCCTGCATCGAGCGGCAGGCATTGGCCTTCTGCTGGGACATAGTGACCGAAGGCACCGCCCTTGCGGGCGCCACCCTCGGCTTCGTCGAGGCCGAGGGTGAGACTTTCACAGTCAAGGACTACGAAATCAGGGAGGACGCGTGATGTGCGGAATATGCGGCTGTGCCGATCCGACGAACCAAGTGACAATGACCGATATGGCCAGCGGCAAGACCAGCCTGCTGCGCACCGGCCCGGCGACAGAGGTCCCGGTAGGGCTTTCGGTGGCTGAGGCGCATGCGTTTGCCCATGCACATGGCCTGCCGCATGATCATGACCACGGGCACGCACACGCACACGCCCATGACCATGGCCATGACCACGGGAATCAGAGCCAAGCCGAGGCGACTGCGCTGCATGGCGGCTCCGTCGCTCTGGAAACCGCGATCCTGGCCAAGAACGACGCCATCGCGCAGCGCAACCGGGGCTGGTTCGAAGGTCGCGGCGTGTTGGCCTTGAACTTCGTGTCCTCGCCGGGCGCGGGCAAGACGGCGCTCCTTGAGGCAACGATCCGGGCGCTGGCGGGGCAGGTTACGATCACGGTAATCGAAGGCGACCAGATGACCAGCAACGACGCCGAGCGCATCCGCGCCGCCGGTGCTGCCGCGATCCAGATCAACACCGGCGCGGGATGCCACCTCGAGGCGGACATGGTGGCCGAAGCAGCTCGCGCGCTCAATCCCCCTCCGGGCAGCCTCCTGCTGATCGAGAATGTCGGCAACCTTGTCTGCCCGGCGATGTTCGATTTGGGCGAGGCGATGAAGATCGCCGTGATCTCAACCACCGAGGGAGAGGATAAGCCCCTGAAGTATCCTCACATGTTCCGCGCGGTAAAGATCGTGATCGTCAACAAGATGGACCTTGCGCCGCATGTCGGCTTCGACGAGGCTGCTTGTTGCAACAACATTCGTGCCGTGAATCCGGTGGCCGAGATCATCTGCGTTTCAGCGAAGACTGGGCAAAATTTGGACGCCTGGCTTACGAGATTATTGCATCTTAGAACTGATTTGAAATTTAGTTCAAATTATATCAACAGCTTGGCTTGATGTCGCGTTTGATTACTGATTCTGGAATTGTTGTAAAAACGTCCGAAAACCTCGCTTTCTCGATCCGAATAAAACTGTGTATTCTCGCCGATGTTTAGCTCCAGGCTTCGTTGACAAAGGGTAACCAGAGTTTTACTGCGCCGATAGCGACGAATCCAAGGTAATATTCCTTGCGCTTGTTGCAACGTCTGGCGCGCACCGCCAGTTCTTGAGCTTGTTGAACAGACGCTCGATCAGATTGAGTGAAGGCTGCGAGCCCAACGAACGCCTTGCGCAACGCAACGCTATTGAAGGAGGACGGGCAATAATGCGGAACCGCGCTTACACCCGACGGGTGGCAGGAATGGCGGCGTTGGCAGCCATGGCCTTGTCGGTCGGATCGCCTGTTGCCGACGCTCATGAAGCGGCCGGCGTTGCCGGCGGCTTCATGAGCGGCTTCGCACATCCGTTGTTCGGATGGGATCATGTAGCGGCCATGGTCGCCGTCGGTCTATGGGGGGCATTCCTCGGAGCGCCGGCGATCTGGCTCCTGCCGATCGTGTTTCCGCTGGTCATGGCCTTTGGCGCAGCGCTGGGCATCATCGGGGTCCCGTTGCCGGCGGTCGAGATCGGCATTGCGTTTTCGGCCGTCCTGCTCGGAGTCATGGTGGCCCTGGCCGCGCGGCCGCCGCTGGTCGGCGCTGCCGCGATCGTCGGACTCTTTGCAATATTCCATGGCCACGCCCACGGCACCGAACTGCCCGCCGCCGCCAACGCGCTTGCTTATGCCGCAGGTTTCGTAATCGCCACCGGTCTGCTCCATCTCATCGGGGTTTCGTTCGGCTTCACGACGCGTTGGAGTTGGGGGGCACCGGCAGTGCGAACCGCGGGAGGCATCATCGCACTAGTTGGTGTGGGCTTCCTCTTGAAGGGAGTGGCATGATCCACTTCGTCTTGGCACTTGCATCGCTCATCGCGGCCGTCGAGCCGGCGCTGGCTCACGCGCCGATCGAGGGCATCGGCGTGTTCTATAACGGCATGCTGCATATCTTGTTCGTCCCGTCGCAGCTGTTGTCGGTCACAGCGCTTGGCCTCTTGCTTGGGCAACATGCGCCGCAGCTCAGTCGCTGCGGCTGGTTTGCTTTCGTCGCAGCATTTTGGGCGCACCTCAAGGTTTGTACGCTAAACCGCGTTAATTTGGACGGATCGTGAACATCGCTCATGCAGCCTGCTGGAGGCGTGCTCCCGGATCGTTGAGGGAACGATAGCTGTTTGGGGCAATGTCGTCGGGACGCTCCCAGAGATAGTCGCCCGTCAAGCCGATATGTGCCCAGCCCATCGGGGAGATATGGGCAAGCAACGCCTCGGAGGTGGTCTCACCTCGATCGTGCAGATGATCGACGGCGCGTTCAAGATAGAGCGTGTTCCAGTATGCGATGGCGGCGATGATGAGATTCAACCCCGAGGCACGGTGAGCCTGGTTCTCCAGGGTTCGATCGGAGAAGCGCCCTTGTCGGTGGGCATAGACGGCTTGCGCCAATGCGTGGCGGGCTTCGCCCTTGTTCAGTCCCGCCTGGCACGCCCGACGCTGAGACGGATGTTCCAGCCAGTCGAGCGTGAACAGCGTGCGCTCGATGCGCCCAATCTCGCCGAGCGCGAAGTCCAGGCGGTTCTGGCGCTTATAGGCTCCAAGCTTCTTCAGCATGGTCGAAGGCGCCACTGTGCCGGCCTTGATCGATGCGGCGAGGCGGACGATGTCGTCCCAGTTCTCGGAGATGACCTCGGTGCGGATCGGTCGGCCGATCAGAGCTTCCAGGCCCTTGTATCCTGAAGCCGGCTCGATCGTGCCGAGCCGGCGGTCGGCGAGATCACGAAGCCGCGGCACGAAGCGCAACCCGAGCAGGTGGCACAGCGCGAAGACGTGGTCCGTCGCGCCTCCTGTATCGGTGTAATGCACTTGGGGGGCCAATGCGCTGCCGTGCAGCAGCAGGCCGTCCAGGACATAGGGTGCTTCGCCCGCCGTCGCCGAGATGACGCGGGAATGGAACGAAGCGAAGTGATCCGAGAGATGGGTGTAGATCTTCACCCCCGGCTCGCCGCCATATTTGGCGTTCACCTCGGCAGCGCCCGCGCGGTCGCGACCGGCCCGGAAGAACTGCCCGTCGGAGGACGAGGCCGTGCCGTCGCCCCAGTGGCGCGCGAACGGCAGCCGATGATGTGCATCGACAATCATGGCGAGCGCGGCGCGATAATTCTCATCCGAGAGATACCAGTTGTGGGTCCAAGCAAGCTGGGCGTAGCTGACGCCCTGGCTGGCGTTCGCCATGCGCTCAAGGCCGAGATTTGTGCCATCGGCCAGGACGGCCGCGAGCACCGCGTTCGGGTTGCCGTGGGTCTTGCCGCTGCGCAGATCGCGGAACGCGGACAAGAATCCCGTCCGCGCCGCGACCTCGCGCAGCAGTTCGGTGATACGCACGCGCGGCAATAGGGCATCGAGCTTGCGGTCGAGTATGTCGGCTTCGGGTGGTGTCGCCGGCAGCAAGGGCTTCACCTTCAGGTTGCCACGCACCATCGACACGCCTTCCAGCTTGTCCTGGCGCAGAAGTGCCGCGAAGCGCCTCAGTCGCCAATCCAACATGCGGGCGCGCTCTGCGATGTAGGTGTCCGCAGGAGCGCCGATCGGCAAACCGGCGGTGAACTCGGCCGCCGCGCGCTTCGGAAGCAAATAGGCGTCGAAACGCCGATAGTTACGCGTACCCTCGACCCAGACGTCGCCGGCCCGCAAGCGGTCGCGCAGCGTCGAGAGCACGGCGGTCTCGTAGAGTCGGCGGTTGATACGGCCGTCCTCCCGCCGCACGAGCCGCTTCCATTGCTTGTTCTTGAACGGCAGCGGCGCGTCGTGCGGCACTTCGCCCCGACCGCGACGGTTGAGGTCGCGCAATGTCTCGACCGCCTCCAGCAGTGAAGCTCCACCGCCAGCCGTGCTGAAGGCAAACATCTCGAGGAAAGCCGGCGCGAAACGACGGATCGTGGCGTAACGCTCGGTCGCAGCGACCAGCATGTCTTCGCCAGCCAACTCGGCGAGCGCATCGATCTGGGGCTTGGCGGCGAGGAGCCGATGCCAGCCAACCGTCTCGTCGATCACGGCGAGCGCGTCGGTATCGCAATCGCGCGCCTCCGACAACGCCGCGATCGTGCGGCCGAACAGGCGCATGAGCTGGCCAACGTCGCGGGTCGTTGCCTGGTAACGCCGTTCCTGACCGCGCTTGGCTCGGCTGAACAGGGAGCCGACAAGCTTGTCGAACATGTCGATCGCGGCATCCGCCAGTCGCGTCTCAAAGTCGATCAAGCTCGCGACGAGGGTCGCGCGGCGCCGGTTTGCCGAGTAGTCGGAGAGCAGGAAAGCTGGCGCGACCGCGCCTTCGCGCACGAACTGCCGGAAACGGTGCTCGTGAACCGCGGACATCACGTCGTCGGCAGCGATGCCGAAGGTGCGCACGAAGGATAAGCGCTCCAGAAGGTCGTTGATGTTCGTCGTCGAGGGCGACTCCGGTATGTCGCGCAGCCAAGCCAGCGGCGTAGAGTTCAACGCGGCATCGTTGACGAGAAGAGCATCGAGACGGCCAAGTTGCTCGGGCGCCAGAGGGGCGACGAGAGCTTCCGCCGCTTTTCGTCGGGCACGAGCGCGCCCGGCCAACCCGGCGCGTTCGATCGTGTCGGGAGCGGGAAGAATGATTTTGGCGGCTCGCAGACCATCCACAATCGCGCGTGCGATCGGCTCCCCCTTGTCGGTGGACCATGCGGCCGAGGTGGCGAGATTGAGGGCGACTGGCAAATCCGCGCGGACGAAGGGACGCAAGCTGAGGGAGCTGGAAATTTCGCCGGCATGGTCGAGCCGGGTTTGGACGCGACGGCTGTAGTCGAGAAAAACAGCCGCCGGTAGCCCGAGCTGGTGAGCAAGGTAGGTCAGTAGTGCAGCGGGCACCGCCTCGTCGGCGCGCAGACCGAAGCCCGGATAGCGCAGGAGGCAAAGCTGGACAGCAAAACCAAGACGATTGCGACTGCCGCGCCGATCGGCAGCAAGGTCGAACTCGGCGGGCGACAAGGTGTAGTGCCGTATCAGTTCGGCCTCTTCCTCCGGTATGCCGAAGAGGCGTCCTCGCTCATCATCGGTCAGCAGCTCCCGCCGCGCCATGTCAGCCATCGCTCCATCGAGGAGGAACGACCCTAACCCACCCCACTGACCGTGCCGAGTCCGCTCATCCATCTACGTCACACAATCAACAGATCAATGCGTTTGCAGACCTTTGACAGAATGACGGGATTAGTGACAGGATTCGTAGATCGTCAGGTTGCCGCGACCGCGCTCGGATAATCGTCCGTTTATGTGACGGCCGCGGAGAGGGAAAGCACATGCTGATCGGCTACATGCGGGTGAGCAAGGCGGACGGCAGCCAGGTCGTTGACCTGCAATCCGATGCGCTCGTCGCGGCCGGAGTCGCGCCCGACCAGTTCTACACCGATCGGGCATCCGGGAAGCGGGATGATAGGCCGGGCCTCGATTCCTGCCTGAGATCGCTGCGCGATGGCGATACGTTGGTGGTCTGGAAACTCGATCGGCTCGGCCGCAATCTCAAGCATCTCGTCGATATCGTGCAGGCTCTCAACGGACGCGGCGTCGGACTGAAGGTGCTCACCGGACAAGGCGCATCGATCGACACCACGACGGCGAACGGTCGATTGATGTTCAACTTCTTCGCGGCGCTGGCGGAGTTTGAGCGCGAGTTGATCGTCGAGCGCACCAACGCCGGCCTCGTTGCAGCACGAGCCCGCGGGCGCAACGGCGGCCGACCATTCAAGATGACGGCCGCAAAGCTGCGGTTGGCGCAGGCGGCCATGGGTAAGCCTGAGACGAAAATCAGCGATCTCTGCGCCGAACTCGGCGTGACAAGGCAAACACTTTACCGCCATGTCGCGCCCACGGGGGAGCTCAGGCCAGACGGTGAAAAACTGCTCGACCGCAAGTCCAATGCGCCGCGTTCTCGATCCGTCCAACTAAACGCGGTTTAGCGAACAAACCTTGAGGTGCCCCCGAATGCGGGCGCTCACGCTCTACGCGATCGGTGAGGTGCTCGACGGGCGAATGCAGCGCGCGGAGGTCGAGATCTTCGGAAAGGGCAACGGCTTCGACCTGTCCGGCGCCGCAGTCTGGCTTGATCGACGGGACGCCAAGGTTTCGCGCGTCATGGGTTTCCACGACGCGCGTACGGGCAGCATTCAGTATGTCGTCACCGATCCGGCGACAGGCGCCTGCGCGGTGATCGATCCTGTCCTCGATTTCGACGAGAAGTCCGGCGCGACCGCGACTGTTCATGCCGATGCGATCCTGGACTATGTGCGGGCCGAAGGGCTGACGGTCGAGTGGATTCTCGACACCCACCCGCATGCCGATCACTTTTCGGCCGCCGCTTATCTGAAGGAGAAAACCGGCGCGCCGACGGCGATCGGCGCGCGCGTTGTCGACGTGCAGAAGCTCTGGAAGGACATCTACAACTGGCCGGAATTGGCGACCGACGGATCGCAGTGGGACCGACTGTTTTCGGACGGCGACACCTTCAGGGTCGGCAATCTTGAAGGCCACGTGATGTTCTCGCCCGGACACACGCTCGCCTCCGTCAGCTACGTCATCGGCGACGCCGCTTTCGTTCATGACACGATTTTCATGCCGGACTCGGGCACGGCCCGCGCCGATTTTCCAGGCGGCAGCGCCAAGGTTCTGTGGCATTCGATCCAGCGGATTCTGGCGCTTCCCGATGAGACCCGCGTCTTCACGGGCCACGACTACCAGCCGGGCGGGCGACATGCGAAATGGGAGAGCACGGTGAGCCAGCAAAAGCGCTCCAACCCGCATCTCGCCGATATGACCGAGGACAGCTTCGTGGCGCTTCGCGAAGCGCGGGACCGAACATTGCCGATGCCGAGGCTGATCCTCCATGCACTTCAGGTGAACGTGCGCGCCGGCCAGCTCCCCGATCCGGAGGACAACGGCCGGCGCTATCTGAAAATTCCACTCGACGCGCTAGGGGCGGCACGGTGACTGCAATCGAAAAATCGGCGTCCGCCACCATGCCGCCAGAGGAGATGGCAAGCCGGGCAGAAGAGGTCGCGTCCCTTCTGAAGACGATGGCGCATCCCGTGCGGCTGATGCTCGCCTGCACCCTGGCCGAAGGCGAGCACTCGGTCGGTGAGTTGGAGGAGGAGCTCGGCGTCCGTCAGCCGACCCTTTCGCAGCAGCTCGGCGTGCTTCGCGAGGCGGGTGTCGTGCAAACGCGCCGCGAGGCCAAGCAGATATTCTATCGCCTGTCGGAGGAAAAGGCGGCTCAGCTCGTCACGGCGCTCTATGCCATTTTTTGCAGTCCGGAGGGGCGGAGATGACGCCTTACCTGCCCGCGCTTTTTGGCGGCATGCTGCTCGGTCTCTCCGCCGTCCTGCTGCTCGTCGCCAACGGTCGGATCGCCGGCATCAGCGGCATCCTGGGAAACCTGCTCGGCGGCAGACCCGTTTGGGCCAATGCAGCCTTCGTCGTTGGTCTTCTCGCAGGGCCATTTGTCTACGCAGCAGCGTTTGGCCGATTCCCGGCCGTGACGATCGAAACCACCTGGCCCCTTGTCCTTGCCTCCGGTTTGCTCGTGGGCATCGGCACCCGTATGGGCTCGGGCTGCACGTCCGGCCACGGCATCCTCGGCCTTGCCCGCTTTTCGAAACGCTCCTTTGCCGCGACCGCTACCTTCCTCGCCGCCGGGATCGTCGCGGCAACAAGTATGGGGATGCTGAGATGAGCGGTTCCATTTATGCCCGCCCTGCCATCGCCCTGCTTGCGGGCGCGATTTTCAGCTTCGGATTGTCGCTGTCCGGCATGGTCGACCCCGCGCGCGTCCTCGGTTTCCTCGACATCGCGAGCGGCGATTGGGACCCGAGCCTGATGTTCGTGCTCGGCGGCGCTGTGCTCGTCGCGATGCCGGGCGTCGTGCTCCAGCGCAGCATGGCGAAGCCGGTTCTGGATGCACGATTTCATCTGCCGGAGAAGACGCAGATCGACGCGCGCCTTCTCATTGGATCGGCGATTTTCGGCGTCGGCTGGGGGCTCGCCGGCTTCTGCCCGGGACCGGCCATTTCCGCCTTTTTGATGGGGCTGCCGCTTGTCCTCCTGTTCGTCGCTGCCATGGCCACAGGCATGGTCTTTCACGACCGGGTCTTAGCTGGGCGGCTTTAACCTGCCACGGGCCTCAATCGCCGGCACACACGCGAATGAGCGGAGCCTCGGCGCCTGCGCATAGGGGCTTGGCGCGATAGAAGCAGGAACACCGGCCAGTATGGCAGCAGCCACCATCGCCCGCGACATTGACCTTGAGCCAGAGCGCATCCTGGTCGCAGTCGATGCGCATTTCGACGATGGTCTGGATCTGGCCCGAGGTGTCGCCCTTGTGCCAAAGTTGCTGGCGTGAGCGCGACCAGTACCAGGCTTCGCCGGTCTCGATGCTGCGCCCCAGGGCGTCCGCATTCATATGCGCGACCATCAGCAGCTCGCCGGTCTCGGCATCGGTGGTGACGCAGGTGATCAGGCCATTGGTGTCGAAGCGCGGCGCGAGTTGCGTGCCGTCCTCGAGGGCGTGCTTGTCCGAGAGGACGGGGAAAGCTGTCATTGGTGGCTAGCCTCTCGCGTTCAACAAGAGCCGGATCTTCTCCAGCGCCGCCGCGTCGTCCTCATGATAGTCGATCATACTCTTGAAGCGGCCCTTGGCGTCCATCAGGTAGACCGACGCCGTATGGTCCATGGTGTAGCCGCTCTCGGTCTCAATCCGCTTGGCATGGACCTTGTAGGCCGAGAGCGCGGTATCGACCTGCGCCTGGGTACCGGACAAGCCGATGATCCTGGAATCGAAGGATTGCAGGTAAAGCGCCATCTGCGCGGGTGTGTCGCGTTCCGGGTCAACCGTGACAAAGAGAACCTGCAGGCGATCCGCGTCGGGGCCGAGCTTGCCGAGCTGGTTGCTGATCTCGAACAGCGTCGTCGGGCAAACCTCCGGGCAATGGGTGAAGCCGAAGAACACCAGCGTCGGCTTGCCCAAATAGGTCGCTTCCGTGACGGTCTCGCCCTTGTGGTTGACGAGCGTGAACGGGCCGCCGACAGCGAATGTAGCGACCTCGGTCCGTTTCCGGCCGGGGCCGTCGACCTGCCACCAGCCGATCAGGATCGCGGCACTGACGAAGACCAGAATGGCGACGGCGGCCCAAGCGCCGTAGCGAATCCACTTAAGCGCTTGCATGGCGGGCGAAGGTCGATGTCGGCGAGGTGGGGCTTTGCTGCTGCAGTGCCGGACCGCGCATCTCGCGGGTGACGTGATCGAAGCTGATCGCGAAGGCGAACGAGACGAAGGCCAGGAGCAGGATCAGCACGATCCTTTGCCGTGCGTCAGCGGCATCCAGCATCGCGCGCTGATTTCCAGCCGGCAGCGAACTCTTGTTCATGATCGGGATATGTCCTTGCTGGTCGCGCCCGTGACCTGCGTCATGGGGCCCGGATATCGGTCAACGCTTGGGGAGCGATCCGGTCGCGTCGGCGTCGCCGCTTTCGAACGGGTCCGCCAGCGCAGCATCCGGGCGACTGATCTCCACCTTGCCGGACACCATGGCCTGCATCCGCTCGGGTCCCATCGTCCTGAGCAGCTTCCGGAAGCTCGGGTGCATGCCACCATCGGCGTAGGCGAAGGCCGCCGTCGGGAGCCCAGTGCCGACGAGTTCGGCAATGCGGCTTTCATCGCGGGCGCGGCGCTCCGCCACGAGGCCCTGGATTTCCGGTTCGACCTCGTAGGCCGGCCGGGTCGAAGGAGCTGGTGTCGCCCTTGACGTTGAAGACGTAACGCCGGCCGCAGGCGGCGAGCTTGGGCGGCTGCCGCGTCGCGTCGAAATGGTCGGCACCTTCCTTCAGGTTGCGCCAGAAGGCGATGTGCGCATTGCTCCGGTACCGCACCATGTTCTCCGGCGTCATCCGAAACGGCAGGGCCTGGACCTGGAAGCCGGCCTGGCCGCCGGCGAAGGCTTCGCGCGCGAGCCCATAGATCTCGCTGACGCCCTCATCCGTCATCGCGAAGCAGCCAGCCGAGGTGCAGGCGCCATGCACCATCAGCGCCGACCCGGAATAGCCCTGCGATCGCTCCAGCGGGTTCGGGTAGCCGAGATTGAAGGAGAGATAGAACTGCGAGCGCGGATTCATCAGATCCGCCGTGACGGTATAGAAGCCCTCGGGCGCCTGACGGTCGCCCTCGCGCTTCTTCGGCCCGAGTTGTCCTGACCAGCGGCACATCGGGTAGGTCTTCAGCAAGGCGTACCTGCCGCTGCGGTCACGCTTCCAAACTTCGAGCTCGCTCTCCATCTTGTAGATGCGCACGAAGATCGGGTCTGCCTCGCTCATGCCCTTCGCGTGTATCTGCGCGACGAGCTTGGCCGGAAGCGGCTGCAGGTGACGCGTGTCGCCCTCGCCGACGACGCAGCCGGACAGGACGAAGGCGCCGAGCGCGAGTGCGGCAGCCAATCTGACAAAGGGACGCAAGGTGGGAAATTGCATGAAGGAGAGCGTGCGCGAAGGAGCCTGATATGCTGTTAACGGTCGATATGGGGAGCCTTACAACCTGATGCCGCTTCAGGTTCAAGTGGAAATCATCCGCCAGCAGGCCTGCCGCTGTGGGCCAAAACACGGAAAACCGAGCTGGTTCTTCTAGCGCAATACCGGATCAGGCAACATGAGCGGCGGAAGGTCGATTTGAAGCTCCCGGCCTGAGGGGGGAGGTGTGACATTGCGAAGCACGAGGGCGGGAAACAGAATGAGAAGCACGACCGTAAGCGCCTGGATCAGCACGAACGGCACGGCGCCCCAATAAATGCTCAAGGTTTTGATCGAGGCGGGCGTGACGCTGCGGAGATTGTAGAGGGCGATACCGAAGGGCGGATGCATGAAGGATGTTTGCAAGTTGATCGCAAGCAGGACAGCCAGCCACACGACATCCACGCCAGCCGTGTGAGCGATCGGCGCAATCAGCGGCAGAACGATGAAGGCGATTTCGAAAAAATCGAGAAAGAAGGCCAGGCCGAAGACCGCCGCATTCACTGCGAGGACGAACCCGATTTGACCGGCCGGAATGTGCTGGAACAAGGCCTCGATCATGAGATGTCCGTTCAGCCCACGGAATACCAGCGTGAAGAAGGACGCACCGATCAGCAGAAAGACAACGCCGGAGCAAAGCACGCCCGCCGCGACGAGCGCTTGCTTCATACCAGCGAGCTTAAGCCGCCGTTTCGCCCACGCTAACGTCAGCGCCGCGGTGACGCCGATAGCGCCCGCCTCACTTGGAGTTGCGATGCCGAACGCGACCGAAGCCAACACGCAAACAACCAAACCAATAGGCAAAGCCCCATCGAGGAAGAGCCGCAGCCGGGAGCGCCAATCGGCTTTGCCTATCCAACCGGAATCGAGTACCGGGGGCGCCAGAAGCGGTTTCCAGGTGGTCAAGGCGAAGATATAGAGCATGTAAAGCGCCACCAGCGCGACGCTGGGTAGCAGAGCGCCCCGATAAATGTCGATCAGCGACACTTCGAGTTGCTCGGCCAACACAATCAGGACCAGGCTCGGTGGCACCACCTGGGCCAGCGTTCCCGAGGCGGCGACAACGCCGGTCGCCAGCCGGCTATCATAGCCGGCCCGGATCATGACCGGCAGCGCGATCAATCCAAGCGCGATGACTGACGCCGAAACAAATCCGACGATCGGCGACAGGACCGTGCCGACAATGACGACCGCATAGGCTAGCCCGCCAGGCAGTCTGCGGAAGAGGCGATTGAGCGCCAGCAGCATGTCCTCTGCAATGCCTGTCCTTTCGAGGATCAGACCCATGAGCACGAGCAACGGGATCGCTAGCAGGTTCTCGTTGTTGAACATGCCCAGGACGCGGAAGTACATCGCGGTCAGGAACGTGGGTGGAAAGGCACCCGAAGACACGCCCAAGGCGCCGAAGACGCCCGCTACGGCTGCCAACGAAAACGCTACAGGAAACCCGACCAACAGAACCGCGACGAGGGCGCAAAGCATCGCGGGCGCGAGCAGTTCGGCGGTCAATTCTCCCTCTCGATCAGTTGGAACCGCTGAAGTGGTCGTGGCGCGATTCGTCTGAGCGCAGCGACGCAGCGCAGGGCTTCGGCAAGACCTTGAAGAGCGAGAAGTAGGAAACCTGCCGGAATGAAGCCTTTGATGATCCAGGCAGGCAGCGAACTCAGGCTTTCGCGGCTGGCCCGCGTCTCGCTGGCGAGGAATGAGGTGGCAAATTGCGGCCAGCTGATCCAGATCATCGCGACGCAAACCGGCAGCAGCACCGTGACGATGCCGATCAGATCGAGCCAGGCAAGGCCGCGCTCTCCGAGCCTCTGCGCGAGAATGTCGATCCGCACATGCTGGTCGCGCTGGAGGGTGTAAGCCGCCATCAAAAGCACGACGGCTGAAAAAAAATGCCACTGCATGTCGAATGCCAGCGGCCATGCGACTGAAAAAGCTTTCCGCGCCACCGCGTTGCCGGCGATGAGGATCGCATTTGCAAGCAATCCCCAGCAGACGAGTTTCGCGATGACGGCATTAACGGCATCGATGGCGGTCGCGACCGAATGAAGCCTCTGCATAGCACGCGCCTCATCGATTGCCTCGTAGGGAGGCAAAACCGCGAATCATCAATACGCGATTCCCCAATGCGCCACCATGCAACGGCGCAGAATCCCCCGAGTTTGAACACGCTATCTGGCGGACGGTTTTCCGTCTCCATCTGGTGGTGACCGTGTGGTGCCCGGCTTGAAGAAGGACGGTGCCTTGCTGCCGAACACAGCACGACGAACCTCACAGCTTTTCGGTATTGATCCTGTAGTCGCTACAGGTTGCATGATGGCCGAACGGAAAGGACCGATCATGCCACCTGAACTGACCTACACGCCTGCCGCCGGACATCATTGGCTTACTCCCTTCTACGACATCGGGGTTGCGGCGCTGACTCGTGAGCGTCAGTGGCGCAATGCTCTCATTGAGCAACTCCGCCCTACGCCCAGCGACGTCATCCTCGATGTTGGCTGCGGCACCGGTTCGCTTTTGCTGCGCGTAGGAAATGTCGCGCCGTCCGCTCAGCTCATTGGGGTCGATCCCGATCCGGCCGTGCTGGCGCGAGCGCAGAAGCGATTGTCAGCCGCCGGCCTCTCCGTTGTTCTGCACGTCGGCTTCGCGCGACAAGTGGCGGTATTGCTGGAAGGGCGGCGTCCGACCAAGATCGTGTCCAGCCTTGTGTTTCATCAGGTGCCGATGGCCGAGAAGGTGGCAGCGCTCACCGCGATGTATGCTGCGCTTGCCGCCGGTGGTGAGCTTCACATCGCGGACTATGGCCTTCAGCGCACGCAAATAATGCGATTTCTGTTCAGAGGCATCATTCAGAATCTCGATGGGCGCGTGAACACAGAACCTAATGCCCGTGGGGTCCTTCCGGAACTGATGCGCGGCGCGGGATTCCAAAATGTTGAGGAGACGGCCGCTATTGCGACGCCTAGTGGCTCCATCTCTCTCTATCGGGGAGTTCGGACGCGGTGATGCAAGAGGCTCCCAAAGCCGGTGGAGGAAGGCAGCGAACACAGGGCGATGACGTGATCGCTCACAACACACCAGGAAGATACCGCCTGTACGTCGCGCTGGCCATGCTGGCCATACCCGGTGTCGTTGCAGTCGTCTACGGAAGCAGTACGATCTGGTCGGAACGGGCGACGCCAGTGCAGAGCCGGCGCGCGCTCGATCTGAAGTTCGAGCGCGCGGACGGCCGGTCCATTCGCCTCGCAGAGCTGCGCGGCAAAGCGATCCTCTTGAATATTTGGGCGACCTGGTGCCTGTCGTGCCGCACCGAGATGCCTTCGCTCGATCGCTTGCAGGGCCAGATGGGGAGCAAAGCCTTCGAAGTGGTCGCGCTGTCGGTCGACCGCGACGGCGCCGAAGTGGTGAAGCCGTTCTATTCACAGTTCGGCATCAAGGACCTTACGATCTATCTCGACCGAGAAGGCAAGGCGGTCCGGTCGTTCAAGATCACGGGGCTTCCGACCACGCTCCTGCTCGGCCCCGACGGCGCCGAGGTGCTGCGCTGGGTCGGGCCGAAGGAATGGGATTCGCCGGAGCTGATCTCAGAGATCTCCCGACATGTCCCCACGCTGTCCGAGCCCGGAAATCGGGGCGCGCAGCCGTGAGCGAGATTGGAAATATCGGGGTCCTGACTGCTTTGGCGGCCGGAGCGATCTCCTTTCTGTCACCCTGCGTGCTGCCGCTCGTGCCCGGCTATATCTCTTTCATTGCGGGCAATGCCGTCGAGACGGGACCGGCAGGCTCTCGCGTTGCGCGGCGGCTGTCGACGCTATTCCTGAGTGTTAGCTTCGTGCTCGGCTTCTCGACCGTCTTCGTTATCCTGGGAGCGGGCGCGACGGCCTTGGGGGACGCCTTCCGCAGCTATCGCTATGAAGCGGGCCTCGTCGGTGGCGTGATTGTCATCGTCTTCGGCATCTTCACCACGGGCCTCGTCCGGTTTGCCTGGCTTGAGCGGGAGCTGCGCCTCGAGGGCCCGGCCAGAGGCGGACATCCGGTTGGCGCCTATCTCCTCGGCGTGGCTTTCGGCTTCGGCTGGACCCCATGCATCGGTCCGGTGCTGGGCGCCATTCTGACCGTCAGTGCGGCATCCGCGACCGCGCTCGATGGCGTGGCGCTCCTCAGCCTCTACTCCCTCGGCCTTGGCCTTCCGTTCCTGCTGGCGGCCCTATTCGCCGAAGGCTTCGCGGCCCGCCTGCGTCGGCTGCGCCGGATCGGGCGCACCCTTCAGGTCCTGGCGGGCCTGACGATGATCGCAATGGGCCTGGCGATGTTGTCCGGCCATTTATCGACCATGGCGTTCTGGTTGCTCGAACGCTTCCCGATCCTCGCGACGATCGGTTGAGACCCCCACCTCATGAAAGGAAGCACCTGCTGTCGAACTCATTGCGCCCCCCCGCGCGGCCGGCCTCGGCAGGAGACGACTTGACGAGGATGATCGCAGCACGGGTGAGAGAATGACCGGTACGAGGGAGCGGCGCTTTTCTGGCCGCGCTAGCTCGCGACTACAGCGCCTGCAACTGCTCGGCCGAGGTCCGGCCGGACCGCTTGTTCTGGGCGAGCTCCTAGGAGACCCTCTGACCGTCGCGAAGCTCGCGCGGGGCGCTTGCTCTGCGGCGCTGATATGGGCCAAGACGTCCTGCCGGTGCCCGGCTGGATAAAGCCGAAACCCTTCGTGGCGTTGAACCACTTCACGGTGCCGGTCGCCATCGTCGCATCTCCTCAAAAAAGGCGCGCCATCATCCTAGGATGCTGGGATTGCACAATCCGGCGGTTCGCCAAGGCGGCCACCGGGACATGATGATCGGACCATGCCGTTTTCTTCGTTGAACGATCCTATCGACGTCGCCCGCGCGCATGCGGCGTTCGATCTCGTTTGGAACGAGGTGAGACCGAGTGTTCCCGACGGCGATCAGGAGCGCGAGCGGACGCGCGTTGCCTCCCTCGTCGCACACTTCGCACATGTCGCGCTCGACGAGGCCGACCTCGTGCGCCGCACCCTGGATCGATACCGGAAAATGGTCGAGTAGCCACGGGCGGTCGGGAGCCGCATTGCGACCGATGTCGGCGCGGAAATGTCTGCGGCGAGCAATCGAGACCTCATGGGCTGATCAGGAAATTGTGGATAGCTCTCTGGCCGTGGCGGGCTCGTTGAGACTATGTTGTTGTAGACAATAGCGAGTCGGTTTGTCTTCGTTGAAGATAGTAGGCAGCTAATTCCAATTTCTGCGGGCGCTTCGCCGGCATTGCGGGAGAGCACAATGGCAGAGAACAACGACGTTCTGGTCGGCCTGGTCGCTGATATTGTTTCGGCCTACGTCTCGAATAACAGCGTGCCTGCGGCCGAGCTGCCAAACCTGATCGCAACGACCCACGCAGCGATCACCGGATTGGGCTCTGAGGCGGCCGCGCCCGCGGTTGAGGAGAAGCCTACACCGGCGGTGCCGATCAAGAAGTCGATCACCGCAGACCACATCGTCTGCCTCGAAGACGGCAAGAAGTTCAAATCGTTGAAGCGGCACCTTCGCACCGCCTACGACATGACGCCCGAGCAGTATCGGGCTCGTTGGGGGCTTCCGGCCGACTACCCAATGGTCGCTCCGGCCTATGCCGAGGCGCGTTCCAGCCTGGCTAAGAAAATGGGCCTGGGTCAACAGCGGCGGAAGCCGCGTGGCAAGGCTGCCTGAGCTGTCCAGGTCGGTCACGCTAGAGCAGCGAGAGCTGTGGATCGGTCACCGGGGTCGCCGCTGCGTCGTTGAGCGTCGGGTCGGTCACGCTGATCAGAGGATGCTGCGACGCGACAATCACGATGCGAGTTGCGCGACAATCAAGGTGAGAATCGTCGGGGGGCGCGGCAGCGCAGGGCGTAGCCCGTAGCTGTCGCGCCCCCCCGACGAAGGCGAGCTTCTTGCGGAGCATCGTCGCTGATGATCGCGGCCGGCCGGCTGTCGCAGACTGTCTCCTCACATGGAGGAGACCTTGCGTGCCCGGCCGCCACGTCACCGATCACCAGATGAGGCTCTTCATGAAGTTCCGACAGAACGACGTTGTCGCGATCGCGGCGGCGAAGGCCGGGTTCAGCACCGCGACAGGATATCGGATATCGGGCGATCCAGGCCTTCCCTCGCAAAGCGACAGGCTGCGTGGTCGCCGTAGGCCCGACCCCCTTGCGTTGATCTTCGACGATGAGATCGTGCCGCTGCTGCGCTCGGCGCCGGGCCTTCGCCCGATCGGCATCTTCGAGGAGATGCGGCGGCGCCATCCCGATCTCGACCCCGGCGTCCGGCGCACGATGGAGCGCCGCATCCGCGCCTGGCGCGCCATCCATGGCCCGGAGCAGGAAATCATCTTCCGGCAGATCCACGAGCCCGGCCGGATGGGATTGTCGGACTTCACCGACATGGCCGATCTCGGCGTCAGCGTCGCCGGCGTCGCGCTGGATCATCGACTTTACCACTTCCGGCTCGTCTGGTCGGGCTTCGAGCAGGCGCATGTGATCCTGGGCGGGGAAAGCTACGTCGCGCTGGCCGAGGGCTTGCAGAATGCGCTGTGGGCTTTGGGAGGCAGTCCCACCGAGCATCGCAGCGACAGCCTGTCGGCCGCGTTCTGCAATCTCGACGCCGATGCCAGGACCGATCTGACGCGGCGCTACGACGCTTTGTGCGCCCATTACGGCATGACGCCGACGCGCAATAATCGCGGTGTCGCCCACGAGAACGGTTCGGTCGAGAGCGCTCACGGCCATCTGAAAGCCGCGATCCGCGACGCCCTGCTGCTGCGCACCAGCGCCGACTTCGACGACCTTGCCGGATATCGGCGCTTCATCGATGAGACCGTCGCCGCCAAGAATCGTCGCAATGCCGCCCGCATCGACGCCGAACGCGGCCATCTCCAGATGCTGCCGGATCGCCGGACCTGCGATTACGAGGAGACGATCGTCACCGTCACCTCGAGCAGCGGCTTCACCTTGAGGAAAGTATTCTACTCCGTCCCGTCCCGACTGATCGGACACAGGCTGCGGGTCCGGCTCTATGACGACCGGCTCGACGTGTTCATCGGCGGCACCAAGTTGATGACGCTGCTGCGCGGCCGATCATACGGCAATGGCAAGCATGGCCATGTCGTCGATTATCGCCATGTGATCCACGCCTTGCGCCGCAAGCCGATGGCCCTCCTCAACCTGGTCTATCGCGACCGGCTGTTCCCGCGCGAGGCCTATCGGCGCACCTTCGATCGCCTCGTCGAACGATTGCCCGAGCGCGTCGCCTGCCGGACCATGGTCGATCTGCTCGCCCTGGCGCATGAGCGCGCCTGTGAAGCCGAGCTCGCCGAAATCCTGACATCCATGCTGACGGCTGGCGGCCTTCCCGACATGGCGGCCTTGCGCAGACGCTTTGCGCCGGATCCTGCCGCGCTGCCGGTGGTGACCATCGAACTCGTCCCGCTCGCCGTCTATGACGTGCTGTTGTCGGGAGCCGCGGCATGACACCGGTCACTCACCCGATCGACGCACAGAGGCTGGCTCTCATCCTCAACGACCTGCGTCTGCCCGCCATCAAGCTGAACTGGCCCGATATCGCCCAGCGCGCCGACAAGGAGGGCTGGCCCGCCGCCCGCTTCCTGGCGGCGCTCGCCGAGCACGAGATCGCCGAACGGGACCGGCGGCGTATCGAGCGTCATCTCGGCGAGGCGCGCCTTCCGCCCGGCAAAACCCTGGACAGCTTCGCCTTCGACGCCGTGCCGATGATCTCGCGCGCCCAGGTCATGGCGATCTGCTCCGGCGACGGCTGGCTCGAGAAGGGCGCGAACCTGATCCTGTTCGGCCCGCCCGGCGGCGGTAAAAGCCATCTGGCCGCGGCGATCGGCCTCGCGCTGATCGAGAATGGCTGGCGCGTGCTGTTCACCCGCACCTCCGACCTCGTCCAGAAGCTGCAGGTCGCGCGCCGGGAACTCTCCCTGGAAGCGGCCATCGCCCGGCTCGACAAGTACCACCTGCTGATCCTCGACGATCTCGCCTATGTCGCCAAGGATCAGGCCGAGACGTCCGTCCTGTTCGAGCTGATCAGCGCCCGATATGAGCGTCGATCGACGCTCATCACCGCCAATCAGCCCTTCGGCGAATGGAATCGGATCTTCCCGGACCCTGCCATGACGCTCGCCGCCGTCGACCGGCTCGTCCATCACGCCACGATCTTCGAGATGAACGTCGAGAGCTACCGGCGCCGAGCCGCCGTCCAGCGGCGCACCGGAGCAGGCAGGCCGCCGACCTACGCGACAATCAAGACCATCGACCAAGCGCCGGCGGGAGACGAGCAGCCATCCGGCTGACCTTGCCAGCGACAATCAAAAGCACCAATCTCAACCCGCCGCGACAATCAGTTCTCATCCTGATTGACGCGCCGCTCGCATCCAGATCGTCGCGCTATAGGATGCCTTTCGGAACCGGGAACAGCGGATCGAGAAGCGCCTGGGCGAACCACTCGACCTCCTCTGACCCGGTGAATGGCCCCGGGACCGTCCGACTTTGCGTCACCGCCTGGAAGTCGGCGTATTTTACTTTCAGCGTCATCGTACGCGCGCTGAGCTGCTTGGCCTCGCAATGGCGCCGTACCTTCGCGACGAGAGGTGTGAGCTCGGACCGCGCGGCGTCGCGCTCGACGATGTCGGTCGCGAAGGTGGCCTCGGCGCCGATCGATTTTCGGACCCGGTCCGGCTTGACCGGATCGTGCTCGACTGCCTCGTCCATCATCGTCAGGCATTGCCCTATGTGCTGCTGATGATGGCGCTATACCTGCATCTCGGCCCATTTTCCCGGCATGTCATCGCCCAGCTGCAGCGGCAGATCGATAATCTGACTGACGCTCAACCAGCAGCCCCTACGAGCCGGCTGGAGAGATTTGCAGCCCTTGCGGGCGCGCTTTCCTGCGCGACGAGTTCGCGCGCAGGCGCATCCTGACCTGCATGGAGGCGGTCGCTTACCGGGACCGGCGTCAGGTCGACGTCGCCGGCCTCGTGCTGGTGCAGCAGCGGCCGGGTCGGCGAAGGGCGTCATATTCATGGCCATCGAGGACGAGACCAGCGTCGCCATCCTTGTCGACGACCGCATGCGCACCACCAAGGCTGGCGTCTACGCGGCGGGTGACGTCACGGGCAAGGACCAGTTCGTCTACATGGCCGCCTACGGAAGCTCTGCCGAAGATGATCGTGACCCGCGACCCGAATTGCGGCTGTTGCGGCAACTGGGTCGAGCATATCAGGGCCGCCGACCTGGCGGTCGAGGTGGTCCTGGTCGACGATGTGATGCCGCTCAAGACCAGGCTCGGCGTGCCCGAGGCCTCGATGTCGTGCCACACGGCCGTAATCGGCGGTTACGTCATCGAGGGCCATGTCCCGGCCGAGGCGGTGAAGCGCTTGCTCGTCGCGCGTCCGAAGGCGATCGGCATCGCGGTTCCAGGCATGCCGGTCGGTTCGCCCGGCATGGAGGTACCCGGCTAGGCGCCGCAGTCCTACGAGATCGCCATTTTTTCGGCAGGCCGGCAGAGCGTGTTCGCGCGCTACCGCGGGCTCCAGCAGGTCAAATGTGCGTGCTCGGGCGCTGCCATGTGGGCGTTGCCGGCTATTGGGTCTTTCAAAGTCAATAGAAGCAGATCAGGAGCATTTGATAGCTTCGTAAGAGTGCAACTGCCCTGCGGCTGAGGGTGGGGCTTGGGGGGTATCATGCGGTCCACTGCCCCATCTGAATCCTCGGTCGATCGGACGGGCCGGCAACCGCGTGATCTTGATCAGCTGGCTGCGGAACGGGTGCTGACTGACCGGCGCGTGGCCTTCGTCGGCAATTGCCAGATGTTTAGGCTCTCGAAGCTCTACGGCAGTTCGTTGACCACGGGCATGCGTGGAGCCTCGGAGTACGTCAATCCACATGTCGAGTCTGATCCCGCCTGCGCGTCGATCCTGGCAGAAGCTGATTTCGTCATTTGGCAGGTTTCTGACGCTGCCAGTAGGATAGCTCGTTCAAGCCTGCCGATAGGGACGCGGGTGATTGATGTTCCACTCGTATCGGCCGTTTTTTTATGGCCCTTTGCCGGTCGGCCTCATCCGAAAAACGAGCGCGTTCCTCACGCGCCGAACGGCCCATTCGACCCGGAACTGGGTGATACCTACCTCAACAGCCTGATTGCCCAAGGCGTCACTCCCGATGAGGCCGTGTCACGTTATTTGAGCCTCGATTTTCGGACGCGAACGAATCTGGATCGGGTTTATGAGCTTTGGTTCGAAGCGCAAGGCCGTCGAGATCGAGCGACCGGTTTCGCTTTCCGTGATTCGATCGTTGATAGCTTCCGCACTGAGCAGACGTTCCTGACAGGTCGTGTCCCATAGCGTGGTGTAGCTGACGGTGGTCACCGGCGATTGCCGGTTAGGTTTGGGTTGTGAACGCCAACCCTGAACCGAGAGATCCCC
>NZ_JBHSLU010000042.1:0-792 GCF_042655245.1 Allobosea massiliensis | reverse complement strand
TCAAGCTCCGAAAGAGGAGCTTGGCGATGGGACGCTACGAACTCAGCGATTTGGAATGGACGGCGATCGAGCCGCATCTTCCCAACAAGCCGCGCGGCGTGCCGCGGGTCGATGATCGGCGGGTCCTGAACGGTATCTTCTGGGTGCTTCGGTCGGGTGCGCCCTGGGCGGATGTCCCGGCTCGCTACGGCCCACCGACGACGATCTACAATCGCTTCAACCGCTGGCGCAAAGCCGGCATCTGGGATCGGCTGATGGACGCGATCACAAAGGCTTACGACGGCGACGTCCAGATGATCGACACCTCGGTCGTGCGGGTCCACCAACAGGGGGCGACCGGAAAAAGGGGGGTCGAGATCGTTGTGTCGGTCGCTCGCGAGGCGGGCTCACCACCAAAATCCACGCCCTCGTCGATGCGCAAGGGCGCCCGATCCAGCTCAAGCTGACGGCGGGGCAAGCCAGCGACATCGCCAGCGCCGCCGACATGATCGGCCATCTCGCTCCCGGTTCGATGCTGATGGCCGACAAGGGCTACGACGCCAACGCCTTGCGCGCCCTCGTCGGGGAACGCGGAGCTTGGGCCAACATCCCGCCCAAGAGCAATCGAAAGGACCCGATCTGCTTCAGCCGGCACCTCTACAGGGACAGGAACCTGATCGAGCGCTTCTTCAACAAGATCAAACAGTTCCGCCGCGTCGCCACACGCTACGACAAGCTCGCGGAAAACTTCCTCGCAAGCCTCAAGCTCGTATGCGTCAGGATCTGGCTACGCGGTAATGAGTCGACGGCCTA
>NZ_JBHSLU010000041.1:0-14993 GCF_042655245.1 Allobosea massiliensis | reverse complement strand
ATCGTCAACGGCCATCCCAATAGCCGCATCGACGAACTGCTGCCCTGGGAATATCCGGCTCAGGCCGCTCTCAGGGATGTGGCCTGAGGACGACGCTTACGTCCTTGTTCGAGGCTCGCGAGATCGTCGCCGACTTCCATGCCATGATCAGAGCGAGGCAGGCCGAGGCTTTGGCTTCCTGGATCGAGCGCGCCTCCCAAAGCCTGGTCGCCTCATTGTCGAATGGCGTCCGACGAGACGAGGCCGCTGTGCGAGCAGCTATTCTCTCGACTTGGTCAAACGGTCAAACCGAGGGCCAGATCACCCGTCTCAAGCTCGTTAAGCGCCAAATGTACGGCCGCGGAAAGATCGATCTTCTCCAGGCGCGTCTGATTGGCGCGACATGAGCCCCAAACGTCAGCGAGATTGCGTCAGACCCAAACTTGCACGCCGAAACACACCATCGTATCGATCTGCTGTCGATAATCGGGCCTGAGGGCGTTGCCTTGCTGATCGATCAGCAGAATGAAATGGCAATCGTCGAGGCCATAGTCGGCGAAGGCATTAAATATTTCGCAGATCGCCTGTCCAGACACGACGGTGTCGATAAAGATGAAGCGCCCGGATTTCCCGCCTTCTCGCAGTCGGAACCCCAATGCAATTTTGCCCGATATTGCCCTGAGATACTTGTAGAAGAGCAATGCTTTATCACTGCGGTCGCGCCGAATGAAGGCAGCCAGGACACGGGACCAAAAGCGACGTATGGCGGCCGTCGAGATCGCGAAGTCATTGGCACCATCGGCGGTGAAGGGCAGATAGAGTTTCTCGATCGGCCGGATCCGCGGCGCTGAGGGGTCAAAGGCTTCGTAGCACTCGTTCCTTAGCGTATGAGCATAGCTGGCTGCGCCAGCGATGAAGGGACTAGCCCCCCGAGACGGCACGACCAAGAGATCAAACCCTTTCGCCCGCAGTTTCTCAACCGTCGCGTCAAGATCCATACAAGCTTGCGCATATGAACGCAAGATTTCGAGCGTGATATTCGCCACGTTCACAATGATTTTCCTTCAACATAAAATATTCGCTAACTAAAACCGCTCGTCCGCACACTGATTTTGCCAATGCAGCGATAGGGACTGTCAGCATTGTATCACGGATATGACATTCGAATTCGCCCTGTAACCGAAATCTAGGTTTGAACGGACGCCCAGACCGGGCTCGAACTTTCCGTTAAATTCTCATCGTCTTTCAGGGGTAATCTTCATGGCAATTGAAAAATTTAAACGAAGTCGGACCACCGCTAACGGGTGATGGAAATCGCTCCCTCGAACGGGAAGCTATTCCGAGCAATCTATGCTCTTTCGGCAACAGCATCATCTTCCACGAAGGGAGAAATACCGAAAACCATGTAGTTTTGCCCGATTGGCTCTGCACCGTTCTGCGGGACAATTTGTTGAGTAGAACGGTTCCATCCGTAGAGTGACCAGTCCCAATTGCCCTTTCTTCCGACCTGCATGACGACAAATGACCCGTACCGGAGGCGTGCCGACGTTGGGCTTCCGGCGAAATCCAAACCCAGCGAGAAGGTGTGAATCTGCCTGTTCTTCCGCCGGCTCATCACCATCCGCACCAAGCCTTCCGCGAGGCTAGCTAATGGCTTGATGGCCGGTTGGGCCGTTTGAATAAGTTCCAAGCCTTTCTTAAAAGCATCGCCATCAAGGACCCCCAAGATGATGTCGTCGGATTCGCTCGATACGTTGACGGTGCGCCCCTCGAGGTTGATTCCGTTTCGACCGACTGTGAGTCCCATGAACACTGGGAGCCCACTGACGCCCGCGCTTTGGCCGTCCCTCGCATTGCAGGTCGCAACGAAATTCAACTCCTCCGTCTTGCCTGCCACCTGATTCTTGCCGGAAAACTCACACAGGATCCGGTGAGTGCCGAAACCTGGAAATTCCTCGACGTAGAAGCGATCTAGAGTAACCTTGACCCGCTTGCCGGCGATTGAGCCATCGGGCTGGACCGAGGCAAGCGGCACGATAGGTAGGACTGCCTGCGAGCCTTCTTCAATGAAACCGTAGATGGCGTCTGTACCTGCCCAAATCGCGGCGTTTCCCCAGATGCCCTGGCCGGTACTGCCTTGGGCGCTGATTGCGTGCGCTCGCGCTTCATCCCCTATGAGCTCAAGGTACTCTTTGATTTCTGCACTGGTCTGAGAACCGAGACTCTCATCGGGGTGAAATCGCGACATCTATCGAGTCCTGACAGGCGTTGGTTGAACGCGGAGGCGGTTTTGGATTTGCTGGCGAATGTTTGCGTAGATGTCAGCCTCGATGGTCGGCGCAACCTCGAAGCTGACCGCCAGCGCGTATGGCACCTTCATTTGATTGAAGGCTGACGTCGCAGCGAGAGCTTGAACCCCAATTCGGAAACTCGAATCTGGGGCGTACGGGATCGCTCTTTTGCCCGATAGCTTTGCGTGGAAAAGCGTGCCCCGTCCGCTCAACCGGTGCGGTGGCTGAATAATGCCCTTTCGCGCAATGCCGGACCAGAAGTTCGATCGACCCAGCTCGTCTGTTAGTTGAAGGCGGATAGCGCGAGATGACTTTGCGGCCAGGCGAACGGGTGACGACCATGCCAACGTGAATGTCACGCTGCGGACGTCCACTTTTCCGCCCAAAGCGTCTGGCAGCGGAATCTCGAATTCGTGGCGCTTGCCATTCCGGATCACTCCCTCCGCGAGCATCGTTGCCCGGTGGGTGGTTCCGCTGACGACTCTGCCGATATCGGGCTCGCCGTACCCAAGAAACCTCGACATTTCGCGGTATCGGCGCTCTGCGTATCGGGATTCCTCCGGCTCAAAGCAGCCACTCAGGTGATCGCCGACGTCGCCCCATGCACAGCCGTGTGCAAGAAGGCACTTCAGTACGACCGCTCGGGTTTCGCGGTCGCTCCACGGCGTCGCTCCCGGACCAGACGCCAAGTCATCGAGAGCGTCGGCAATCAGGACGGCATTGCGCGTGGCTAGTGCCGCTGCATTGCTAGTGCCAGTAGAGCGATGCGTGAGATTGCGGCGCCCCCCTCGCGTATCGGGCACGGCCGACCTCTGACCCGCACTTTCCACCTCGTGGGCAAAAACAGCGAAGGGAGGGCCCACTGACGGTCGAGCGGCTTGCCGGCCTCCTGGCAAGACGATGTCGGGCTTCACGGCTCCGTCCACGCCGAACCCCAGCCGGGAACCCAAGTTGGTCATTCGTAAAGGCCCGAAGGGATCAATTGCGGCGGTGAATGCAGCGGCACCAGCGGCGTCGCAGTGGATGGCTCCGACCGTAATGCCGTTAAAGGTCTGGGCCGGGCTAATCAGTGGTCGGCGATCTTTCGCCGTCTCAAGGCCCTTTAAGATAGCCTTAGCCCGTTCTGCAGGGCTGGCCCTTCGAAACTCTGTGATGCTAGCGAAGCCATCGACAGGTACGCCATCCTCGATATTACCAGCACTCACAATGAACAGCAGATTGTACTCGTGAGCCAGATAATCAAGTAACCTGCTCCAATGTGTCGATGAGTGTTCGAACGGGGCATTCAGATCGCCGATGGAATGATTGATGACGACGACACTGCTCCCAATCGGACCGTTATCGTCTAGGCCTTCCATGAGAGCGCGGACCGCTCGTTCGATCATCAGGACCGGCAATTTGTTCGGAGGTGTATGCTCCAGACCGCTGCTCATGGGGCTGGCTAGGACCGGGACGACCATCAGACGACGGTCGAGGGGCAAGTCCTCTAGATCCAGATCGCCATGAAGAATGAGCGAAGCCATCTGCGTGCCGTGAAAGCGGCGCTGAGGGCTAGCCTCTCCGGGCTGAACGTCGATCGGGAAAACATCGACTCGATTGCGCAGCAGGTCATGGTTCTCGACAGGAAACCCATCGAGAAGTGCTACGATTGGATCGCGTGGATCTGGCGCCGAGGGCGGTTCGCGCGATGGACCGGAGGCGGGCTCCTTCTCGGGGGCGACCGCTTGGCTAAAGCTTTGTGGGCGGATCATCATGATCTCGTCCGCGCTAGCCAGGGGACCGGTCAGTTCGATCAGTTCGCGAACGCGAGCAGCCGGTAATTGGACGAGCGCAGCATGATATTGGATCGCGGCAATCATGCCGATATCCAGTACTTGTCCTCCAGCCTCGCTAACCTTCAATTTAAATTGGCTCTCGCGCGCTACACGCGTCGCATGCTCTGCTCGGAACCAGAGATTGAATTCGACACGGACTTCCGCTGTGGGGTCATTTTCGAGCTGCTGATCGAGAACGCGCCTAGTCCATTCATCGATGCGGTCCGCGCTACCCCAAGGTCGAATATCATTCAAAGCCCCGAAGATCTTCCACCACGCTCCATAACCGTATTCGGCTTTGCTGTTATTCTTGTACTGGCTCCAAAGGTCCAGCATAAGCTTCAGCGATTCCGCGGACGGCATAATAGCGTAGAGACGGCGTTCCTCCTTAACAACGAGGGGGGGACTGTCAGCCACACCGTCCGCGTCGTCTTCATCATCGAGATCGTCTTGCGCGAAATCAGGATCTTCTTCCTCCAGCAGCCATTCAAATCCCAACCGCTCAGCTTCTTTCAGAAAATCGGACTGCCGATATTTAAGTTCGAGTACAAGGGCGCGATCGGGAATAATAGCGTCTGCATCCCGGCGGATATTGATGTTACCTTGGGCGCTCTGAAGATTCGCCGAGATTTTCTGGAAGCGCTCGCCAAATCGCGCGGCCTGCGCTTGAGGCGTTTCAGACGGCCGCCGCCGCCTGTCGGGAGTGCCTTTAACCCTCTTCGTCTCGCTCGAATAGGTCAGGGTTAGGATCGGACGCTCGGTGGCCATTCTTCTGCCTGGTAGAAGCTAATCTCGACTTCCAACGCTTTACGGTCAAGCGAATCGCGTCAACCTCGTCGAGCCGCTTCTCCGACAATACCAGCCTACGTTGAACATCCAACGAGAACTGCTCCGCCTCCGCGAAGCTTTTCCCCCGGAATTTTTCGGAAAGCTCGCCAGCGAGCGTAGGATCGACCTGGTCTAAGGCAGGGAATGCACGCTCAAACCACGCTTTCAGCTGCCGGCGTGAAGGATTGGGCAAATCAAGCCTCACCTCGAACCGACGCCAAACCGCACGGTCAAGAAGCTCCGGATGGTTTGTCGCACAAACCAAGACGACATGGGGCGGAAGCGCATCGAACTGCATGAGTAATGAACTCACGACGCGCTTGATTTCGCCCGTCTCGTGAATGTCGCCGCGCTCTTTACCGACGGCGTCGAATTCGTCGAAGAACAGCACGCAGGGCGTCGATGAAGCGTATTCCATCACAGCCGACAGCTTGGCAGCGGTTTCGCCCAAGAAGCTGCCGACGACACCCTCATAGCGGAGCGCATAGAACGAAACTCCCAACTCGGCAGCTATCGCCTCCGCCAAGCTGGTCTTTCCGTTCCCCGGCGGGCCGACGAGCAGGACGCTTCGCCGGGGCTGGAGCGAATGGGAGTAAAGCAGATCAGCCTGCTCATGCTCCGTCCGAAGCTCAGTCAGTAGCTCTTGGTTATCCCGAGACAACACCAGATCGCGAAAACGGAGGCGCGGCTTCCGCTCCGCTAAAGCTCCGGATACCGAGGCTGGCAAACGGCTCATCGGCAACGGCGCACGCTCTGAGACTGTCTTGTCGATCACACGAGCCAGCCTTCCCGCGAAAGTGTGCTGTTGACGCGCGCGCGCCTCTTCCGCGAGCGCCATTACAGTACGCCGAACACCAGACCTATCGCCATTGGCCCCGGCCTCAGCAAGGGATAAAACGAGGTCGCCCCGGCTCATAACTCAAGCTCTCTCAACATTCCCAGCGAACTTGGGCTCTCCGCCCCGCTCAAGCCTAGCAGCAGCCATAATAAGAGCATGTAGCACCTTACTAAAGGACTCAATATCCCGTTCTGTTATTTTTTCTGTTTGTTCGGTTTTTGGTTCCGAGACTGATGGCAGTTTCGCCATGAGCGCCTCTGCGCTTCGAAGCGTCACCTTCCCGCTGCGTGCGGCTCGGTGGAGCGTTGATTTGGGCACTCCTAGAAGCTTCGATGCCCTCGAATAGCCGTTTCGATCCACAAAAGCAGCGACGCGCTTTTGAACTTCGGCATCAGCTACGACCTTCGGCATCACAATCTCTTTCGTGCGCGATTAAAAGAGAACAATAGCGGCTTTCGTTCCGTTATCAACTCGCAGATTGGACAACTCGCAAGCGCGCTACCGCCTCGCCCACGAGGTCGCATGCGGCGCTCGACGAAAGTGGGTGCATCTCGTCGTACCAGTTGGCCAGCGTGCGCTACGCACGATCTTCGTTACGGTCACCATCCGCGGAATCAGCTCGATCCTACGCGAAGCATCGGAGAGCTCACGCTTGGGCTCACTAAAACCCGTCTTTCCTACGGTGAGCAGCGAGCCAATCGGGCTGTGTGTCATTGCCTTGCTGGGGCGCCCGAGAGCGGACGTTGCGCGCGTCCGCAAGGGGCCATCAGCGCCTACCAGCTTGGCGAGCGCCCGCGCATGCCCGGAGAGCCGCCAACAGGATTGCCTACTGGCGTACGGCCTGTAGCCAACAGAATGTTCGACAGATTGATACCCACCCGCAAGACGCGGCCGGGGCCAGAATATCAACGACGTTGCGGCCGGGCAGCACGACGAAGTTGTGCATGATCTATTCCTGCCTACGCGATCCGAGCAGGTCGATCCCGGCGCCTCGCGCTCTGAGCCCAAACGCGATCGGGCTATCGCCGCCTTGATCCGCCTCGACTTGTCGCCTGCGCCAGGCGGCCCGCAGATTGCCGCTTGCAATCGGATTGGCGGCGTGTACGTTTGTCGCATCAATTAATGTATGCATTGTCGGATTCGATGATCAGTAGGTTGTCCGTTTCGGAAACACCCCAGCCCGCCCGGCGTTCGACGGACGCGGTCTATGCGCAGCTAAAGCAGCACATTCTCGACAACCGCTATCCGCCTGGAGCGCAGATCCTCGAAAGCGAGATTGCGGCCGAGCTCGATGCGTCTCGGACGCCGGTTCGGGAGGCCTTCGTGCGGCTGCAGCAGGAAGGCCTGCTCGAAATCGTCCCGCGCCACGGCGTGCGAATTTCGGCGCTGTCGCCGGGCGACATGCGCGAAATTTACGAAGTGCTCATGTCGCTGGAGCCGACGGCGGTGGAGCTTCTGGCCCGGCGAAGGCCGGACAGGGCGGAGCTCGCCGGCCTCATCGCTTCCTGCGATGCGATGGAGGCCGCACTCGCGGGTGCAGCCGACCTTCAGGCCTGGGCTGCTGCCGATGAAAGCTTCCACCTCAACCTTGCGCGTCTCTGCGGCAACAAGCGCTTGGCGGGCATGATCATGCAGGTCTGGGACCAGGCCCATCGCGCTCGCATGTTCACGCTCTCGCTGCGGCCGCTGCCGGTGCAGTCAACAACCGAGCACCGCGCCGTGGTCGAGGCCATCCTCGCGGGCGATGTCGAGCGTGCCCGCGAAATCTACCACGAGCATCGCAAGCGGGGCGGCCTCGAGCTGACCACCATCATCGAACGACACGGAATCCAGAGACTATGACTTCGAACTCATTCCACCTTGCCGTGATGCCGGGCGAAGGCATCGGCGTCGAAGTCATGGAGGCAGCGGCCGTCGTGCTGGACGCGGTCGAGAAGCGCTTCGACTTGTCCTTTCGTCAGGAACATGTGCCCGGCGGAGCGCATCATTTCAAGGAAACAGGCGCGATCCTGCCCAATGGCGGCATGGAGAGGATCGGTAAGGCCGACGCCATCCTGTTCGGTGCCATGGGTTGGCCGGATATTCGCTACCCGGACGGCACCGAGATCGCCCCGCAGCTCGATATCCGCATGCATTTCGGCCTCTATGCCGGCGTGCGCCCGATCCGCGCCATTCCGGGCACCCCGCCGATCCTCACCGATGAGCGCTGGAAGGACATCGACCTCGTCATCGTGCGCGAGTCCACCGAGGGCATGTTCGCCTCGCGCGGCAAAGGCGAGATCATCGACGATCAGGAAGCGCGCGACACTCAGGTCATCACGCGCAAAATCACCGAGGAACTGACAGACTTCTGCTGCAGGCTCGCCCGCCGCCGCCGCGAGACACGGGGCACGCCGGGGCGCGTCACCATCGTTGATAAGGCCAACGTGTTCCGCTCCTTCGCCTTCATGCGGAAGGTCTTCTACGAGGCCGCGGCGAAGCATCCCGACATCGAGGCTCGCCACCATTACATCGACGCGATGGCGCTCGACCTCGTCCGCCGCCCCTGGGACTTCGATGTCCTGCCGACCGAGAATCTGTTCGGCGACATTCTCTCCGATCTCGGCGCCGGGCTGATCGGCGGCATGGGCTTCGCTCCTTCCGCCGATATCGGCGGGGGCCACGGCATGTTCCAGCCTAGCCATGGCACGGCGCCGGACATCGCGGGGAAGGGCATCGCCAACCCGACAGCCATGATCCTCTCGGCCGCGATGATGCTGGACTGGCTTGGCGAGCGACATGGCAGCAATGCAGCCAGAGACGCCGCCCGCGCGATCGAGCTCGGCGTCGACCATGCCTTCGGCAAGCTCAACCTGCGCAGCTACGATATCGGCGGGCGCCATGGCACGCGGGACATCGGCAGCACCATCGCCAATCTGATCACGAGCGGAAAAGCCGACCCGCAATGACGCTGACTGTTGCCATAGCGGGTTGTGGCTATTTCAGCCGCTTCCATCAGGACGCCTGGAGCCGGATGGAAGGTGTGCGCGTCGTCGGCGTCGCCGATCGCGATGCGGGCAAGCGCGAGGCCGCAGCCGGGCTCCTGCACGGAGCCGCCGCCTTCGAGGATGCCGAGGCGATGCTGGATGCGACGCGTCCGGACCTGATCGACATTGTCACGCCACCGGCTACGCATCGCGCTCTCGTCGCGGCGGCGGCGCTGCGCGGCGTGAAGATGATCTGCCAGAAGCCGCTGGCGCCGACTTTCGACGATGCGCAGGAGATCGTCGCTATCGCCGAAGACGCGGGCGTGATGCTGGCCGTCCACGAGAACTTCCGCTTCATGCCGTGGTTCATGGAGGTTAGGCGACTGGTTGCCGACGGCGCCATCGGCACGCCTCTCAACATCAACTTCCGACTGCGGCCCGGAGACGGCCAAGGGTCCGAAGCCTATCTCTCGCGACAGCCCTATTTCCAAAGCATGTCGCGCTTCCTCATCCATGAGACCGGCATCCACCTGATCGACGTGTTCCGCGACGTGATGGGAGAGATCACCGGCGTTTTCGCGCGGCTGCGGCGGATCAATCCGGTCATCAAAGGCGAGGATGCCGGGCTCGTAGTATTCGATTTCGCCAGCGGCGCCGCCGGGCTCTTTGACGGGAACCGTCATATCGACCATCCCGCCGACGACGCGCGCATGACCAATGGCGTGCTCATGGTCGAGGGCGACCGTGGCGTACTGCGGCTCGACGGCTATGGCCGACTGTTCCTGCGGCCGCTGCGTGGCGAAGAGCGCGAGCACACTTACACCTGGGTGGATCGTGGTTATGGCGGCGATTGCGTCTATGGCCAGAGCCGCCACGTCGTCGAACACCTGACCAAGGGTACGGCGCTGGTCAATTCGGGCCGCGATTACATGCGCAATCTCGCCATCGAGGAAGCGATCTACCGCTCTGCCGAAGAGGGACGCTTCATCTCTATCTGACGCAACATCTCGATCTGAACCACGAGAAGGCGGCCGTCGAAGCCGCCCGGTTGGGCAGGAAACACACACAAGGGAGGTTACCATGCAGAACAGACGTCATATCCTGAAGGCCTCGGCGGCTCTCGCCGGCGGCGCGATCACCGGCTTTCCCAACATCGTCCTGGGCCAGAGCGTCCGCACGCTACGCTTCAGCCATACCGACACCTCGGTTGGTGCTGCGAACGAGGCCGCGATGCGTTTCGCCGCAGCGGTCGAGAAATATACTTCAGGCCGTTGCAAGGTTCAGGTCTTCCATTCCGGGCAGCTTGCCAACGACGCCAAGTCGCTCGACCAGCTTCAGGTCGGCGGGCTGGATTTCGCCCTGACGGGCGTCGTCACCTTTACTCCCCATGTGAAGGACCTCTCGTTGATCGCCTTGCCCTATCTGGCCGAGACCTATGAGCAGGGCTGGAAGCTCTATGACACCTCGAAGTTCATCAAGCAGCAGGCGGATCTGCTGCCCGCCAAGGGGATGCGCATCGTCGGCAATTGGGAGGCCGGCTTCCGCAGTTTCACCACGAACTTCCCGCTTAACAGCCCGGCCGATGCCAAGGGCAAGAAGCTGCGCATCGCTCCGGTCGAAATGATCCGCTGGATCATGGAATCGATCGGTTTCTCGCCTGTCGTGATGCCGGTGACCGAAGTTTATCTCGCCATCCAGCAAAACACGGTCTCCGGTCAGGAGAACCCCATCGACACCATCTATTCGCAGCGCTTCTACGAGGTCGCCAAGCACGTCACTCTGTCGCAGCACGTCTATTCGCCGCGCTGGGTAGCCATGGCCGAGCGCACGTTCAAGAGTCTCAGCGCGGCGGATCAGGAGGGCATCCTCAAGGCGGCGAAGGAAGCCGGCGACTGGAATCGCACCGAAGTACGCGCCAATGACGAAAAGCTCTTGGCAGAGATGACCGCCAAGGGCGCGACCATCGTCAAGCCGGATCTCTCAGCCTGGCGCAAGGCGAGCGAAGGCGCCGTCGAGCGTGCCCGCAAGGAGTTCGGCGCAACTGCGGTCGACCAGTTCATCGCCGAGGCGGCAGAGATCCGAAAAAGTATGAGTTGAGCCCCGTCGAAAATCATCATCGGAGGCCGGCATGCATTTCCTCTATCGCCCTAACCTGCCCGAGCCAGCGCCTCTGCGCTGGCTCGGAGACATGGTCGATGTTGCCCTGACGCTGCTGGCCGCCATGCTGCTCGTCGTGATGTTCGCCAATGTCGCGGCGCGCGTGGCGCTGAACAGCGACCTCGCCTGGAACACCGAATTCGGCGAGTTCGTGCTGCTCTGGGGGACCTTCCTCGGCGGGGCTTCGGCCGCTCGCCGGGGCGCGCATATGCGCATCACCGAATTTACCGACAAGATGCCGCCCGCCCTGCAGAAGGCCGTCGAACTCGCCACCCGGCTCGGTGTGGCCGCCCTGCTTACGCTCCTGATCTCCTATGGCTGGAACATCACGGAGAGCACGATGGGGCAGGAGCTGACCGTGCTCCATGTGCCGATGGGGCTGCAGTATCTCGCGATGCCCGTCGGCTCCACGCTGGCGCTCGTCTTCGTGCTCTACGAGATCGCGCTGCTGCTGCGTGACAAGCCCCTTCCGCAAGAAGCCTTCCAGGACTGACACATGGTTCTCGCCGTCATCTGCGCGGTCTTCTTCGCGCTCGCTCTCCTCGGAATGCCGCTCGTCTGGGCGCTCCTGCTGACGACGGTCGCCACGATCGGGATCTTCGGCATGAGCTACCCGCTCGAGGCGATCTTCCTATCCTACATATCGAGCCTGGAGCCGCTGCACCTGGCAGCGATCCCGCTCTTCATTTTCACCGGGGAGCTGATCACCCATGGCGGCGTCGGCCGACGGCTGATCGACTTCGCGCGCTCGCTCTTGGCCTTCATGCCGGGCGGGCTCGGCGTCGTCACGGTCTCAGCCTGCACCATGTTCGGCTCGGTCTCGGGCTCGGCCGTTGCGGATTCGGCGGCGATCGGTTCTATCATGGTGCCGCGAATGGCCGAACGTGGCTATCCGCGTGCTTTTGCAGCCGCGCTGATCGCGGTCGCCGGCACGATCGGCGTGTTGATGCCGCTCTCGATCCCGCTGCTGGTCTATGGCTTCGTCGGCAATGTCTCGATACGCGAGCTCCTCGTTTCGGGCGTTTTCCCAGCCTTCACCCTCGCTTTCGTCCTGATCCTGCTCTGCGTCTGGAAAGGTCGCTCGCTGGGCTGCGATCTCGGCGGAGCGATGCCGAGCCGCGCCGACATCTGGAAGAGCTTCTTGGCCATTCTGCCGGCCTCCGGCATGCCTATCGTCATCCTCGGCGGCATCCTCACCGGGATCTTCACGCCGACCGAGGCGGCTTCGGTTGCGGTATTCTACGGGCTGGTCCTGGCGTTGTTCGTCTATCGCGAGATCAAGCCGGCGCAGGTTCCCGGCATGCTGCTGCAGAGCTTCCGCACCAGCGCCGTCGTCATGCTTGTGGTCGGCGCCACCGGCGCGCTGTCCTGGTTGATCACGGTCGAGCAGATTCCCGCCAATCTGGCGCAGACGATCCTAAACATAGCTGAGAACAAATACGTCTTTCTGTTTCTGCTCAACCTGGCGCTGATCCTCGTTGGCATCTTCCTGGAGCCGTTGCCCTCGCTGATGCTGACGGCGCCGCTCTTCATTCCCACCGCCAAGGCGTTCGGCATCGACCCGGTCCATCTCGGCCTGATCATGGTGTTCAACCTCGTGATCGGGCTTTACACGCCGCCAGTTGGCGGCACGCTCTTCGTGGCAGCTAAGATCGCGCGTGTGGGCATGGTGGCGATCTCGCGCGAGCTCATTCCGATGTTCATCCTGGCGCTCTGCGTGCTGTTTCTCGTCACCTATGTCGAAGCGATCCCGATGGCCCTGGTTTGGTTGATGCGCGGATGACGCTTTCTCTCGACGACGTCTCGCAGATCGGCTCCGGCCTCAGTCGTCCCGAATGCGTCCTCGCCACGGCGAAAGGCGATCTCTACACCGCCGACTGGCGCGGCGGCGTGGCCCATCTCCGGCCCGATGGTACGCAGACGCTCTATACCGGCCAGACCGTCGATCTGCCGGAAGGCCTGCGCCCGAATGGTATCGCGCTCGATCCGGACGGGTCCTTTCTCCTTGCAAATCTCGGCAGCGAGGCCGGTGGCGTCTGGCGCCTGACGCGCGATGGGCAGGTCGCGCCTTACTGGACGCAGATCGACGGCGCCCAGATTGCGCCCTCGAACTATCTGGTGCGCGATCATGTCGGCCGGCTCTGGCTCACCGTCTCGACGACGATGGTCCCGCGCTCGCTCGACTACCGTAGCGACTCGCACAGTGGCTTCATTGCCGTGATGGACGAGAAGGGCGCGCGCATCGTGGCGGACGGGCTCGGCTTCACGAATGAATGCCAGATCTCACCGGACCGGCGCTGGATTTATGTCAACGAGACCTATGGCCGGCGGCTGAGCCGCTTCGCGCTGCGCGACGACGCCAGCCTCGGCCCCAAGGAGGTGATCTACGAGTTCGGGCAAGGCCAGTTCCCAGACGGGCTTGCCTTCGATGTCGAAGGCAAGATCTGGATCGCGGGCGTGATCTCAAACCTTTTGATGCGCATCGATCCGGAAAGCGGGCATTGCGAGATCATGCTGAGCGAGACCGACCCGGCCCATGTCGCCTGGGTCGAGCAGGCCTATCAGGACAATTCGCTTGGGCGGCCTCATATGGACGCTAATCCATCGACGAAGCTGCGTAATCTTTCGAGCATCGCCTTTGGTGGGCCCGATCTGCGGACCGGCTATCTCGGCTGCCTGCTCGGAGATTCGATCGCTGTAGTCCGTCTTGACGCGGCGGGGGTGCCACCGGTGCACTGGTTGTATTGATGTTGCGCGTGCGTCCGACGGTGCCATGACGCCCGGGGCTATGGAGCGATGAACGGCTACTACCGCCCGCAACGGAACTGGGGCGTCCGCACCAAACATGTCATCTGGCATGGATTGGACGTGCTGACGTTGGAGAACGAGCAGCTGCGTGTCAGCTTCGCCGTCGGCCGCGGTGCCGATGTGGTCGAATTCCTGCACAAGACCAGCGATACCGACTTCGTCTGGCTTTCTGCCAACGGGCTTCGGCATCCGGCACTGCGCGCGGTCACACCGCCGGACGCCCGCATGGCGTTCTACGACAGCTATCCCGGCGGCTGGCAGGAGGTCTTTCCAGTCGGGGGCGCCCCGTCGGCTGGTCCGGGGCTTCCCTTCGGCAGCCATGGTTTTCATGGAGAGGTCTGGCACCGGCCATGGGATTGGCGGGTCGTGGAAGATGCGCCTTCCGCCGTGCAGCTTGAGCTGAGTATCCGCACAGAGACGCTGCCCTATCGCCTGATACGGAATGTCAGGCTCGAAACCGGCTCGTCGTCGCTGCTGTTCGAGGAAGTCGCGATCAATGAGAGCGATGTCGACCTCCCGCTGATGTGGGGCCACCACATCACCTTCGGCCGGCCGTTTCTCGGGCCCGGATCAGTTATCGAGATGCCGCGTAGCGTGGAGATCGTGACCGGCGACATCTCCCGCACCCATCCGCAGCGACGCCTTGCCGCTAATCGGGTAATGCCCTGGCATGACGCGGTCGATGCCGGCGGCCGGGCGGTCGACATGTCGCGCCTGCCGGTGGTCGGAACGCCTGGAGAGATGAGCTATCTGCGCGGCTTCCGAGAGGGCCACTATCTAGTTCGGGATAGCCGCGGGCTCGGTCTCGAAATCGCCTGGGACGCCGCCGTCATGCCCTATGTCTGGTGCTGGCAGGAATTCGGGGCGATGCGCGACTATCCCTGGTTCGGCCGCCACTACAATATCGGGTTGGAGCCCTTCACAAGCATCCCGCGCGAGGGCCTCGCGGCGGCCATCGAGAACGGCACGGCCTCGCGGCTGGCCGGCGGGGCACGCAAAGCTTTTGTGCTACGAGCCACTGTTGGTTGCCTCTGAGGGTGCCCGCTCGGCAAGGCCAGAAAGCGGACGCTCCGCGAGGCGCCAAGTACAAGAGCCCTCCGAATTTCGAAGGTTGAGGGTGAGGAGTGGCGCCGAGGCCACGCCGGATGTAACGACAGCGAAGCCGATCGTGTCGCTCGTGGCACCATGAAAAACTCTGTTACCCACAGCGCGCGAGGGTCGTGTCCCATAGCGTGGTGTAGCTGACGGTGGTCACCGGCGATTGCCGGTTAGGTTTGGGTTGTGAACGCCAACCCTGAACCGAGAGATCCCC
>NZ_JBHSLU010000040.1:0-83630 GCF_042655245.1 Allobosea massiliensis | reverse complement strand
TCGGGCAAGGGACGACGAACCGGATGCTGCCGGGCGTCGGGAGTTGCCGGCATGACCGCGCGCTCCAGAACCGTCCGCGCCGCCGTGCCCTCCTCGACATCCTCGAGCGCCAGCTCCAACTGGTGGATGGCGGCGTCGAGCTTCTCCGACGACTGCCCGAACTGCATCCGGCGCAGCTTCGCCAGTTGCGCCTTCAGCTTCTCGATCATGAGCAGATGGGCGGCGCTCTGCGCCCGCGCCGCGATCAGCAGCGCCTGGAGCGTCGCGACGTCATCGGGAAGGTCTGCGGAGGCGCTCGCCATGGTCCTCCGAGATTATCGCGAGGCCGGCGGCCAAGCCATTGAATCATGGTCGATCTTGACCGCGCACCACAGGCCTGAATCGGCTCGAAGCACTTCGCTTCACAGCGCCAGGCTGGGGCGATCGGTTCGGATCGGCGCGCGCCAGTCGATCCCCTCCAGCAGCATCGAGAGCTGCGCCGGCGTCAGCCGCACCACGCCGTCCGTCGTCACAGGCCAGATGAAGCGGCCCTTCTCCAGCCGCTTGGCGAACAGGCAGAAGCCTTGTCCATCCCAGTACAGCACCTTCAGAAGGTCGCCTCGGCGGCCGCGAAAGACGAACAGGTGACCGGAGAACGGATCCTGCTTCAGCGCACCCTGCGCCAGCGCCGCCAGGCCGTCGAAGCCCTTGCGCATATCGGTCGGCCCCATGGCGAGATAGACCCGCATCCCGGCAGGGATCGCGATCATCGCCGGTCCAGCACGTCGAGCACCCGCCGCAGCGCGTCCGCGTCGACATCGCGATCGACCCGCAGCCTGCGGCCAGAACCGAGCGCGATCTCGATGATGCCGGACGAACGACGGCTCCGGCGCGCGGGCTCCGCGACAGCGACATCGGAAACCGGCGTGGGCGTGACGTCGGTCAAGACAGGAGCCAGTTCGACCGGCAGCAGAAGCGGCGCCGGGCTGTCACCGCCCAACTGCCCCAGCTTCGCCTGACGCCGCCATGTGAAAACCAAGCTCGCCGCGACGCCGTTGCGCCGCGCGACATCCGTCACCGTCACGCCAGCGGCGAAACTCTCCTCGACGATCCGGACCTTGTCCTCATAGTGCCAGCGCCGCCGCCGCTCGATCGCGCCCAGAACCTCCGCCCGAACCATCGCCATGACCTTAAAGCTAGACTTAAGGTCACACCGTTCGGGAAATGCCGCCCACCGCGCAAGGCGGCCGAGACCGGACGGTTACTTTATGCCCAAACTTGCCCTGTATGTACCGCTGAAGGCCAAGCCCGGAAAAGAGCGCGATATCGCCAATTTCCTGACCTCGGCATTGCCGCTCGTTCAAGCTGAGGCGGGCACTCTGACCTGGTATGCGATCGAAGAAGGTCCCGGTGCGTACGCGATCTTCGATACGTTCGACACAGAGGAGGATCGGCAGGCCCATCTTGACGGCAAGGTTGCCGCCGCACTGATGGAGAAGGCAGAAGAACTGTTTTCTGAACCGCCGCAGATTCACAAGTTCACCCTGCTGGCCGCGAAATAGCGGAGCTGTCGGTACTGATCCACCCCCGTTGAATTGGTCCACCCTGAAGTATGTCTTTTGGCAGACAGGAGGACCGAGATGCCGAAGAAGCGCCACAAGCCCGAAGAGATCGTCGCGAAGCTGCGCCAGGTCGATGTGCTGGTCTCGCAGGGGCAATCCGTTGCCGACGCGATCCGCTCGATCGGCGTGACGGAGGTGAGTTACTACCGCTGGCGTCGTGAGTTTGGCGGCCTGAAGTCAGATCAGGTGAAGCGGATGAAGGAGCTTGAGGCCGAGAACGCCCGGCTCCGTCGGGCCGTCGCGGACCTGACGCTCGACAAGCTGATCCTGAAGGAGGCGGCTTCGGGAAACTGGTAAGCCCCGCGCGTCGCCGTGCCTGCATCGACCATGTCCGGCTCGCTCTGAAGGTTTCGGAGCGACGGATCTGCCGTGTACTCGGGCAGCACCGCTCGACCCAGCGCCGGATCCCGCGCGGACGCGACGATGAGGAGCAACTCATCGCCGACATCGTCGAACTGGTCCGCCGATACGGACGCTACGGCTATCGCAAGATCGCCGCGCTGCTGCGCACGGCGGGCTGGGCAGTGAACGTCAAGCGCGTCGAGCGCATCTGGCGGCGAGAAGGGCTCAAAGTGCCTCGGCGGCAGCCGAAGAAGGGGCGTCTCTGGCTGAACGACGGATCTTGCGTACGGCTGCGGCCAGAGCATCCCAACCACGTCTGGTCATATGACTTTGTCGAGGACCGCACTCACAACGGCCGGAAGTTCCGCATGTTGAACGTGATCGACGAGTTCACCCGGGAGAGCCTGGCGATCCGCATCGATCGGCGGCTCAGGTCGACCGATGTCATCGACGTTCTCTCGGACCTCTTCATCCTGCGCGGCGTGCCGGGCCATGTGCGTTCAGACAACGCCCCGAGTTCGTCGCCAAAGCTGTGCAGGGTTGGATCGGCGCGGTTGGCGCGAAGACCGCCTACATCGCGCCCGGCAGTCCCTGGGAGAACGGCTTCATCGAGTCGTTCAATGCCCGGTTGCGCGATGAACTCCTCGACGGCGAGATCTTCTACACCCTCGCGGAGGCGAAGATCATCGTCGAAAGCTGGCGGCGGCACTTCAACACCGTCCGCCCGCATGGCTCGCTCGGATACAAGCCTCCCGCGCCGGAGGTCTTCGTGCCCGCCATGACCGCGCGGGCGACTGCGCAACCCGGACCAGCTACGCCGCCCGCGCTGGCCGCGAGGCCAACTCTCCACTAACAATCGCTTTGGACCAGTCGGCGGGGGCGGATCAGTGCACACGTCACTTAGCCCGCTTCTTCGCAAGCCAAATAGGGGATCAAACCGCTGATCTCATCGGGATTGGCAAAGCGCTGCAGCGGCCTCATCTGAGCAAGATGGTCTGAGGGAGTGTCCTGGGTTTCATTGAGAAATGTCCGGGCTTTTGGGGCGAGAACAGTTGGGGGGCCGTGACATGTGGCGCGCCTGTCACCTATTCGATCTCCTGATCCGATGGGCGACGTGGCCTCTGGTGGGCAGGTCTGCTGCCCGATTCCGATGCTCGAGGTCTCGGAGCCGCCTGACCATTTGCGCTTGCTGGCGATGCCGGTTTCGGCCGGAGTAGGCCGAACTCCTCTTTCTCCGTGAACGCGGGAACATCGAACGTGATATTGTTTCGGATATTTTTCCGCGTGGATTGCGTTGCGCTCTTCGAAACGCCTGCCGAAGCCGCGATCGGAATGTGCGGATTCCGCGACCGCGCGACAGGCTGGTGCTGCGGGGCTGCCGCAGCCGTTCTGGCCACCGACCGTTCCGGCTGTCGGGGAGACGGACGGCTCCAAACCGAAGAGACGATGTTCGGCGTCAATGTCGTCGTCGCGTTATGCCGGCGCAGGTTCGGCCCGCCGTCTAGCCATTGCGTCAATTCCTCCGCGACCTCGCCGGCCTGCCGCGTGTGGAGGTGATCGAGAGTGTGACGGAAGCTCTGCGCGACCGCTGCCGTCGCCTGCAATCTCACCATGGCGTTGTCTATTGGGATTGCATCGAGAGCAGCGAGTTCGAGCATCGCTTGAGCGGCGATCTTCTGCCGTTCAAGGCGATGGCGCTCGAGTCGCTCCCGCAAAGCCTCCATCGCCTTGCTGAAATAGGCCTCGAGCCTGAGCGTGAACGCGACCAGCGCGTCATGAACAACAGCCGATTGCATCGCTGCATATCCGAGTTTCTTCTCCATGCGCTTGAGAAAGCGGCGCTCGCGGCGCTTCATCTCGTCAGCAAACTGCGTGGCCATTGCCTGAGCCGCGTTCGCGTCGTCATGGCCTCTCTCAATTTGCGAGCACTCAGTTTCGAGGGCCTGGCGCGCCCGGGTTGCCATGGCACCCGCGACATTCTTTCGCCCGGATACGCTGCCGCGCCTGCGGGCCTGCGCACGCCTTTCCGAAGGCGAGGTGCTGATCGCGGTGACGGGCTCCTCTTTCTGTTCAAGCGTGATCTCCGCCATCCGGGCGAGGGCGCCGAGCGCGACGATCGGATTGATCCGGCCAAGGTGGTTGATCGCGTCTCGCATGATCCGGTGCTGTGACGAAGAAGCCGATACTGCGGTAGCAATGTCATCTCCGTGCTGAGCAAAGAGCTTCGACATGATGCCGGCGCCGGCATTCTGGCGCAGGCGCTTGCGTTTCCCGTTCGAAGCATCGGTGGTGCTGATCACGGGAGATGGGGTAGAAACAGGTGCAGTTTCCCGTACCTCGCGCGTGGCGATAGCCTCCAGGATCTGGTTGCCTGCCGAAAGCGCGAGAAGCGGTGATATCTTCGCGAGCCGGGTGAGGGCGGCGGCGCGCCATGACGAGACGAGAGTGTTCTGACGCTCCAGTTCCTGACAGATCGATCGCAGACCGATCTCGACGACACGGGGAGCACGCGCAGGCGCGGGCCGAGTGCGTCGACGGAGTTCTTGATCCGGCAACTCCCTCAAGAGGGCGGCTTCCACCTGTCGGCTGGCCAATTGCGAGGCCCGTTCGGCGCGCCAATCCCGCCCGGCAGCGCCGCGCCTCGCTTGCCGCTTTTCGTATTCGATCTGGGCGCGGGGAACGTAAATCACCGGATCGAGATCGAGACCGCGGCGTTCGAAAGAACGATGATCCACCACATATCCGAGTTCGGCCGAGAGAAGGCCGGCCCAACGCGCCCTCATGGTTTCGATGGTGGATGAGATCGTCTTCTCGCGCCCATCGGCACGGGCATAGCGAACCTCGGCGGCTGTGCCGGCTTCGCGCTTGCGCATCGCGATCCCGTCCAGCTCGCGCACCTTCTTGCCGAAATTCTTGAGCGCTAGCGAACGGGTCGTCATCAGGAAGTGAGCGTGATCCCAATCGTGCTCAGGTTTGTTATGCACCGCGAACTGGACGCCGAGCCCGAGTTCCTCGGTCAGAAACCGGGCGAAGTCAGTGGTGACGCGCTCGGCCGCTTCCGGCGAAAGCGCCCAGGGCAATGAGCAGCGCATATGCGAAGCCAGTCTCGGCAACTCGCGCGAACGCATCTGGTATTCGCCGTCCTTCCGGCGTTCCTTGCGATCCACCCAGTGCCAGAGTTCATGCGGCGTCATCACGATCCCGGCAGGCAGCGACAGGCCGGTCATCGCAATCTCGCGCCGCCGATGAGGGTTGTTGACGCGGTGGCCATCGAAGGAATGGCCACCAGTGATGTAAGCGCTGACCAGACCGGCGCTGGCGGGTCCGAGATGGGCCCGCGCGCGCACCCAACTGGTCGAGAGATGCATGGTCCGGTCGAACATCGTGAAACCCGGCCTTCCTCTCTCAAAAAGCACCGCAGGGACCGCGCAGTCCGACTTTTCGGACTGCTATAGCGGGCCCAAGGGGCTGACGCCCCCTGGGAACCCCCGGCCATCGGTCGGTTCTTGATATATATGCGCATAAAATATCTGTTTGGCGAATCAAAATTATCTGCGTATATATGTGCGTCGAAGCCAGCCATAGGAGGTTATCGTGCACGACGATCTGGGGAAGTTGATGGATAAGTTCGCGAGGATGAGGGCACGCCAGCACTCCAACCGCGCAAAGCTGTTCCGCGTGACGCAGAAGGTGTGGGAGATCACCAACAACCCGCACGTTCTGGCCGGCGTGTTCAACGCCGCCAAGGCGCATTCGCCCGCGCTGGCGAAGGAGTTGATCGTGGCGGGTGCCGCGACCGACTACACCTTCCCGGCCGGCGAGTTCGCGACCGAGGTGACGCGGCAGCGCGCCGAGGCGAAGGCTAAGGCCGCGTCCGCGGCGGCGGGACAGGGTGCGAACCAGCAGGGGAGGAGCCAGTGACTCCCGACGAACTGACCAAGCGCGCCTGCGCCCTCCTCGAGGCCTCGGTTCACAACGGCACTCCGCGCCTGGCGCCGAAGACCTGCGTCAGGCTCGTCGCGACCATTGAGGCCGTTGCAGACACCCCTTGGGTCGAGGCGATCAAGCAGCGGGCCAAGGCGAATGCCGAGCAGACGCTACGCGAACTCGAGGATGCGGTGGCCCGGGACGAGGCTCTTCGGGTCAAGGCGGAAACCGAAGCGACCCGCGAACAGGCCGGCATCGTCGGAGCGGCGTTTAACAAGCCGCAGTGATCCGATCGATAGGCTAACAAAAGGCCCGGCGCGAGCCGGGCCTTTTCATGTCCAGACTTCGCGCATGACGCGTTCGAGCTCGACGACGCGGCAATCGTCGATGCCGATCTCGGCGATCCAGTTGGTATAGCCATCGAGAACAGAGCCCTTGGGCCCTGCGATGATCGTCTCCATACCCATCTGATGCGCGAGCAGGATCAGGCCGGCGTCGCTGGCGAACCTCGCCTTCTGATCGTTCGTGCCGAGGCGCGGCGGCAAGACGATCACGCCGAGTTCGCGATCGCCTTCGCCTCGGAAAGACAAGTCGAATTTGCCGAAAGGCGGAAGCGATCGGGGTGTCGATTGAAGCCCTCGTATCCAGGGCTCGCTATCCTCGATCTTCCCGCGCACGGCGTCGAGATAGTCCGGCGTCGGCGGAGCGCTCACTTTCGACCTGCCATGATGCTGCGAGGATTCGTAGCCGGCCCGGAGCTGGGCGAGCGTGAGGTTGCCGGCATGGTATTGTTTGGCGGCTTCTGATGCCGCGTGGCGATCGCGTGGATGCCAGCGCGAGATCACGTCGGTGACGTTGTAGGAGCTTCTCTCCAAGCACTCCGCCAGTTCGCGGTCGTCGGCACGAACTGATTGGATGAAGCGCCAGCCGTGAATGAGGCGCCGGACATGCTGTTCTGTGGTGCCGCGCTCCTGCGCTACATCCCATAGCGCCGCTGCACGGTCAGTCCCTGTTCCTGTCTGGAGCGCTCGCTCCGCCGCGTTCGCGATGCCTATCCAGTCTGCGACAACATTCGGGTTCAGGCGCTTGCGTGCCACGGCGGCTTGTCCGATAGATCGATTAATGTGGGCGTTTTAAATCGCAACAAATCGTGAGCATGGCAAGGGAGCAGTTACCTATGTTGTCTGAAGCGAAAGCCGAATTCCTGATTCATGCGAGTAAGGCAAATTCGTCACTGGCGAATCTTTCAGGCCAATAACGAAGGCTGGCGAGCCACAAACAACGCATGAATGCCCAAGATCCGCGCGAGCTGCATCCGTAAGCACCCCCGCGCTGCGCTCAAAGCCAGTTCACCCCGGCCGCGGTTCCGGGACGTGGAGACGAGCTCCAAGGGTGCCTAGCCTTCAAGGCCAAGGAGGGGCTTCTCCTTCAATGCGATTTGAGATCATGGCTCAATCATCGGGCCCTTGTGGTCCTAACCCTAGAAACGGGTCCAGTTGTCGTGCAATTTTCGGGCATCCTGAATCGCCGGGCATCGCATGGCGACACGGAACGGATCGGAGGACGGCTTCGGATGATGGCGATGGCTGATGGCTGGCGCGATGCGCCGATCGAGAATGACTTCATCGGCCATGCGGATGCGCATGAGGAACCGGGCTGCGATCCATATCCAGGAGCGCTACCCGACCGAAAGCTCCATGCGCGATGCGCAGGGCATCCCACATTCGGTTTCCTCATCCTAGCACTACTTTGGCAGATTTTTAGACGCGCTGGCATTTTTGGGATTCCCGCGGCGCGATTTGCGTGATTCATGGGTGGTCGGCTTATGGAGGGCCGGCCATGGACGAGAACTGGAAGTCGGATCTTGAGCACTGGCTTGCACCCTTTCTCGGTGCTCTGCGGCACAAGGTTCGGGTGCGGATGTGTCCGGCTTATGTGGCGGGGCTGATCGGCGCTGGGGATCGCAAGAGCGTCCAGCCGATGGCGGCGCGCGGCGGTGGCGTCGGCTACGACCAGCTTCATCACTTCATCGCCAGCGAGGCGTGGGACGCCGCACCGCTTGTGAAGATCTTACTTGCCGAAGCCGACAGGATGGTTGGTGGCGCTGAGGCCTGGCTGATCGTCGACGACACGGCCCTGCCGAAGAAGGGCGAGCGCTCGGTCGGCGTCGCGCCGCAATACGCCTCTGCCTTGGGCAAGAACGCCAACTGCCAGACCCTGGTGTCGCTGACGCTGGCTTCCGGTGAAGTCCCGGTCATGGTGGGGTTGCGGCTGTTCCTGCCCGAGAGCTGGACGAGCGATCCTGCGCGGCTGGCCCGAGCCGGTGTGCCGGACGATCACGGGGGCTATCGGACCAAGCCCGAGATCGCACTCGCCGAGATCGATCGGGCGCGCGCGGCCGGCCTGCGCTTCGGCTGCCTGCTGGCCGATGCCGGTTATGGCCTCTCCGCACCATTCCGGCAGGCCTTGAGCGAGCGTGGTCTCAGCTGGGCCGTCGGCGTTGGGGGGCGCCAGAAGGTCTATCCGATCGACGTGGCCCTCGTCTTTCCCGTCGCCGGGCGGGGTCGCCCGCGCAAGAACCATGTGCCCGACACGAAGTCGGTATCGGCGGAGAAGACGCTGGCGACGGCGCCCTGGCGCACGCTGAGTTGGCGGCGTGGCACCAAGGGCCCACTCAAGGCCCGCTTCGCTGCCGTGCGGATCAAGGTGGCCGACGGGCCGCCCCAGAGGATCGGCGACATGGGACAGCAGCATCTGCCGGGAGAAGAGGCCTGGCTGATCGGCGAACATCGCTCGAATGGAGAGCGCAAATATTACCTCTCGAACCTGCCGGCGGACACGTCGCTCAAGCGCCTGGCCGGCGCAATCAAGGCGCGCTGGATCTGCGAGCAGGCGCATCAGCAGCTAAAGGAGGAACTCGGGCTCGATCACTTCGAGGGACGATCATGGACCGGGCTGCACCGGCACGCGCTCATGACCATGATCGCCTATGCCTTCCTTCAATCCCGGCGCCTCAAGCAGGCGAAGCGGGAAAAAAAGAATCCAGGGCCCGCCACCCCAGCCGACCCTGCCAGCGATCCGCGCAGCCATCATCGCCAGACTCGAACGGCCACCACTGATACGATGTCCGCACTTTAACCGACGGCTCAACTCTAAAAATCTGCCAAAGTAGTGCTAGTATTCTGTTGGGGCATCTGCCCGCCGAGATACTGGGGCTCCTCGCGACAGTGTTCAAGGCGCCCGATGCGCAACGACCCTGTTGACCTGTAGACAGCCGTTTTCCCGACATGTCGTCCGACGTCGGGCCGAAATATCCAATTCGTTGCTTCCGGTCGGACAGCACATTCAGCCCCTGATATCGACAGCGTTTCTGTCCTCATTTTTGGCATCGAGGAAAGTGGTCTTCCGCCAAGGTGATGGCGTGATAGATGAAAAAAAACACAATACTTCAATATAATAGCAGAATATTGCTCATCGTCGAACGACCGCTTCACGACCGGAAGTATGACATATCTTGGCAATTAATGTCCTTTTAGCACGGTCTCGAATGCGGCAATGTCGCGTCAACAAGCGAGCCAGCTGACTAGCAATTGCTGGACGGATGCACGCCCACCGGGAGGAATTTGGGTCTATGCTTTTGGCAGGTTTGAAAGCCGGCAATCCGTTCGAGCTGGAAGAGATCGAGACCGCATCGGTCGACGCGCTGCGCCAGCTGCAGGTTGTTCGGATGCGTCAAATCATTCGTCACGCCTTCGAGAACAGCGCTCCCTACAAGGCGAAGTGCCTTGCCGCCAGCGTCGGTCCCGACGACTTCATGCGGCTCGAGGATCTGCAGAAATTCCCGTTCTGCGTGAAGCAGGATTTCCGCGACCATTATCCTTACGGCATGTTCGCCGTTCCGCTTGAGCGCGTGGCTCGCATTCATGCTTCAAGCGGAACGACAGGCAAGCCGGCGGTCGTCGGGTACACGCAAAACGACTTGGCAACATGGGCTGGCCTCGTCGCCCGCTCGCTTCGGGCGGCGGGTGCACGAGCGGGCGACCGGGTGCACAACGCGTACAACTACGGCTTGTTCACTGGCGGAATGGGTTCTCACGACGGCGCGCAGGCTCTCGGCGTTACCGTCATACCGGTCTCGGGCGGCCAGACCGAGCGGCAGGTGAATCTGCTGGTCGACCTCAAGCCGACCATCATCATGGTGACCCCGTCCTATCTCCTCAACATCGCCGACGAATTCGACAGGCAGGGCAGATCCCTGGACGAGATCGCGCTTCGCGTCGCTCTCGTGGGGGCGGAGCCGTGGACCGAGGCGATGCGTAGCGAGATCAATCGGCGGCTCAATCTGCAGGCCGTGGACTACTACGGCATATCCGAAATCATCGGGCCGGGCGTTGCCTGCGAGTGCATCGAAACGCTCGATGGTCCGACCCTGTGGGAAGATCACTTCTATCCGGAGATCATTGATCCCGAGACCGGCAGTGTCCTTCCCGATGGCGAGTGGGGCGAACTGGTGATCACGACGCTCACCAAGGAGGCGCTTCCCGTCATCCGGTATCGAACCAGGGATATCACGCGCCTCCTTCCCGGGACGGCGCGGCCGATGCGCCGGCTCGATCGCTTCGCGGGACGCTCCGATGACATGATGATCATTCGCGGCGTGAACGTATTTCCGTCGCAGATCGAGGAGCAGATCCTCCTGGTTCCCCAGCTCGGGGGCCATTTCCAGATCGAGATCCACCGGCAAGGAGCCCTGGATCATGTCGCGATCAATGTCGAGCTCAGAGCCGGCAGCGCCGATGCTCCCGCCGCGGACATCGGGAAAGAACTCGGCAAACGCATCAAGACCATGGTGGGCATATCCGCAACAGTGAATGTCGTGCCCGTCGGCTCCGTCGAGCGGTCTCAGGGCAAGGCTGTTCGCGTGATCGATCACCGCAAAATGCTCTGACAGCGATTTCCCCTTCATCGCGGCTCTCGCGGCCGCACCGGATTGTTCCCCAGCAGCTCATGGAGAGATTCATGCTGATCGAGACCCTATTGCCCATGGGCAAGGTCGACCCGGGCCTTCGCGCACCGGACAAGCCTCTGGACATCCGCACCATCGGTGAGCAAGCCAAGCTCGTCGAGGAATGCGGCCTGGACGGTGTCTTCACGGAAGAGACGAAGGATGATCCGTTCGTCGTCATGGCGCTGGCCGCGCAGGCCACGACGACGCTGAAGGTCGGCACGGCTGTCACCATTGCGTTTCCGCGCAGCCCGACCGTGATGGCGCTGAGCGCCTGGACCATCCAGAAGCTTTCCAAGGGGCGTTTCACCCTTGGCCTCGGCCCCCAGGTCAAGGCGCATATTCAACGTCGCTACGGTCTCGAGGCTCACCCCGCCGGCCCCTGGATGCGTGACTATATCCGCGCCGTCCGGGCCGTCTGGGATACTTGGCAGAACGGCACGCCCCTCAACTATCAGGGCGAATTCTACAAGCTGGATCTGATGGTTCCGCTCTTCGATGCCGGGCCGATCGAACATCCCGATATTCCGATCCACATCGCGGCAGTGAACACCGTGATGTCTATGGTCGCCGGTGAAGTGGCGGACGGCATTCGCCCGCATCCGGTCTGCACGCCGAGCTATATTCGGGACGTCATGCTGCCCGAGGTGCGCAAGGGCGCTGAGAGGGCAGGGCGTTCGCTCGAAAACTTCAAGGTTTCGATGAAGCCTTTGATCGCAACCGCCCCGAACGAGGAAGAGCTCCAGACGAAGATCCGGGACGCGAGGGCGCGCATCGCGTTCTACGCGTCGACGCCGGCTTACGTCGCATGTTTTGAGCATGTCGGTCTCGGCGATCTGACGCAGGAGGCCAAGCTCCTCTCGCGCGCGCAGAACTGGGAGGAGCTGCCCAAGCTTATCTCCGACGAGACTCTCGAGAAGTTCGTGGTTTTCGGAACCTACGACGTCATCGGCAAGAAGCTGATGGATCGCTACGGCGACGTCGTGACGAACTGCGAGTTCTCGATCCCCGTTCGCGATGACGAGGAAAAGCGGATCATGCAGCAGCTCGTTCGCGACCTGCATGGCGCCAGCGATCATGGCGCGCGCGCCAATATCCTGGGAACGGCGCAGGCCGCCGCCTGACGGACATGCCGGAAACGGGAGGGCTCCATGGCTCGCGAAGTCTTTGTCTATGAAGCGATCCGCACGCCCCGGGGGCGGGGCCGGTTCGATGGATCACTGGCGGATGCGAAGCCTTTGCATCTCGTTTCCGGTCTCCTGCGCGAGCTCACGCATCGATTGGGCGTGAGCGGGGACGATGTCGACGAGATCGTGCTGGGTACTGTCAATCCGCATGGTGAGCAGGGCAGCGTGCTGGCACGGATCGCGGCGCTCGCAGCAGGCTGGGGGGATCATGCTTCCGGGCTGCAGGTCAACCGGTTCTGCGCCTCGGGCAGCGAGGCGGTCCATATCGGCACTGCCAAGATCGCGGCGGGGCAGGCCGAGCTTGTCGTGGCGGGTGGCGTAGAGTCGATGTCGCGTGTGCCGATGGGTTCGGATGGAGGCCCATGGGCCGAGGATATCGATGGAGCGACGGCCGGCATCTATGTCCCTCAGGGCGTGTCGGCCGACATCATCGCGACCGTCGATGGGCTGAAGCGCGAAGAGGCTGACCTTTTCGCGCTGCGTTCCCATCAGAGGGCTGCTGCTGCACGGGACGCCGGATACTTCGCACGTTCCATCGTGCCCGTGCTGGACGCGTCCGGTATGCCCATGCTCGACAAAGACGAGCTCATCCGCGCCGACACCAACCCCGAGAAGCTCGCGAATCTGAAGCCGTCCTTCGCCGGTGTCGGGGCCGTGGGGTACGACGCCGTCGCCCAGGATACCTATCCCGAGCTCGATGCGGTCCGGCACATTCATACCCCGGGCAATTCTTCTGGAATCGCGGACGCCGCTGCGCTGGTGCTTCTCGGCTCGGCCGAGGCGGGAGAGCGCCACGGCCTGACCGCACGCGGCCGTATCGCCGGGTGCGTCACAATCGGATGTGACCCAACGATCATGCTGGCCGGGCCGGGGCCGGCCGTCGATCGCCTCCTGGCGAATGCAGGCCTCGGCTACGACGATATCGACCTCTTCGAGGTCAACGAAGCCTTTGCTTCGGTCGCCCTCCGCTTCGTGAAGCACAGCGGCATCGATCCCGAGAAGATGAACCCCAACGGGGGCGCGATCGCGCTCGGTCATCCCCTCGGCGCGACCGGAGCGATCCTTCTCGGAACGGTGCTCGACGAGTTGGAGAGGCGAGGCGGGAAGCGTGGCGTCGTCACGCTCTGCGCCGCTGGCGGCATGGCCATCGCGACGCTGATCGAACGCGTGTGAGGAGACGACCAATGGGCAATCTCAGCGTCGCCTTGAGCAAGGACGGAATTGCTACGCTCACGATGGACTTGGACGGGAAGGTCAACATCATGAACGAGGAGTTCATGATGCGGATGCCGGAAGCGCTCGATCGTCTCGAAGCGGAGGTCGCAGCGATCCGCGGTGTCATCATCACATCCGCCAAGGGCTCATTCCTTGCCGGCGGTGACCTGGCGCTGATGTCTCGCGCCCGGCCGGGCATGGAAGCCGAGATCTTCGGGCACTTCGAACGGCTGAAGGGTTATCTGCGGCGCTTGGAGAAACTCGGTCGCCCGGTCGTCGCACTCATCAACGGGACGGCCCTCGGCGGAGGTTATGAGCTCTGCCTCGCCTGCCATCACCGGATCGCTCTCGATCGCGACGATGCCCAGATCGGTCTGCCCGAGGTCGACTTCGGCATTCTGCCGGCCGCTGGCGGGGTCATCCGGCTGACGCACCTGCTCGGCTTCGACAAGGCCCTGCCGTGGCTGCTCCAGGGACGTCGTACCTCCTTGCGGCAGGCGCTCGCGGAGGGCCTGGTCGATGAGCTGGCCAGCACGCGAGAGGATGCCGAGAAGCGCGCCCGCGCTTGGATCCTGCACAATCCCGAGTCGGTTCAGCCCTTCGACAAGGCGGGGCGGACCTTCGGGGCGCATCGTCTCTCGACCGAAAATCGCACCTCCCTGCAATTCGCTGCGGGGCGCGTGCGAAGCCTGGCGGGCCGCGGAAACCGCGCCGCGACCCGGATCGCCGACGTGGCGGCGCAAAGTCTCTACCTGCCCTGGGAGCCCATCTCCCGGATCGAGACGCGAGGCTTCGTCGAGCTGCTGATGTCGGACGAAGCGCAAGCCAAGATCGCAGCCTTCTTCGCGCCGAAGCGTGCGCTCGGCTGACCTGAACAGGAGAACGACATGGACAAGGTTTATGCCATCCTGGGAGGGACGGGTTCGCTTGGGTTCGGACTGGCGCTGCGTCTCGCTCGCTCCGGCCAACGGGTGATCATCGGCTCTCGTAGCCTGGAGAAGGCGCAGGAAGCGACCGAACGGGCGCGCACGATCCTGGCCGAAAGCGGGTCCGCCAGAATTGAGTTGAAGGCCGAGGTGAACGCTGCGGCCGCCGCGCAAGCCGACGTCATCGCCGTCACGGTCCCTTACGCGCAGCAGAAAGCCTTGCTGTCGGAGGTTTCCGCGCACCTGCAGGGCAAGATCGTGATCGACGCGACGGTCCCTCTGCTGCCGCCCAAGGTCGGAACCGTGCAACTGCCCGAAGGCGGGTCGGCCGCTGTCGCTGCACAAGCAATGCTCGGTGATGGTGTCAGGATCGTCTCGGCGTTCCAGAACGTCGCCGCCGACAAGCTGCAGACGCTCGAGCCGCTCGATTGCGACGTGCTGGTGGCCGGGAACGACAAGGCCTCCTGCCTGGAGATCGTCGAACTCATTAAAACGCTCGGCCTCACCGGATACTATGCCGGGCCGCTGGCGAATTCGGCCGCAACCGAGGCGCTGACCTCTCTGCTCATCCAGATCAATCGGCAATTCGGCTGCCAGGCCGGGATACGCATCACGGGCATCAAGTGATGAACGTCATCGTGCCGATCAAATCCTTCGAGCACGCCAAGAGCCGGCTGGGGCCCATTCTGGATGGCGCCCTTCGTCGCCAGCTTGCGGCCATCATGGCCCGATCGGTGCTGAGCGAGCTCGGACAGGTCAAGGCACTCGGCCGGATTCTGACCGTCACCTCCGAGCCGACGATGATCAAGACTGCGACGTCTCTCGGAATCGAAGTCGTCTGGGAAAACGGCGCCAACGGGCTCAACGACGCGCTTGCGCAGGCCGAAGCCATGCTCGGCGGGGCGTGCGGCGGGGTCGCCGTCGTCTGTGCCGATCTGCCGTTTTTCCGCGCGGCCGAGTTCGAGCGGATGCTCGCGGCGCACGAACGCCTGGGCGAGGAAGCCGTCACCATCGCGAGCGACCGGATCGGTACGGGCACGAACGTCCGGATGGTTACGGCACGAAACCGATTTCCGTACCTCTACGGCCAGAACAGCGCGCAAGCCCATGCACTGGCAGCGCGCACGAGAGGTTTGACCCACATCTTGTTCAAATCGGAAACGCTTGCGCTCGACCTCGACACGCCGGCCGACGCCATCGAGGTCTTCCAGACGCGGGGGGAGAGCCCCGACCAGGCACTGACGGCGATCCTGTCGTCCCGCTTGAAGGACATCAACGGAGATCCCCAGCGATGGAACGGCAAACATTGACGACCGATCCGCATTACCCGGATCGAGCAGATGCGCTGGCCCTTCTGTCGCTTTCGAGCGTGGAGCTGCTGGGCCGCGCGCGGGATTGCCGCGACATCGGCTTCGGGCATCGTGTGAGCTACTCGCGCAAGGTCTTCGTCCCGCTGACGGAGCTCTGCCGGGACGTGTGCCACTATTGTACCTTCGCGAAGGCGCCGAGCAGAGTCGCCGCTCCGTTCATGTCGATGGATCAGGTCCTGGAGGTCGTGCGACGCGGCCAGGCTGCCGGCTGCAACGAAGTTCTGCTGACCTTGGGCGAGAAGCCCGAACTTCGCTATGCCGCGGCGCGCAATTGGCTCGAGGCAGCGGGATACGCGAGCACACTCGACTATCTCCATGCAGTCTGCGCGAGGATTCTCGCAGAGACGGGCATGCTGCCGCACGTCAATGCCGGCACCATGGAGCCGGAAGAGCTGGCGCGGCTGCGCGAGGTCTCGGCCTCGATGGGCCTGATGCTGGAAAGCGGCTCCGACCGTCTGTGCGAGCGCGGCCATGCGCATTTCGGTTCACCAGACAAGGTCCCGGCGGTGCGGCTGAAGACCCTGGCCGATGCGGGCAGGCTTCACATCCCGATGACGACCGGGCTGCTCATCGGCATCGGCGAGACGCCGGAGGAACTGGTCGAATCCCTGCTCTCGATCCGCGCCGTACAGGAGGAATACGGCAACATCCAGGAAGTGATCGTTCAGAACTTCCGCGCCAAGGCGGGAACCCGCATGGCCGAGGCTCCCGAGCCGGACGAGGAAACGTTCCTGCGTGCCATCGCCCTCGCCAGGCTCGTTCTCGGGCCGACGATGAGCATCCAGGCGCCCCCGAATCTCGCGCATGGCGATCTCGAGAAACTGATCGATGCCGGGATCAACGACTGGGGAGGGGTGTCCCCCGTCACTCCCGATCACGTCAACCCCGAGGCTCCATGGCCTCATCTGGACAGGCTGGCCGAGAAGACGGCGGCAGCCGGCAAGGAGCTGATCCAACGCCTGACGGTCTATCCGCGCTATATCGAACCGACGGGGCTATGGATCGACCGCAAGGTATTGCGTCATGTTCTGGCTCGCGCGGATGCCGAAGGGTACGCTCGCGAGTGCAGCTGGATCGCCGGAGGGCTGACGCCACCGGACACGTCGATGTTCGAGCACTTCGACAAGCCCGTCCCGGCCGAGCAGGTGAGGGCGGAAGTCGTCGACATCGTCTCCAGGGCAATGGCTGGCAGGCGCTTGCAGGCGGCCGAGATCGAAACCCTGTTCGGCGTTCGTGGCAGCGATCTGCACTTCGTCTGCCAATCGGCGGACGAGCTCCGGAAGCGGCAGTGCGGCGACGAGGTCAGTTATGTCGTCGTCCGCAACATCAACTACACCAACGTATGCACCTACTCTTGCAGCTTTTGCGCCTTCTCCAAGGGGAAGACGCATGAGGCGCTGCGCGGCAAGCCCTATGATCTGGACCTTTCCGAGATATCCCGACGGGTCGACGAAGCATGGCAGCGCGGCGCCGCCGAAGTCTGCATGCAGGGTGGAATCAGCCCTGACTATACGGGCGAGACCTATCTCGAAATCCTGCGCACGGTGAAACAGGCCCAGCCGGGCATCCATGTTCACGCCTTCTCGCCGCTCGAGGTCACGCAAGGAGCCGCGACCCTTGGAATTCCTCTCCGGGAGTTTCTAACGCGGCTGAAGGCGGCCGGTCTCGGATCGTTGCCCGGCACGGCCGCCGAGGTGTTGCACGACGAGGTGCGGGACATTCTCTGCAAGGGAAAGCTGACGACGGACGAATGGGCGGCGGCGATCGAACAGGCCCATGCGGTGGGGCTCAGGACGACGTCGACTATCATGTACGGCCACGTCGACCATCCACGGCATTGGGCGCAGCATCTGCTGTTGCTGCGCGATATCCAGGAACGGACCGGAGGCATCACCGAATTCGTGCCCCTTCCGTTTGTGGCGATGGAAGCGCCTTTGTACCTCCGCGGCGGCGCGCGGCCGGGTCCGACGTTCCGCGAGGCCATCCTCATGCACGCGGTGGCGCGACTAGTGCTGCACCCGCTGATCCCGAACATTCAGGCGTCCTGGGTGAAGCTCGGCCCGGACGGGGCCGTCATCGCGCTCAAGGCCGGGGTGAACGATCTGGGCGGAACGCTGATGAACGAGTCCATCACGCGCGCCGCGGGCGCCCAGCATGGCCAGGAATCGGCTCCGGAGGAGATGGAAATGCTCATCGCCCGGGCGGGCAGGCGGCCGGTGCAGCGCACGACTCTGTACGAGAGGCAGACGCAGGACCGGGTCGATTCATCCTTCGCCGCGCCCGAACTGCTGCCCGTCGTCAATCGCCCGTTCGTGCGCAAGCGCTCCCGGATGGACATGCTGGAGCCTGCGGAGTGACCGAAATAACCGTGACAGCGCCGCGGCAGCGGCCGATACCTTCGCAAAGGCAGGATTTCCTCCATTTCGAGGAGATCACCACCCGCTGGAACGATAACGACGTCTACGGGCACATGAACAACGCCGTGCATTACGGGCTGTTCGACAGTGTCGTGAACCGCTGGCTGCACGATGTCGGCAAGCAGGATCCGAGATCCTCGGATCTCATCGGGCTCGTCGTTCATAGCAGCTGCGACTATCACGCCGAGCTCGCCTATCCGGACAAGATCACCGCTGGTTTACGAATCGATAGCCTCGGCAGGACTTCGGTGACCTACCGTGTCGCCCTGTTCGCGGAGAACCGGGAGACGTCCGCCGCCGAGGGGATCTTCGTTCATGTCTATGTCGACAGGGCGGCGCGCAAGCCGGCGTCGATCGCGGATGGGCTGAGGGCGGCCATGACCCGACTCCAGCGCTCAGAGGTGACGACCCCATGAGCGATTATGTCTCTTTTTCTGAGCTGTCCGGACATTGTCCCGGCTCACACGGCAATGAGACAGTCCCAACGGTATAAGCTCAATCACTAAGAAAACCTGAGGCGTCTTACGCCCAGATCAGGACTATTCGGGAGGAGAAGCTCAGTGAGAAATCTGTTTGCGGTGGCATTCGCCGCCACCTTTTCGTTCGCCTTGTCATCGCCGGTCAACGCCGAGATAAAGATCGGGGCCTTCACCTCGGCGACAGGTCCGGCATCCTTTCTTGGAGAGCCGCAGCGCCTGACGCTGGAAATGCTCGTGAAGCAGATCAATGCCGCCGGCGGCGTGAATGGTCAGCCGATCAAGCTGATCTTCTACGACGACGCCTCCGATGCGAGTGCCTCGCGCAATTTCGCCGTGCGCATGGTCGAGGAAGACAAGGTCGCCGCGATCGTTGGCGGTTCGGGCACCGGAAATTCGATGGCCGTCATCCCGGTGGTCGAAGATGCGAACATCCCGTTCGTGTCGTTCTCCGGCGGCGTGGAGATCATCAACCCGGTTCGCAAATGGGTCTTCAAGCCGCCGCATACCGACCTCATGGCCTGTGAGAAGATCTTCGACGATATGAAGGCGCAGGGCCTGAGCAAGGCGGCGCTCATCGCGGGGCAGGGCGGATTCGCCAAATCCATGGCGAAGCAATGCACCGATCTCGCGCCCAAGAAGTCCATCACCATCCTGGCTCAGGAGAGCTACGGTCCGCGTGACAGCGACATGACCCCGCAGCTCAACCGCATCAAAGCCATCCCTGGCGTCGAGGCCGTCATCAACGCCGATATCGGTCAGGGGCCGGCAATCGTCACCCGCAACTTCCGCCAGCTCGGCATGACGCAGGCGCTCTACATGGGCCACGCAGCGGCTACGCTCGGTTACCTTGAGGCCGTGGCCAAGGACGGCGAGGGTATCCGCATTCCCGCGCCGTTGCTGCTGGTCGCCGACACGCTGGAAGCGAACGATCCCCGCAAGAGCGTTCTCGTGAAGTATCGCGACGACTTCGTTGCCGCGACGAAGCGGCAGCCGGATGCTTTCGGCGGCTACGCGCATGACGGTCTTCTCCTTTTGGTCGACGCCATGAAGCGGGCGAAGAGCTCCGACCCGCAGAAGGTTCGCGATGCTCTCGAGAAGACGGATGGCTTCGTCGGGACGGTCGGCCGCATCCGGATGTCACCGACCGACCACCTCGGTATCGACCTCGGCAGCTTTGAGATGCTGACGATCAAGGATGGCCGCTGGGCGCGCGCGCCGGGCAAGTGACTACGGGACTGCATCGGTGTGCGTGTCGTGCCGATGCAGTCCCGCACAATCCCAACCAGGATTTACGATGACGACGATCTTACAGTTGATCGTCTCGGGCCTTACGGTCGGAGCGATCTATGCCCTCGTGGCCGTCGGTTTCACGCTCATCTATCGAGCATCCGGCATCTTCAATTTCGCGCAGGGCGAGTTCTTCATGCTGGGCGGGATGCTGGCGGGCATCGGCGTCGCCAGCTACGGCCTTCCGTACCCGGTCGCGGCGCTGTTGGCTTGCGCGATCACGGTGACCTTCGGTCTCGCGCTCTTCCTGTTCGGCATCAATCAGGCGCGCTCTGCCTCACCAATCCAGCTTCTGATCCTGACGATCGGCGCTTCGCTGCTGGCCCGTGGACTGGCCTCGGCGATCCTCGGCAAGGACTTCGTCCGGCTCCCGCAATTGATGCCCTGGGATGTCTGGCGTGTCGGCGGGGTCGTCATCCAAACCCAGGCCCTCGTGATCATCCTGGGAGCGTTCCTGATCGTATCGGTGATGGGGTTCTTCCTGTCCCGGGCACTCACCGGAAAGGCGATCGTCGCCATCGCGGCGAACACCGTCGGTGCGCAGCTAATGGGCATCAACCGTGTGGCCGTCGTCAGTCTGTGCTTCGCGCTGTCGGCGCTGATTGGGGCGCTCGGTGGGATTCTGGCCACGCCGATCACGCTGACCAGCTACGACACCGGCGTCATGCTCGCGATCAAGGGTTTCACGGGCGCCATGCTTGGCGGAACGGGCAAGCCGTACGGCCCCGTCCTTGGCGGCCTGCTGGTCGGCCTGCTGGAGGCATTCGGCGCCGGCTTCATTTCCTCAGTCTACAAGGACGCGCTCGCATTGGTCGTCCTGCTCCTCGTCTTCGCGCTGTTCCCTCAAGGCATTTTTGCCTCGCGATCGGTCGAAAGGGTCTGACATGCGAAAACATCTCGGCCCGACCTACGTCCCGGTGCTGATCGTCGCCGCGTCGATCGTCCTGGTGTCACTTCTGCCGCTCACGAACTTCCAGGTTCGCATGGCAACCCTGCTCTTCATCTTCTCGGTCGTGGTGCTCGGCAAGAATCTGCTGATGGGCTATGCCGGGCAGATAAGCCTCGGGCATGGCGCGTTCTTCGGGCTCGGCGGCTATGTCGTCGCGGTCGGCGCGGCGCGCTATGGTCTCTCGCCCTGGCTCTTGACGGCCGGCTCCCTGCCGATTGCCGGCATCGTCGCATGGATCATCGGTCGCCCCATCCTCAAGTTGCGCGGCTACCACCTGGCGATGGCCACTCTGGCCTTCGGCTCGATCTTCGCGATGTTCCTGACGAATGCCGTCGACCTCACGGGTGGTCCGGACGGTCTGGCGCTCGACATGGCGTCGGTTCGCCTGTTCGGCATGACGTCACGCTGGAGCTGGTACTGGGTCTGTGGCCTCGTGCTGGTCGTGGTCATGTATCTGCTCGCCAGCGTTCTCGATAGCCCGACGGGGCGCGAGATGCGTGCCATTCACGACAGCGAGACCGCTGCCGGAGTCCTCGGCATCGACGTTGCGAAGGCGAAGCTGCATGCCTTCGTCATATCCGCAATTTTCGCCACTTTGGCGGGCTGTTGCTTCGTGATGTTCGACCGGTACATCACGCCCCATTCGGCCGGCATCCTGCGTTCGATCGAGTTCGTGACGATGACGGTCGTCGGCGGGTTGGGATCGCCCATCGGAAGTATCGTCGGGGCGGCCATCTTCGTCGTTCTGCCGCAATTCCTGACGGTCTTTCACGAATACGAACAGGCCATCCTCGGTCTGATCCTCATCGTGATCCTGGTCCTGCTGCCCAAGGGCATCGTGCCCAGCATCGCGGCCCGGCTGCGTCCTCGGAGGGCATGACGATGCTGCAGGTTGAACAACTCGGCATCCGGTTCGGGGGAGTGGTCGCGCTTGACGGTGTCGACTTCTCAGTCGGCGAAGGCGAAATCTACGCGCTGATCGGCCCGAACGGTGCCGGAAAAACAACCCTCTTCAATTGCGTTTCCGGCCTCTACATCCCGACGACCGGGAAAGTGACCCTCGCCGGCTCGGACATCTCCTCGCTGAGGCCGTTCGAGCGAGCGCGGCGGGGCATGACCCGCACCTTCCAGAACCTGCAGATTTTCGAGCACATGACTGTCGTCGAGAACGTCATGGTCGGCGCCCGCATCCACGAAAAGGGCGGTCTACTGGCGCATATGCTCGGACTGCCTTCGGTTAAGGCCCAGAACGCCGCAACCCGACGGCATGCACTCGAACTTCTCGAACGGGTTGGCATCGTGGCGCGCGCTGATGAGAGGGCAGGCGACCAGTCCTATGGCGTGGTCAAACGCCTGGAGATTGCCCGGGCCCTGGCGACGGCGCCACGCGTTCTCATGCTGGATGAACCCGTCGCCGGGTGCAATGCGGCAGAGACGGCCGAGGTTGAGGCCGTGATCCGGGAGGTCGCCGGCATGGGCGTATCGGTCGTTCTGGTCGAGCACGATATGCACATGGTGATGGGTCTGGCCGATCGTGTGCACGTCCTGAACCAAGGCAAGACGCTGGCCGTGGGGCAACCGGATGAAATCCGCTGCAACGAGGCCGTGATCGCGGCCTATCTGGGAGCGACGGAGCCCGCAGATGCTTAAAGTCGAGAAGCTGCGCAGCAGCTATGGCCGCATCGAGGTCCTGCACGACGTCTCGCTGGAGGTCGACCAGGGGAAGATGGTCGCACTGGTCGGAGCGAACGGGGCCGGAAAGACGACGCTGATGCGCGCGATCTCCGGCATCCAGCCGATCACCAGTGGGACAATCACCCTGGCCGGCGCGAGCATCCAGGGGATGCCTCCGGCCCGGCGCGTCTCCCGGGGCGTGGCGCAGGTTCCGGAAGGACGCCAGATCTTCGCGCCCCTTTCGGTGGAGGACAACCTGGCGCTCGGAGCCTGGGTCTCGCCGACGAAGATCGAGAGGAACCGGGCCCGCGTCTACGAGATGTTTCCGATCCTGCGCGAGTTTCGCAAACGCGCCGCCGGGACGCTGTCCGGCGGGCAGCAACAGATGCTGGCCATGGGGCGCGCGCTCATGTCGGACCCCCGCATCCTGTTGCTGGACGAACCGACCATGGGGTTGGCCCCGCTGCTCGCGCGGCAGGTGATGCAGATCATCTGCTCGATCCGGGAAGCAGGCACCACGGTTCTTGTGGTCGAGCAGAACGTCCAGGCCGTGTTGCGAGCGGCCGACCGAGGCTACGTGATCGATCGCGGTCGGATCTCCATGGAGGGCTCGGCGAAGGATCTGCTCGCCGATCCACGAGTTCGGGAAGCCTATCTTGGAGTCTAGTATAGGAACCGTCTCGCTCATTCCGTTGCCGGATTTTCCTCGGGTCGTTCCGGGCGACAGGCTGGATGAACAGATCCTGTCGGCTGCCGGGGCGGACGGCTTCCGCGACGGCGACGTCGTCGTGCTGGCCCAGAAGGTCGTCTCTAAGGCCGAAGGGCGCTATGTGCGGCTCTCGGACATCGTTCCGAGCGAACGGGCCGAACAACTCGCGGCCATCGCCCGGAAGGATCCGCGCGTCGTCGAACTGGTCCTTTCTGAAAGCAGCAGCGTGATGCGCGCCGTTCCGGGGATCATTATCGTCCGGCACAGGCTGGGTTACGTCATGGCCAATGCCGGGATCGACCAGTCCAATCTGTCACAAGGAGAAACTGAGCAGGTGTTGCTGCTGCCGGTCGATCCGGACGGCAGCGCCACGGAGTTGAGGCAGAAACTGCAAGCGGCCACGCAGCGCAGGCTCGCGGTGCTCATCATCGACAGCTTCGGGCGGGCCTGGCGCCACGGCACCTGCGGTACCGCCATCGGTTCGTCCGGGCTTCCCGCTCTTCAGGATCTACGCGGCCGTCCCGACCTCTACGGGCGGCGACTTGAGACCTCCGAACTGGGCTTCGCCGACGAGATCGCCGCAGCGGCTTCCCTCGTGATGGGGCAGGCCGACGAAGGACGGCCCGTCGTCATCGTTCGCGGGGTCCGTTGGGAAGAGAGCCAGCAATCCGCGGTGAACCTGGTTCGGCCAACAGCGAGTGATCTCTTCCCATGAAACGGCACTTCCTCTCCCTATGCGGCGGCGTCGGCGGCTCCAAGCTTGCCGACGGGCTTGCACGACATCTGTCGCCGGACGAGCTCACCATCGCCGTGAACACGGGCGACGACTTCGACCATCTGGGGCTGCGCATCTGTCCCGACATCGACACCGTCCTCTACATGCTGGCCGGGTTGGTCAGTCGCGAACGCGGATGGGGGCGCGAGGACGAAAGCTGGACCACGCATAAGACGCTGCAGGCCCTCGGTGCGCCGTCCTGGTTCCAGCTTGGCGACAAGGACATCGCGCTACACCTCTACAGGAACCAGCTGCTCTCGTCGGGACGCAGCCTGTCCGAAGCGATAGCCGCGATCGCGGCCGGCTTGGGGGTGCGCCATGCCCCGGTACCGGTGACGGACGCGGCAACGCCGACGACGATCGACACCGCCGATGGCGAACTGGCCTTTCAGGATTATTTCGTGCGGCTGCGCGCCGACGTCAGGGTCGACGGGATCCGATATGGCGGGACGGACGCCACGAAGCTCTCAGAGGGCCTGGAAGCCGCGCTCGCGAACCCCGCTCTCAGCGGCATCATCATCGCCCCGTCGAACCCGTTCATCAGCATCGAACCGATGCTGGCGACCGGTCGTCTCCGGGAGAGGATCGCCGGGGCCGAGATCCCCGTCGTCCTGGTCTCCCCCTATGTGAACGGCGCCGCCGTCAAGGGGCCGGTCGAACGGATTCAACGCGATCTGGGCCTTCCGCCCGGGGACGCAGGCGTGCTTCGGCACTACGACGGCCTCATCGACGTGTTCTTCACCGACACGGCCGTGCATGAAGCGGGCGCAGGCGTCGACGTCGAGCTGGGCGAGACGCTGATGCGCGATGCCGAGGGGCGTGCAGCCCTCGCGGGACGCATCCTGAGGCGCCTGGGATGGCAGAGATGAAAAGCGTTCTGATCGTCGGGGACGATCGTTTCGCGAACCAGCTCTTCGATACGGTCGCGCGCGGCTTCCCGACAGATGCCGTCGGACTGACGGCACCAGAGGATCCGCAGCTTCCGGAACGGCTCGGTCAGGCGGATTGGGTCATCGAGATCGCCGGACAGCACATCGAACGAAAGCAGGCGGTGCTGCGAGCGTGCGCGGAGTTCGCGCCGGGCCTGGTAAGCTCGGATTCGTCCGTGGCTACCCGGCATGAACTCCTGCGCGACCTGCCTGCAGCATTCGGCAAGCGATATGCGATCAGCCACTTCTTCTTCCCGCTGTCGCATTGTCCCCTGGTGGAGGTCGTCGTCGGCTCGGCCTCGGACCAGCCGCTTGTCGCGGGGCTTCGCGACATGCTTCTCGACAGTCTCGGCGGTCGGCTCGGACGTTCGGTCATGGAGCTTCCGGACACGCCTGGCTTCGTTGCCAACCGCCTCGGCCTGTTCTTGATAGCGAGCGCGATCAACCGGTCGTCGGCGCAAGCGATTGACCCAAACGCCATCGATCGAGCTGCTGCCCGTTCGCTGGGCCTGCCACGCCCGGCTCTTTTCGGAACGGCCGACCTTATCGGGCATCCGGTGTTGATCGACCTTCTGATCGGTCTGTCGGAACGGCTGCCGACGGCCGATGCTTTGCAGTCGGCGGCGCCTGCCGCGATTGCCCGACTGAAGGATATCGAAGCCACGGGCAACGCCAGGTTCATCGACCGTCAACTCGGGCGGGAGGCCGAGACCGCTGCAGTCGACGACCAGCACGTCGCCGATCTCGTTGCGGCGCTGGCATCGGATCGCGACCGCTATGTCGAGCGGATGTGCAGCGAATGCCAGATCTCGCCGGAGATTGCGGCCCTGGCCATGCGGCGCGGCTATGGCTGGACCGCCGAATGGTAGCGGTACGGCTAGTCCCGGGTAGGCTCCTTGAACTGCGCCAGCATCTGCTTGCGATAGGCGCGCGGCGTCAGGCCCGTCCATTGGCTGAAGGCCCGTGTGAACGCGCGCGTCTCCGAGTAGCCCAGCCGCTCCGCGATCACCGCCACGGACTTCTTGGTCTTGAGCAGGCTGCTAAGTGCAAGGTCCCTTCGTATCCCCTCCACGACGCGGCGAAAGCTCGTACCCTCGTCCTTGAGCCGTCGGCGCAGGGTCTGCGTGCTCATGCCATATGCTTCGGCGAAATACTCGAGTTGCGGAAACGCGACCCTTTCGCTGCTCGTGGCGAGAATGTCGTTGCGCAGGCGCCGGGAGATGCTGCCGATACTGGCCGGAACCATCATGAAGACCAGCGGAGCGCTGTTCAGCATCGCTTTCAGCTCGGTCCGGCTGCGGATGTTCGAAACCGCCGCAAGGTCCTCATCGAAGACCAGACGCGTCTTCGATTGGGAGAAACGTTGTACGGTCGGAAAGATATAACGAAGCTCTTCCGCTCGACCGATCGGTTTAGGGTAGCTGAATTCGGCGCGCTTCATCGCGATCGTCCGACCGGAAAACCAGCAGATTGCCCGGTACCAGATGGAGAGCCAGAATTCGAGAAAGTAGTGGTTCGGATCGTGCTCCGGGTGCTTGAATGTTACTTCGAAGAAGTAGGAACCTCCATCCTCGGTGAATGTCATGTCGATTTCATCGGTGAAGAGATCGTAGAACAACACGCCCTTTCGCATGACCGCGGCGATCGTCTGTTCATGGATGACGACGTTGCACATCATCGCGAAGACGCCTGGCTTGCACCGCTGTTGCGTGAAGCCCATGAACTCGTCGCCCAGAAGCAGCCAGACGAGTTGCACCAGTTCGGCCAGTTTTTCCGACGAGCCGCGCCACGCGGGATCGTTCACCTCGTCCGGAGCCAAATCGATATGCTTCAGGAAATCGTGGGCGTTGAATCCAAGTCTCTCGGCACCTCGTAATGTTTCACGGAAGTAATGTGAGCTGCACGTGGCCAAATCGAGCGCCTCCACTAGGGTCGCCATATAGAAAGAATGCGTCGATATATTTCTATTCGGCGAAGCCGTCTGCTTTCAATAGAAGATGAACGTCGATCCCGCCACTCCCAGTCGAAAGAAATCCGTGGCGTGCGACATTTTGCGTGACCAGGAGAATGTCATGAACTCCTTCAACTTCAGAACCGTATCGAACATCCATGTGGAATTCGGCGGGGCCGATCGGCTTGGCGAGACGATCTCGAGCTGGCTTCCGGCCACGAAGGTTCTCGCGGTAACCGACCGCTTCCTCCACCAATCGGGATTGATAGACGGGTTCAAGTCCTCCCTGGATCGGAACGGCTACCCGGTGGTGGTGTTCGATGCCGTCGAGGCGGACCCGGCGGAGGAGATAGTGCGCACATGCCGTGATCTTGCCGTCGCGGAAGGCGTCGGCATCGTCATCGGCATAGGGGGCGGGTCCTCGATGGATGTGGCGAAAGTGGTCGCCGCCCTAGCCAGGACCGATCAGGAGATCGCGAGCGCATATGGCATCGGAAATCTGATAGGCGATCGCTTGCCGTTGATCCAGATCCCGACGACGGCGGGGACCGGATCGGAAGTCACGGCGATCTCGATCCTGACCACAGGCGAGAAGACCAAGATGGGCATCGTCGCCGATCAGCTCTATGCCGATCGGGTCCTGCTCGATGCGGCGCTGACGCTCGGACTACCGAAACTCCATACCGCGGCCACCGGCATCGATGCGATGGTCCATGCCATCGAGGCCTACACCTCGATCCATCTTAAGAACCCGATCTCGGACATGCTGGCGCGCGAGGCGCTTCGGTTGCTCTCCGCGAACCTTCTCGCCGTCTGTACCGATGGCAATGACGTAAAGGCCCGCGAAGCGATGCTGCTGGGGGCGATGTTCGCCGGGCAAGCCTTCGCCAACGCGCCGGTCGCGGCGGTTCATGCGCTTGCCTATCCTCTCGGAGGACAGTTCCACATACCCCACGGTCTGTCGAATGCATTGATGCTCGGCCCGGTACTCGAGTTCAACGCGACGAAGGCGGCACCTCTCTACGCCGAACTGGCGGATGCCCTGGGGGTCGTTCGCGTCGGTCGGGCTGATGACGACGCCCGATCCGTCATTGCACGATTGCTGACGCTGACACGGGAGTCAGGCGCACCGCAACGCTTGCGGGATGTCGGCGTGCCGGCCGACGCCATCCCGCTCCTCGCGCGCGATGCCATCCTGCAGACGCGCCTTCTCAAGAACAATCCGGTGCCGCTGGACGAGGCGGCCATCATCGCAATCTACGAACGCGCTCACTGAGCGGCGCGGACCATTCTACGAGGGCGTGTGGTTATTCCAGAAGGCGCAAGGCCCGCCCGGAAGCATTGGCCCAGAGCGAAGGACGAAATCATGATCCCCCAATTGGACGACAGGAATCTGCTGAGGCAGGCGGCTCTGGTTGCAGGCATCTGGGTCGAGCCGAATGCCGATGCGATCGAGGTCTGCGATCCCGCGACCGGCGAACTCGTCGGGCGTGTTCCCAGGCTCGGCGCCGAGGAGACCCGCGCGGCGATCGAGGCGGCGCGGGTCGCACAGCCCGGCTGGGCTGCGCTCACCGCCAAGGAGCGCTCGCAGATCCTGCGCCGCTGGTTCGACCTCGTGATCGCCAACAAGGAGGATCTGGGACGCATCCTGACAGCCGAGCAGGGAAAGCCGCTCCGGGAGGCGATCGGCGAGATCGTCTATGGCGCAAGCTTCATCGAATGGTTCTCGGAGGAGGCGCGGCGCGTCTACGGCGACGTCATCCCGGGCCATCAACCCGACAAGCGCATTATGGTGCTGAAGCAGCCGGTCGGTGTGGTGGCAGCCATTACTCCGTGGAATTTTCCGAACGCGATGATCACCCGCAAGGTCGCGCCGGCCCTGGCCGCAGGCTGTGCGATCGTGCTCAAACCCGCCTCCCAAACGCCCTTCTCGGCCGTGGCCCTGGCGTTGCTGGCGGAGCAGGCGGGGGTTCCGAAAGGCGTCTTCAGCGTTGTGACGGGCGCTGCGCGAGCGATCGGATCGGAGATGACGGCGAATGCGATTGTTCGGAAGCTCACATTCACGGGGTCGACCGAGATCGGTGCGGAACTCTACCGGCAGAGCGCGCCAACCATCAAGAAGCTCGGTCTCGAACTCGGCGGGAACGCTCCCTTCATCGTCTTCGACGACGCCGATCTGGATGCGGCCGTGGAAGGGGCGCTGATCGCGAAATTCCGCAACAACGGACAGACATGCGTGTGCGCAAATCGCATCTATGTCGAGGACGGTGTCTACGACGCTTTCGCGGAGAAGCTGTCGACGGCGGTCGGGAAACTCAAGACCGGAAATGGATTCGACGAAGGTGTGGTGCTTGGACCGCTGATTGATCATGCGGCGCTCGAAAAGGTCGAAGAGCACATTCGAGACGCCGTTTTGAAGGGCGGAAAGCTTCGTCAGGGTGGCGCGCGACATTCCTTGGGCGGAACTTTCTTTGAACCCACGGTCCTGGCCGATGTTACGCGGGACATGCTGATAGCGCAGGAGGAGACTTTTGGGCCAGTGGCGCCGCTTTTCCGTTTCAAAGGAGAGGCGGATGTAATTGAGCAGGCAAACGCAACCGAATTCGGCCTCGCTTCGTATTTCTACGCACAAGATGTGGCTAAGGTGTTTCGCGTCGCAGAAGCGCTCGAGTATGGAATGGTCGGGGTCAATACGGGCCTGATATCGACAGCGGAGGCGCCGTTCGGCGGCGTCAAGCTCTCGGGGCTCGGCCGAGAAGGTTCGAAATACGGCATCGAGGAGTTTCTCGAAACGAAATACGTCTGCATCGGCGGCATCGCTTGAGGCGGCGAGGGCAGTTTGCGCCTATAGAGAGGCCGCACATCTGAAGAGTGGTGCTGGACCCACTGATCACATAACGATTTCAATCGTGTATGTGTTCGCAGATTTGTCTGGTCCGGCCCACCATCTTTCTCCCGGCCGAGACTGCTCGGCGCGGCGCGCCGGCTGCCCCGGCCCCGCTCAATTTCATCGAGTCGATCCGATCCAGCCGGCGCAAGCCCGTTTCAACCCTCCATGATGCCGTGGTAGCGGGCATCGGCGCGGGCGAGATGGTCGGACATGGCCCGGCCGGCCGCGTCGGGGTCGTGATCGGCGATGGCCTCGCAGATTCGCGCGTGCTCCTCCAGAGTCAGGCGCTCGGCGCCCGGTGCCCGCACCAGCGTGACATGGGACGCGCCGAGCAAGGTCAGCATCGCCTCGACCGCGGCGGGAAAGACCGGGTTGCCGCTCATCACCGCGATCTGGCGATGAAAGGCGATGTCGCGGCTGAGGAAATCGTCGAGCCCTGCCGCCCGGTGCTCGTCCAGCCGCTGGCGTAGCAGGGCGAGGCCGGCGGCATCGGCGCGCTGGGCGGCCAGCCGTGCGACGCCGGCTTCGAGCAGGATGCGCGCCTCCTTGAGATGCTCCAGCGCGTCGGGATCGACACTCAACAGGAAGCGGGCGGGTTCGGTCAGCTGCGCGACGACCCCCTCTGCGGTGGGCAGCAGGACGCGGGCGCGCTCGCCATGGCTGATGCCGATGATGCCGGAACGCTCCAGCTGCTGCAGCGCCTCGCGGATCGAGGGGCGGCCGACGCCATAGGCGTCCATCAGTTCGCGCTCGGAGGGCAACTGCGCGCCCGGCGGAAACTCACCAGCGCGGATGCGGGCGATCAGGCGGTCGAGGACCTCCTGATGCAGCTTGCGGCGGGGGATCGGCTCGGTCGTCACGGGGCCTGCATTGCTGGGGAAGAGGACATCATCATCATGTCATCAGACCAGATTGACCGCCAACCGTCGGTGTGGGACGAACTCATCATACCAGTTGGGGAGGTCGACGATGACGGTGGTGGCTCTGTTCGGTGCCGGCGGCAAGATGGGCATGCGGCTGGGCCGTAATCTCGCCGCCTCGCGGTTCACCATGCGGCCGGTCGAGGTCAGCCCAGCCGGGCAGGAGCGGGTGCGCGCCGCCTTCGGGCTGGACTGCGTCTCGGCGGAGGCCGCGGTCGCAGGCGCGGCCGTCGTGGTGCTGGCGGTGCCGGACACCCATGTCGGCACGGTGGCGCGCTCGCTGCTGCCACTGCTCGCGCCGGGCACGATCGTGGTCATTCTCGACGCTGCCGCCCCCCATGCCGGGCATCTGCCGGAGCGGGCCGACATCACCTACTTCGTCACCCATCCCTGCCACCCGCCTATCTTCAACGACGAGACCGACCCGGCCGCCAAGGCCGACCATTTCGGCGGCATCGCGGCGAAGCAGCACATCGTCAACGCGTTGATGCAGGGGCCTGAAGAGCATTACGCGCTTGGCGAGGAGGTCGCGCGGGCGATCTGGGCGCCGGTGATGCGCTCGCACCGCGTCACGGTCGAACAGATGGCGATCCTGGAGCCTGGGCTGTCCGAGACCGTCTGCGCCACGCTGCTCGACGCCATGCGCGAGGCGATGGAGGAGGCGATCGCCCGCGGCGTCCCGCGCGAGGCGGCGCGCGACTTCCTGCTCGGGCATATGAACATCCTGGCCGCCGTGACCTTCGAGCAAGTGCAGGGCGTGTTCTCGGATGCCTGCAACAAGGCGATCGTCTTCGGCAAGGACACGATCCTGAAGCCGGATTGGAAGCGGCTTTTCGAGCCCGAGGAGATCGCGGCGAGCGTGCGCCGCATTACTTGACGGATTATCCTCCGCCCGCCCCTTGACCTTCCCATGATGGGAAGCCCCATCTCCGGCTTTGATGCGATAGCCGGAGCCTGAGCCGATGACCCTGACCGATCTTCCCAAGCCGGACGGCGCGACGACGCTCGCGATCCCGGTCGAGGGGATGAGCTGCGCTGCTTGCGTCGGCCGCGTCGAGAAGGCGATCCTGGCCGTGCCGGGCGTCCGCGCGGCTTCGGTCAATCTGGCGACGCAGCGGGCAAGCGTCGGACTCGGCGCGAATGCCGACGCGGCGCCCGTCCTGGCCGCGATCCGGGCGGCCGGCTACACGCCGCAGGAGGACGAGACCGATTTTTCCGTCGAGGGGATGAGCTGCGCCTCTTGCGTCGGGCGGGTCGAGCGGGCGCTGCTCGCCGTGCCGGGCGTGCTGGAGGGCAGCGTTAACCTCGCCATGGGCCGCGCCCATGCGCGCCATGTCGGCGGCGAGGGCACGGTGGCGGCCATCACTGCGGCGCTGGCTAAAGCCGGCTATCCGGCCGAGCCCGTGCGGGAGGCCGGCGTCCAGGCCGATCGCGACAGCGCCCGGCGCGAGGCCGAACTGTCGGGCTTGCGCCGCGACCTGACCCTGGCCGCGCTGGCGACGCTGCCGATCGTCGTGATCGAGATGGGCTCGCATCTCTCCGATACGCTGCATCACGCGCTGGCCGAGAGCTTCGGCGCGGCTAATCTGCGCATCCTGTCCTTCATTCTGGCGAGCCTGGTGCAATTTGGACCGGGGCTGCAATTTTACCGCAAGGGTGGGCCGGCGCTGCTGCGCGGCGCGCCCGACATGAACTCGCTCGTCATGCTGGGCACGACGACGGCCTATCTCTATTCGGTGGTCTCGACCTTCGCGCCCGCGCTGCTGCCGGCCGGGCTCGACCACACCTATTTCGAGGCCGGCGCGGTCATCGTCACGCTGATCCTGTTCGGGCGCTATGCCGAGGCGCGGGCGAAGGGCCAGACCGGGGATGCGATCCGCCGGCTTCTGAAGCTGCAGGTCAAGACGGCTCTGGTGCTGCGCGACGGCCGCGAACAGGAATTGCCGGTCGCGCAGGTGCGGCCCGGCGACATCGTGCTGATGCGTCCCGGCGAGCGGCTGCCGGTCGATGGCGAGGTGGTCGAGGGCACCTCCTTCGTCGACGAATCCATGCTGACGGGGGAGCCGATTCCCGTGGAGAAGGATGTCGGCTCCATGGTGATCGGCGGCACGGTCAACGGGACCGGCGCCTTCCGTTTCCGCGCGACGCGCATCGGCGCGGACACGTTTCTGGCGGGAATCGTGCCGACGATGGAGGCGGCTCAGGCCTCGAAGCTGCCGATCCAGGCGCTCGTCGACAAGGTGACGATGTGGTTCGTGCCGGCCGTCATGGCCGCGGCGCTGCTGACCTTCGGGGTCTGGCTGATCTTCGGGCCGAGCCCGGCCCTGTCGCTGGCGATCGTCAATGCGGTCGCGGTGCTGATCATCGCCTGCCCCTGCGCGATGGGGCTGGCGACGCCGACCTCGATCATGGTCGGCACCGGCAAGGCGGCGCAGATGGGCGTGCTGTTCCGGCGCGGCGAAGCGCTGCAGGCCCTGCGCGATGTCACGGTCGTCGCGCTCGACAAGACCGGCACGATCACGCGGGGCAAGCCCGAGCTGACCGATGTCGAGGTCACCGAGGGCTTCGCGCGTGATGAGGTCCTGCGGCTGGTGGCGGCGGTCGAGACGCGCTCGGAGCACCCGATCGCGCAGGCCATCGTCGCGGCGGCCCGCGAGGGCGGCCAAATCCTGTCCGAGCCCGCCGCCTTCGCCGCCGAGCCCGGCTTTGGCGTCACGGCCACCGTCGAGGGGCGGGCGCTGCTGGTCGGGGCCGACCGGCTGCTGGTCCGGGCCGGCATCGACCTGTCCCCCTTCGCCGCGACGGCGGCGCGGCTCGGAGGCGAGGGCAAGTCGCCGCTCTATGCGGCGATCGACGGGCGGCTCGCCGCCATCCTCGCCGTCTCCGATCCGGTCAAGGAGACCAGCCGCGAGGCGCTTCAAGCGCTGCGGGCGCAGGGGTTGCGGATCGTGATGATCACCGGCGACAACCGGCGCACGGCCGAGGCGATCGCGCGGGGCCTGCCCGTCGACGAGGTTGTGGCCGAGGTGCTGCCGGCCGGCAAGGTCGCGGTGATCGAGCGGCTGCAGGCGGGGGGCGCTCGCGTCGCCTTCGTCGGCGATGGCATCAACGATGCGCCGGCGCTGGCCAAGGCCGATGTCGGGCTGGCCATCGGCACCGGCACGGACATCGCGATCGAGAGCGCCGATGTTGTTCTGATGTCGGGCGATCTCCGCAATGTGGCGAATGCGGTGGCGCTGTCGCGGGCGACGCTGCGCAACATCACAGAAAACCTGTTCTGGGCCTTCGGCTATAATGCGGTGCTGATCCCGGTCGCGGCCGGGGTGCTCTACCCGGCCTTCGGCATCCTGATGTCGCCGATGGTGGCGGGGCTCGCCATGGCGCTCTCCAGCGTCAGCGTCGTCGCCAATGCGCTGCGGCTGCGCGGTTTCCGACCGCCGCTCGCGGCGCATGGCCGGGCTGCTGCCGCCGCCTGAGCGCGGCTGAAAAAGGCGCTTGAACCTCTAGTGGCTACAGGAAGTAGGGTCTGGCCGGTTCGCGATTCACGACGCCCGGTGCCCCATGTCCCAACCCGATTCCGCTCTCGCCCCGAAGCTCCCTGACGTCGTCGCTGCGGCGCCGGCCTCCTGCGGGTCCGCCTGCTGCGGCGGACATGATCACGCCCCGCCTGCTGCCGCTGCCGCGAGCGCCCCGCACAGCCACGGCCCGGGCTGCGGCCATGATCACGACCACGAGCACGATCACGACCATGCCCATGGCCATTCGCATGCGGAGCCAGCGGCCGAAGCCTTGCCGGAGCATGAGCCGGGCGCGCTGCTCTGGCAGGTGCAGGGCATGGATTGCGGCAACTGCGCCCAGACGATCCGCGCCGCGCTGGAGCGGCTGCCGGGCGTCTCCGGCATCCGTATCTCCGTGACCAAGGAAACGCTGGCGCTGCGCCTCGACGAGCGGCTGACGCCGCCCGAGGCGATCGAGAGCCGGATCGCGACGCTGGGCTACAAGCCGAGCCGGCTCGCGGCGACGCAAGCTGTGTCGCTCAGGCGCGAGGCGCCTTCCGCCTGGTGGCGCCAGGCCAAGGGCCGGCTCGCCATAGCCTCGGGCGCGCTCGTCGCGCTGGCCTATCTCGTCAGCGTGCTCGCACCGGGCTGGCACGACCCGCTCTTCATCACGGCCAGCCTGATCGCGGCGGCTCCCGTGGCGCGCCGGGCGATCGTCTCGGCCCTGGCCGGCGCGCCCTTCACCATCGAGATGCTGATGACGATCGCGGTGGCCGGCGCGCTCGTCATCGGCGCGGCGGAGGAGGCGGCGATCGTCGTCTTCCTGTTCTGTGTCGGCGAGGTGCTGGAGGGCGTCGCCGCCGAGAAGGCGCGCTCGGGCATCCGCTCGCTCGCCGCACTGGTGCCGCAGACCGCCTGGCTCGAGGAGGGCGGTACCGTCCGCGAGGTGGCGGCCGAAACCCTGCGCATCGGCCAGAGCGTGCTGGTGCGCCCTGGCGACCGCATCCCGGCCGATGGCACGGTGCTGACGGGCACCTCCAGCGTCGACGAGGCGCCGATCACCGGTGAATCGATGCCAAAGGCCAAGGAGCCCGGTTCGGAGGTCTTCGCCGGCACCGTCAATCACGAGGCCGCGCTGACGGTCCGTGTCGGCCGGGCGGCGCAGGACACGATGATCGCGCGCATCGTCGCGCTGGTCGCCGAGGCGCAGGACGCCAAGGCGCCGACGGAGCGCTTCATCGACCGCTTCTCGCGGATCTACATGCCCTTCATCGTCGGGCTGTCGCTGCTGGTCGCCGTGCTGCCGCCGCTGCTCGCAGGCGGCACCTGGGGCGAGTGGATCTATCGCGGGCTCGCTTTGCTGCTGATCGGCTGTCCCTGCGCGCTGGTGATCTCGGTTCCCGCCGCCATCGCATCCAGCCTGGCCACAGCGGCGCGGCGCGGGCTCCTGATCAAGGGCGGGGCCGTGATCGAAGCGCTGGCGGGCGTCGACACCGTCGCCTTCGACAAGACGGGCACGCTGACGATCGGCCGCCCCGTCGTCACCGATGTCGTGGCGCTGGAAGCGGCCGAGCCTCGGGTCCTGGCGCTGGCGGCGGCGGTCGAGCGGCGCTCGAGCCATCCGCTCGCGGCCGCCATCGTCGCGCGGGCTGAAGCCGAGGCGGTCGCCACCGTCATGGCGGAGGATGTCGCGGCCGTACCGGGCAAGGGCATGGCGGGCACGATCGGGGAGGCGGCCGTCTTCGTCGGCGCGCCGCGCCACGCCGCCGCCTGGGCGCCCCTGCCGGAGGCGGCCCTGGCGGCGATCGACCGGCTCGAAGGCGAGGGCAAGACCGTCGTCGTCGTGGTCAGTGCGGCGCGCGCCGTAGGGCTGCTTGCGCTACGCGACGAGCCGCGGCCGGATGCAGCGGCCGCGATCGGCCGGCTCAATGCGATGGGTATCCGCCCGCTGATGCTGACCGGTGACAACCCGCGCGCAGCAGCGGCGGTCGGCGAGGCGCTGGGCGTCGCGGTCACGGCCGGGATGCTGCCCGCCGACAAGGCGAAGGCGGTGGCCGAACTCGCCCGTGGCGGCCGCGTCGCCATGGTCGGCGACGGCATCAACGACGCGCCGGCGCTCGCCAGCGCGCAGGTCGGCATCGCCATGGGCTCGGGCACGCGCGTCGCCATCGAGGCGGCGGACGCGGCGCTGCTGCATGACCGCGTCGGCGATGTGCCGGCGCTGATCGGGCTGGCGCGGGCGACGATGGCCAATATCCGCCAGAACATCGCGCTGGCGCTCGGCCTGAAGGCGGTGTTCCTCGTCACCACCGTCATCGGCACGACGGGCCTGTGGGTCGCGATCCTCGCCGACACCGGCGGGACCGTGCTGGTCACGCTCAACGCGCTGCGGCTGCTCGGCTATTTCCGCAGCGAGGCCGCGACGGCGCGCACTGCGACGCCGGAAACGGCGCGGCCCGTGCTCGGAACGGGTTGACTTCCGGCCGCCGCTGGGGAATTTCGGAGGCAGCGCGGGTGTAGCTCAATGGTAGAGCAGCAGCCTTCCAAGCTGAATACGAGGGTTCGATTCCCTTCACCCGCTCCAGCTTTCTCCCATCGTCCGCCTGACGCAACCGCTGCCTCTCGCAGCCTTGCCGCATCGCGTCGCCATGCTAGCTTCGATCCCGAGCAGAGGAGCGTGACGCGCTTGATCCGGGGTTGTCTGGCCGTGCTGTGCCTGATCGGTTTCGGGGTCGAGGCCTCGGCGCGCGAGCTCGTCGGCAAGTTCGGCTATCTCGGCGAATGGGACGTGAGCGCGACCCTCTCCGAAGAGCGGGCGGGGCGTTCGGGCACGGCTGCCCTGTCCGGCCCCCTGCTGATGAAGCACAATGCCGTCTGCGGGCCGGGCGAAACACCGGAGAAGAGCGGCCAGATCCGCCTGACCCTGCGCGGCGAGCGCTACAGCGCCGAGATGACGCTGGCGGGCGCCTCCTGCCGCTTCTCCGGCACGCTCTCGCCGGAGCGCCACAGCTTCGTCGCCTGCGGCGGCGATCAGCAAATCCCGCTGCGCCTGTGGTTCCGGGAGGCCGGCTCTAGGGCTCCCTGACGACCCGGAAGCCGTTGGTGAAGAAGCGCACATCGGCCTCGTATTTGAAGCGGGCGGCCGAGCGCAGATAGCGCGGATCGTTGTTGAAGGAGCCGCCGCGCAGCACGCGCTCGCGGCAGCCCGGCGCTGTGAAGGCGCTGCCGTCGCGCGGGGTGGCGCGGTAGCTGTCGCTCCAGCAATCGGCGACCCATTCGGCGGCGTTGCCGGCCATGTCGAAGAGCCCGAAGCCGTTGGGCGGAAACTGCCCGGTCTCGACCGCCTGCCGGCGCGTCGGCTCGTTGCAGCCGACGCAGTTGGCGCGCTCCTTCACCAGTGTCGCCCCCCAGGGATAGGTCGTGGTCGTGCCGCCGCGCGCGGCATACTCCCACTCCGCCTCGCTGGGCAGGCGGTAGCGCTTGCCGGTGCGGGCCGAGAGCCAGGCGAGATAGGCGTTGGCGTCGTTCCAGTGGATGTCCGTCACCGGGCGTTTGCCGCGGCCCAGCCCCCGGTCGTTCGGGCGGTGGCTGCAGCCGCCCTGATCGACGCAGGCGTCCCATTCGTCGAAGGTGACCTCGCGCACGCCGATGTGGAAGCCGTCGCGGATCGTCACGGTGTGGACCGGCTTCTCGAACTCGTAGAGCTCGTTGGCGCCCATCTCGAAGCTGCCGGGGCGGATCGCGATCAGTTCCGGACAATCGTCGCAGTCGCGCACGGTGCGGGCCGAGGTCGCGGCCGGAGGCGGCGGGGCCGGGGCGCGCGGCGGCTCGCGCAGGGAGGCGACAGGCGGCGCCGGCTGGGGCAGGGGGGCGGCGGGCGGCGCGGCAGAGGCGTTCTGCCGTGCCAAGAATTGCTGCTCGCGGGTGCGGGCGAGGGCGGCGAAGCGCCCGTCGGGATAAGCGTTCAGATAGGCGCGGTATTCAGCCGGGTTCTCGCTGGAGCGGATCGACTCCCAGAAGGCGAGCTCATAGGCGTCCTGCCGGGCAGCGGGCGACTCCGGCGGCGGCAGCGGGATGACGGCGCGGTTGTTTTGGGCGACCTGCGCCGGGCGGGCGACCGGCGTGACGATCAGGCCGGGCGGCGGCTCGGAGGAGGTCCAGATCTGCTGGGCGCGGCGGGTCTGCCGCGCCACGGCGTCGCGGGTGCGGGCCAGGGCGGCCTGCATGTCGAGCCCTGGCGTGCGGATCGCCTTGATCCATTCGTCCACGGCCGGGTTGCCGCGGTCGGCGACGGTGCGGCCGGGCGCCGTGGTGAACATCACGCTGATCGCCTCCATCCGGTCGATGGCGAGCAGGCCTTTGCCGGCGCCGCCGATCTCCGCCTGCCAGGGATTGTCGCGGCTGGCGTCGAGGACGACGAGGGCGCTGGAGGGCCGGGCCACGATCAGCGCATCGAGCAGGAGGTCGAGATCGACCGCCGCGCGGGCGATGTCGGCGGCCGAGCGCAGGCGCGGATCGACGGGGACGAGGAAGTTGCGGCCGCGCTGCTGTACGGCATGGCCGGCATAGAACACCACGGCCTGAGCGCCCCGGCCCAGCCTCGCGCCGAAGGCGGCGATCGCATCCTGCAGCGCGGCGGCATTGGCATCTTTGGCCGTGACGACGTCGAATCCGCCCGCGCGCAGCGTGTCGGCCACGGCGCTGGCATCGGCGGTCGCGCCTGCCACGGGGGCCGAACCATAGGCGCCGTTGCCGATGACGAGGCCGACGCGCCGCTGCCCGGCATCGCCGGTCTGGGCGAGCCCGACGCCAGCCGACAGCAGCATCGCGCCGACCGCCAGGGCGAGGGGGCGCCACCAGGAGAGGCCGGTCCTCATGGTCCTGCGAAGCTCGTCCGATCGCACCGGCGCCTCAGCGGACATAGATCGTGATCTTGCGCGACATCACCGGCGGATCATGCGGCACGTGGTTATGGTCTCCGAGCAGAAGCTGCAGGGTATGACGGCCTTTCGGCAGCGTCACCACCACCTCGCTCTGGCCGTTGCCGAGATGGATGTTGTTGTAGTCGGCGGGAATGGGCTGGTCGGGCGGGCCGGGCTCGGTGTTGATCAGGAGATGGTGATGGCCCGTGTTGGGCCACTCGGTGCCGGCGGGGGCGAGGCCCATCTCCTTCAGGCCCATGCGAACCGTGAAGCGTTCCGGCACGCGCAGCCCGTCCAGCGGATAGTGGAAATAGACCTCGGCTCCCTTCGGCGCGGGCTGCCGGCCGGAGCCCGATTGGGCGAGGGCCGGGGACGCAGCCAGCAGGACCGAGGCGGCAAGGAGAGCGGCGAAACGTGACGGGGTCATCGCCGCTTCTCCGGGCGTCTGCCGCCGGGCGCGACCGTCACTCGGATGCGCTCCGACAGGATGGGCGGATCATGCGGCACATGATTCTCGTCGGTGAAGATCAGCTGCAGCGTGTGCTCGCCGCGGGGCAGGGTGATGCGCCGCTCGGTCTGGCCGCCGCCGAGATGGATGTGGTTGAGATCGGCGGGGATCGCCTCGTCGAGCGGCGGCGTCGGCGCGTTGACGATGAGGTGGTGATGGCCGGTGTTCGGCTTGGCGACGCCGGCCGGGGCCACGCCCATATTGCGCAGCCCGAAGCGGACCGTCGTGTTGGGGAAGATCACGTCCCCGTCGCGCGGGTAGATGAAGTAGACGGCGGCATCGGGGGGCGCGGGGGTCAGAACCGGCTTGCCGTCCGGACGGGTCGTCGGCGTGGCTGTGGCCACCTGGTCGCCCTCGACGACCCGCACCCGGATGCGGGGCGACATCAGCGGCGGGTCATGGGGGACGTGGTCGTGGTCGCCCATCAGAAGCTGCAGTGTATGCTCGCCCGGCGGCAGCGTGACCTCTGCCTCGGTCTGGCCGCGGCCGAAATGGACATGGTTGAAGTCGCTCGGAATCTCGCGGTCGAGCGGCGGCAGCTCCGTATCGATCAGCAGATGATGGTGGCCGCCATTGGGATGGCGCGTTCCGGCCGGTGACAGCGCCACGCCCTCGGCGCCGAAGCGGATGATCGAGCGCGTCGGGATGGTGGCGCCGTCGACGAGATCGACGAAGAACACCCTCGCGCCAGGTGGCGAAGCAACGCGCGGCTTCTCGTCAGCCTCCTCCGTCACCTCCACCGTGATGCGCGGCGACATCACCGGCGGATCGTGAGGCACGTGATCGTGATCGGCAAAGAGAAGCTGCAGCGTGTGCCGCCCCGGGGGCAGCGTGATCTCGATCTCGGTCTGGCCGCTGCCGAGATGGAGATGGTTGAAATCGCTGGGAATCGGCTGGTCGAGCGGCGGCAGATCGGTGTCGATCAGGATGTGGTGATGGCCGGCATTGGGCTGGTTCTGGCCGGCGGGGACGACTTCCATGCCCGACAGGGCGAAACGGACCAGAAACTTGCCCGGCAGCTTCGCGCCATCGGCGATTCCGACGAAAGCCAGCCGGGCATCGGCCGGTGCCTTGCTGCGCGGCCGGGCCGCCTCCTGCGCCCAGACGGACGGGACGAATGCGGCGGAGGCGGCCGCCAGCATCAGCAGCGCCGACAGGATGCCGAGCCGAACTCTCTGCACCAGCCCTGATCTCCTTCGCCCCCGAAGCACGCGAAAGCTACCAGCGCCGGTGGGCTCCGGCAAGCCAAATAGCCGTTTGATCAACGGTTTGGGGCCGGTTGCGGACAGGGCTGCGGGCCTGAGCCGTCTGGATTTTCAGCGGCATCTCCGTTACCTTGTCGCCGGGAAGGGCCGCATGAACCTGATCGCCAGACTGCCTCTGTTTATGAGCTTCGCCCTGTTGCTGCTGGCGCTGCCGGCTGCGGCGGCGACGGAACGCCGCGTCGCGCTGGTCATCGGCAATTCCAGCTATGCCAACGCGCCGGTTCTCTCGAACACCGTCAACGATGCGCGCGACATGGCGGCGGCGCTGCGCCGCATCGGCTTCGAGGTCGTCGATGGCATCGATCTCGACAAGCGCGGCATGGACCAGGCGGTGACGCGGTTCGCGCGGCTGGCGCAGGATGCCGACGCCGCAATGTTCTACTATGCGGGCCACGGCCTGCAGTTCAACGGCGAGAACTTCCTGGTGCCGGTCGAGGCGCGGGTGGAGGACGAGATCGGCGTCCAGTACGAAACGACGCGGCTGAACGACGTGCTGACGGCGCTGAACTTCTCCAAGGGCGTCAAGATCATGGTGCTCGACGCCTGCCGCAACAATCCCTTCGTGACCCAGCTCGCCCGGCGGCAGGGCACGCGCAGCTTCGCCGTCGGCACGGGTCTGGCGCCGGTCGCGCGGGCGCAGGGCATGGTGATCGCCTACGCCACCCAGGCCAACGACGTCGCGGCCGACGGCACCGGGCGCAACAGCCCCTTCACGGCGGCGCTGGTGCGCGAGATCGAGCAGCCGGGGCTCGAGGTGGCGACGCTGTTCCGCCGCGTGCAGAAGAGCGTCTACGACGCCACCAATGGCCGTCAGACGCCGGAACTGTCGCTCTCGCTGCTCGGCGACTTCTACCTCAACCGCTCCGAGACCGACAGCGACGTGTGGGGGCGAATCCGCACGAGCGAGGACCCGGCCGTCTATCACGACTTCATCCAGCGCTATCCGACGAGCTTTTTCACCATCGATGCGCGCACGCGGCTCGACCTGATCGAGCGTCGCGCCGGAGAGGCTAAGGAGCGCGAATCGCTGGCGCGCGAATTCGCCGAGCGCGAGCGTGCCCTGCTGGAGCGTGTCGAACGGGCCGAGCGCGTCCGCCAGCAGGCGGCGACGGATCTCGCCCGGCGCCAGACGGAGAGTGGCCCGGACCTCGCCTCGGCGCCCGGAACCCGCCCCGCGACGCCGGTCGCCGGCACGATCCGGCCGAGCCCGGTCCCCGCGCCGCAGGAGCGCGCCGAGCGGCAGCGCCTCTCGGAGGAGGTGACGCGGCGCGAACGCGAACTGGCCTCGCTCGAAACCGAGAAGCGGCGGCTCGCCGACGAGCGGCGGGTGCTGGAGCAGGCGATGGCGGCGCGCATGGGCACGCTGACGATGTCGGCGCCGGCCGAGCCGGTCGTCTCGACATTCGGGGCGGCGCCCGCGCAGCCCGCTCCGGCCGAACGTGCGGTTGCGGCACCCGGAACCGGCGCGCGGGCCCAACCCGCACGGACGCAAGCGACGCGCCCCAGCGCGGCGACCTGCAGCGAGATCCTGTTGCGGGCGCAGCTCGGCGAGTTGACCCCGCAGGCCAAGGAGCAGTTGCAGCTGTGCCGCTGATCCAGCGATCCCGGCCATCGGCGGGGGTGACATCATGACGAGTGATCGACGCGCTGCGCCGGCCGGATGGCTGCGCTCGCTCCTGGCGGCGGTCTGCCTCGCGGGCGGTACCGGTCTCGCCGCGGCCCAGACGCCGCCGCCGGCGCCGGTCCCGTTCCCCGAGGCGCTGCAGCGCGCCGCGACGGATCTCTTCTCCAAGGCGGTGATCCAGGGCGAGCGGATCGAGCTGGTGATCGATCCGCTGATCGACGCCGCTTCCGGCGCGCAATCCGCCGCGACGCGGGCCATGCAGCAGCGGCTGACGGAGATCGTCCAGGCGTCCTATCCGCGCTTCGTCGTCCAGCCTTTCACCACGGAGGTTCTGGCGCGCGATCCGGTCGTGCTGGTCGGGACGTTCACCGCCATCAGCCAGGCCGGCAACGAGGCCCCGCCGGATGTGTTCCGGATCTGTCTGAGCCTTGCCGATCTGAAGTCGCGCACCGTCGTCTCCAAGGGCGTGGCGCGGGCGATGCCCGACAATGTCGACGTGACGCCGACGCCCTATTTCCGTGACACGCCGGTCTGGGCGAAGGACCAGGCGACGGATGCCTATGTGAAGACCTGCCAGGCGACGCAGGTCGGGGGGCGGCTCGATCCGGCCTATGTCGACCGGCTCGGCGCCAACGCGCTCATCCAGGACGGGATCACCGAATACGAGGCGCAGCGCTTCCGCGAGGCGCTGGCCTTCTACCGGACGGCGCGCAAGCTCCCCGGCGGCGACCAGCACCGCGTTCGCGTCGGCACCTATCTCGCCAACAGCAAGCTGGGCCGGCGCGACGACGCGGTCGAGGCCTTCGGAGACCTGGTCGATTACGGGCTCGGCACCGAGCAGCTGTCCGTCCGGCTGCTGTTCCGGCCCGGATCGACCCAGTTCATCGACGATCCGAAGACGATCGAGCCTTATCCGATGTGGCTGAGCCAGATCGCCACGCGGGTGCGGCAGAAGAACGCCTGTCTCGAGATCGTCGGTCACACCTCCCGCACAGGCACGCCGCATCTCAACGAGCGGCTCTCGGTCGCCCGGGCGCAGTTCATCATGGACCTGCTGCTGACGGGGATGCCCGACAAGCGCGACCGGATGATCGCGACCGGGCGCGGCTATCGCGACAATCTCGTCGGGACCGGCCGGGACGACGCCAGCGACGCGCTCGACCGGCGCGTCGAGTTCAAGGTCATCGGCTGCTGAGACCGCGTTCGCGCCGCTCTGCGATGCCTCCTTCGAATGGAGGAAGCGCCGTCGGCGTGTCGCTGCTCCGATGCGGGGCGAGGGCGGTCTTCGGAGGCGGATGGCGAGCATGAACGACGCGGCGATCAACCCCTATGACGCCGTCGCCTATCCCGGCCACGCCTTCGCGCAGACGCATCCGGCGCGGCTGGCGACGATCGCGCATTTCCATGGGCTGGAGGCGGCGTCGCCGCAGCGCATGCGCGTGCTGGAACTCGGCTGCGGTCGCGGCGGCAATCTGCTGCCGATGGCGGCGCAGTATCCGCAGAGCGACTTCGTCGGGCTGGACCTCAGCGGCAGCGCGATCGCGAAGGCGACCATCGCTCAGCAGGAACTGGGGCTGCGCAACATCGCTTTCCACCACCGCGATATCCTCGCTGTCGGCGACGAGCTCGGCACCTTCGACTACATCCTCGTCCATGGCGTCTATTCCTGGGTGCCGGACATCGTGCGCGAGGCGATCCTGGCCATCTTCGGACGGCTGCTGACGCCGCACGGCATCGCCTATGTGAGCTACAATGCCCTGCCGGGCTGCCGGCTTCGCGATCTGGCGCGCGACGTCATGCTCTACGCCACGCGCGACGTGCACGAGCCGGAGGAGCGCGTGCGGGTGGCGCGGGCCGCGCTCGCGGCCTTCGCCGAGGCGAGCGACGCCGAGACCTTCCATGGCGCGTCGTTGCGGCAGCGGCTGCGGCAGCTCGCGGACACGCCCGACAACGTGCTCTATCACGACGATCTCAATCCCGGCGCGCGCGCCTTCGCGCTGCATGAGGTGCTCGACGCGGCGCAGCGCCAGGGGCTGCAGTTCCTGGCGGAGGCGTCCTTCCCGAACCAGTTCGGTGCCGCAAAGGGGCCGGCCCAGGCGATGATCGCAAGCATCTCGGTCGATGAGGCGGTGCGGCGCGAGCAGACGCTCGACCTGCTGATCGGCCGGGCCTTTCGCGAAACGCTGCTGTGTCGGCAGGAGGTCGCGCTGAAGCGTGGCATCGGGCGCGGTGCATTGCAGCCCTACCACCTCGCCGCCAACACACGCCTCGCCGAACCGGGCGAGGACGCCCGGCCGGGCGTCGACCAGTTCATGTTCGACGAGGGCGTGCGACTCTCGGTCGATCTGCCGCTGGGCAAGGCGGCCCTGCGCCGGCTCGGCGAGGCCTGGCCGGCCAGCATCGCCTTCGACGAGCTGGTCGCGCTGGCCGTCGCGGATGTCGGCGGCGCGGCCGGTCCGGAACAGGCGCAGCAGATCGGAAAACTCGAGGATGCACTGCTCGCGATCTTCCGGGCCGGGCTTCTCGATGTCCGGCTGGAGCCTCCGCCGCTGACGACCGCCATCTCCGAGCGGCCGCTGGCCAGCCCGGTGGCGCGCTGGCAGGCGACGACGGCACGCGAGGTCACCGATCTGCGCCATCGCATGGTCGCACTCGACGGCGTCATCGTGCGTAAGTTCGTCTGTCTGCTCGACGGCACGCGCGCCGAGGCGCGTCTGCTGGCGGACCTCAACGCCTTCCTCGACGAGGCGCACGGGTCCGGCGCCGAGGTCGGCGACCTGCCGCGGCGGGCGACGGCGGAGGAGATTTCCGTTCATCTGAGGGATGTCGCCCGGCTGGGCCTGCTGCAGGCGTGACGGGCGCGGTGCCATTGTCGGCAAAGCGGGGCGGCTCTACTCTGCCGCAGCGGCAAGGGCGAACGATCCGGGAGGCCGGCCGGGTGAGGGCCGATGGGTGAGCGCTTCAGGCAGTTCCAGGCGGCCTATCCGGAGGAGGCCTGCCTCGAGGCGCTGATGCGCGCCCGCCATGGCGCCGGCGCGATGACCTGTCCGGCCTGCGGGCGGCCCAGCCGCTTCGCGCCGCGTCCGAAGCTGCGCGCCTTCGCCTGCGAGCATTGCCATTACATGGTCCAGCCTGGGGCCGGCACGGTGCTGGACAACCGCCGCACCCCGCTGCAGCTCTGGTTCTTCGCGCTGCGGCTGATGACGGAGGAGGGCGCCAAGGGCGCCGTCGGCGTGCTCGAACGCGAGGCCGGCGTGCCGGCCCTGACCGCGAAACGGCTGGTGGGCGATCTTTCCGCCCTGGCCGGGAAGGCGCCGGATTGGCTCGAGCCGCTGCGCCGCCGCGTGGCCGGAGAGGCGGCGCCGCCGGCGGAGATGGCGGGCGCGGCCGGTGCGATCCCCACGCCCGCCGCTGCGGCGCCGCCGGCACCGCGTCCGCGCCGTAGCCCGATGCCGCTGATCGCGCTCGCGGCCGGCATCGCCTGCCTCGCGGCGGCCGTCCTCGCCATCGCGCTGGCGAAGCTGCGCCAGGCGGAGGCGCCGCCCGATCCGGAGATGGTGGCGATCCTGAGCGCACCGCCGCTGCAGACGGCGGCCCGGCCCTCGCTCGTCATCTCCTCGGTCGAGAGCGATCTGGAGGCGGCGCGCGAGGCGACCGAATTCGCGCTGAGGGCCGATCCCAGCCTCGCGGAGATCCGCGAGCAGGCGGCGGCGCCGGAGATCCCGGTCGTGCCGCTGGCGCTGCCGCCGGCCAATATCCTGCTGGTGCCGCCGACGCTGCCGGGCAGGCCTCCGGGCGGGACGCCCTCGCGCATTCCGCAGGCGCCGATCACGAGCGGCGGCGACCCCGAGCAGTTGCTGACCTTCGGGCCGATCCGGATCCGGCGGCATCTGGTCGAGACGATCGTGCGCGCCGGCAAGGTGGTGGGGGCCGATCCGACTCTGCTGATGGCGGTGGCGGACAAGGAATCCTCCTTCTCGACCTCGGTCCAGGCGAAGACATCCTCGGCGACCGGACTCTACCAGTTCATCGAGCAGACCTGGCTCGGCGTCGTCAGCGAGTTCGGTGCGAAGCATGGGCTGGCGGCGGAGGCGAAGCTGATCGGCCGCAATGGCCGCCAGTTCTTCGTCGCGGATGCGGCCGAGCGCCAGCGCATCCTCGATCTCAGGCGCGAGCCCTATCTCTCGGCGCTGCTGGCGGGCGAGATGCTGAAGCGCGACACGTTGCGGCTGGAGAAGGCGATGGGGCGCCATCTCACCGGCGGCGAGATCTATCTGATCCACTTCCTCGGGCCGGATGCCGCCCAGACCTTCATCGAGACGATGGAGGAGAAGCCCGACGTCAAGGCGGCGGATCTGCTGCCGCGGCCGGCCCAGGCCAACCGCCCGATCTTCTATGCCGATGCCGGCGGCGAGACCAAGACGCTGTCGGTCTCGGAGGTGCACCGCAAGTTCAACGAGATGATCAAGGTCAGGCTCGACCGCTACAAGGCCGTGCGGCCGGGCGCCCCTGCGGCGGCGGAGCGGGCGAAGAAGTAGACGGACGGGACGCCCGTCCCGCCCGAACCGGATTGGGAGACAGGACATGGCGACGAACCGTTTCGAGCAGGTCGACGAGCCGCAGGACGACGCGATCACGCTCAGCCTGAGCGCGGGCGATGGCGAGACGCGCGGGCGGATCTCCTGTCCGGCGGATCTGGCGGGCGGCCATCTCGTCAACGACTTCGTCAGCGACCCGATGCCGCCTGTGGAGGCCTTCCGCGCCGCCGTCCGGCTCGCCAACGAGATCCGCGCGCCGATCGTCGTCGAGGATCCGCAGGGCCTCTGGCAGGACGAGTGGGGCGTGCTCTACCGCGAGGCGGACTGAGCGGACGGAGCCGCGCGCTCAGTCGATCCGGAAATAGCGCACGCCGAGACCGAGTGGTTCGCCCTGGCGCGCCACGTCCTGCTTCAGGCTGGCGAAGAAATCCGTCGAGGGCGTCGGGTTGGGGCCCGAGAGCGCCGGCAGCGGCGCGGCGCTGACGAAGGTCAGCACCGTCTGGGGCCGCGGGCCGCCCCCGGCCGATTCGAGCTTCAGGTTGAAGGTGGCGCGGCGTCCGTCGCGGCGCAGATAGCTGCCGAGATTGTAGACGAGGCCGTCGTCCCCGATCAGCACCACGGCGACGTTGCGGCCGCCGTCATTGTCGATGGTGCCGCTCAGCACATCGCCGCTCTTCATGTTGAAGGCGTTGATCTGGAGTCGCGGGGTCCGGTCGATGTTGTCGCCCAGCGCACGCAGGAAATCCGCCATCGGGCATTGCGCCGCCGTGATCGGCCGCAGATGGATCTGCGCCTCGAAGCCCTGCGCCGCCTTGAAGGCGTTGTCGAAGGCGACGAAGGGCGCGGTCTCGTTGCCGAAGCCCTCCAGCACGGCGCGGGTGGCGGTCAGCTCCGTCGGCCAGAGGAAGACGCAAGGCCCGCCTTGATAGGTCGCGATGTAGTTCTGGATGCGCTCCAGCGGCGCGCGCGGCGCGGCCGTCACGGCCGGAGGCCGCACAGGCTCCGGCGTCGGCTGCGGCAGCCTCGGATCGGGCGGGCTCACCGGAGGCGGTGTCGGCGTCTGGATCGCCACCTGGGGATTGGGCTGCGGCGTTGGCGGCTGCGCGGGCGCCTGAGGGGGCCGCTGGGCCGCGGCGCCGCTCGCTGGCTCGTTCAGGGCCGGTGGCGGATTCGCAGGCGTGGCCAGGGCAGGTGAGGGCGCCGACGGCGTGGCTACGGCCGGAGACGGAACGGCCGGCGGTTCGACCAGCTCGGGCACTTTCGGCTGGTTTGCCGGCGGCGTGGCAGGTGGCGCGGGAGGCTGGGCGGATGCCGCGGCCTCGCTGCGGTTCTCGGTCAGCGCCGGTGGCGGGGCGCCGCCCGGCTTCGGCTTGTCGTTCAGCAGCGTCCAGCCATAGAAGCCGCCGCCCGCGAGCAGGGCGAGGGCGGCGATGCCGGCCACGAGCCGGGTAGAGGAACCGCCGCCGCCGCCCGCCGCCTTGGCGGGGGTGGTCTGGGCCTGCCAGGCCGCGACCTCGGACATGTCGGCGAAGCGGTCGGCCGGATCGGGCGCCAGCATCCGCGCGAGAAGCGGGCGGATGCGGGCATCGATGGCCGAAAGGTCCGGGAGCCTGCGGCGCTTGTCGAGGATCTGGACCTGGCTGCCGCCCATATCGAGCGGCTTGCCGGCGAGCGCCTCGGCCAGGACGAGCGCGAAGCTGTACATGTCGGAGCGGCCGGTGACGTCGCCGCCGAAGAGCCCGAGCTGCTCCGGCGAGACGTAGTTGTATTTCCCGGCGAAGCCCGAGCCGATGACCGTGCCTTCGCCGAGAAGGCTGGAGCGCGCGATGCCGAAATCGATGATCTTGGCGCGGGCGATGCTGCCGCCGGGCAGGATGATGTTGTCCGGCGAGACGTCGCGATGGACGATGCCGAGCAGATGGGCGGCATGGAGGCCGGGCGCGATGCGCCGGCGCAGGAGGTCGACCTCGTCGACACTCAGCGGCACTTCCTTGATGCGCTCCGACAGCGGCTGGCCGTCGACGAACTCCATCGCCAGATAGGGCGACTGCGTGCCCGGATCGATGGTGAAGACGTAATAGCGGACGATGGCCTCGTTATAGAGGTTGTGCAGGGCAGCCGCCTCGCGCCGGAAAAGGGCGAGCGCCGCCTCGTCACGCGCCAGTTCGGGGCGGATCATCTTGATCGCCACCGCATCGCCGGTCTGGATCGCGCGGCCCTTGTAGACCTCGCCCATGCCGCCGACCGCGATCAGCCGCTCGACCTCGTAGATGCCGTTCAGCGTGGTCCCGACGGAGACGGCGCCGGCCCGGGGAGCGAAGACGGTGCGCTCGGAGTCGCTCATGGCGTGTCGGTTTCCTGCATCCGCATATTGGGCATCCACCGCGTCGTCCGGTTCTCCCTGCGGGTATAGCGCATGACGATCACCGTGACATTGTCGCGCGCGCCGCGCTGGAGCGTGAGCTGCAGCAGCGCATTGCAGGCCTGCTGGGCGCCCCTCTCCTCGACCGTCGCCAGGATTTCGTCCTCCGCGACATGCTCGGTCAGCCCGTCCGAGCAGAGCAAGAAGACGTCGCCATCCTCGATCTCGCCGCTGTCGAGGTCGAGCTCCGGCTGCTCGTGGACGCCGATCGCGCGGGTGATGACGTGGCGCCGCGGCGAGACCTTCGCTTCGGCCGGAGTCAGCACGCCCCGCTCGACCAGGTCCTGAACCTCGGTGTGATCGCGCGACAATTGCAGGATCTGGCCGGCGCGGACGAGATAGATCCGGCTGTCGCCGCACCAGACGCAGGCGAAATGGCGGTCATGGACCAGCAGAACCGCCAGCGTCGAGCCCATGGGCGCGCCATTGCCCTCGGCGATGCGCCGGCGAATCTCCGCATTGGCCTGCAGGACAGCGGCCTCCAGCCGCGCCAGCAGATCCGGCGCCGATCCGGTCGGGCCGATGTTCTCGATCGCGGCGGCGACGGTGGCGCTGGCGAGCGCGCCGTTCTCGTGGCCGCCCATGCCGTCGGCGACGGCCCAGATGCCGAATTCCGGCCGCACGACGAGATTGTCCTCGTTGGCGCTGCGGACCCGCCCGACATGGCTGACCGCGCCGGTCTCGAAGGGAAGCGCCGTGCGGCCGAGATCGTTCTGTCCGAGATCGCTCATGACGCGGCCCGCCCCGGTTCGAGGAACGTGTCGAAACGGCCCGTCAGCAGGCCGGCGAAGAGATGGGGGTCGGGCAAGCCGTGCCCGACCAGCGCGAGCGGTTCGAAATTCTCGCCGCCGACGGTCCAGAAGCAGGTCGCATGGGCATAGGCGCGGGCGTGATCCTCGACGCGCAGCGCGGCCAGCCGGGCCGGGAAACCGGCGCTGTCCAGAGCGGTGACGATGGTGCCGTCCGGGAGGCGCAGCATCTCCTCGGGCGGCGGCGCGAGCAGCGCGTCGTTGGGGACGGCCAGCCGCGCCAGGCGCTCCGAGACCGCCTCGAAGCTCGCCCCCGGATCGAGCGCCTCGAGCAGGAAATCCTCGATTCCCGCATACCAGGCGTCCTGCGGATCGAGCTCGGGATGCGGGATCGCGCCGCCGGGCTCAGCCAGCGCGAAGACGGTCAGCGGGAAATAGCGGCCGACGCCGTCGACGGAGGGCATGAAGGCCCCCGCGACGGCCTGTCCGCAGAGACCCTGGCCGAGCCAGAAACGCCAGATCGGGGCGTTGAGAAAGGCCTCCTGCCAGCCGCCGGCGAGGGAGAGGCGGCTCGCGGTCAGTCCGCCCTGGAGCCAACTCTCATAGACCTTCAGGAAGGTGGCCGGCGCATTGACCGCGATGAAGTCGCGCTTGGCCGGCAGCTTCCCGAACAGGCCACAGCTCATCGCCTCAGATCCCCGACGGGCAGCGGATCTCCCGCAGAGCAGGCAGGATCAGCGGATTCTTGAGCGAGCCGACGCCGAACTGGTAGCCGACCTGGCGCCCGCCCGCCGCCAACGTCAGCCCGACATTGTCGCCCTGGCGCAGCACCGAGCCGGTGTCGAGCAGGCGGAAGAAGGACCAGACGCCGTCGCGCTCGAACAGCTTGACCTCGCCGGAGGGCGCGCTCGGCCCCGAGGAGAAGAAGCCGCCGCCGAAGACGCCGCCGCCGCTCGCCCCGCCCAGCGTCAGCGTGATCGCGGTGCGGCCGACACCGGCGCCCGGCCACATGACGGGAGCGGGCGTGTTGACGCCCTGCTGGCTGGTCACGGTGAAGCCGTTGATCTCGAGCTTCGCATTGGCGGCGTCGGCGGAGAGGGCGGTCGGCACCACGATCATCTGGAACGAGGGCAGGTTGCCGCCGGTCGGGAAGAAGGCTTCCCGGATCTCGCTGGCGCGCTGGAACTCGCGCAAGGTCGTCGCCGAGAGCGAGCGGGCGACGCGGCTGTCGGCGCGCCAGCTCCATTGCGCCTTGGAGCTGTCGACATAGGGTTCGAGCCGCTCCTTGTAGAACTTGTCCATGATGCCGCCGGGCGCGAAGAGGCGGGCGAAATCGGCCAGCGGCACGTCGCGCGTGCTGCCTTTCACGAAGGGGTAGCGGTTGGTCAGGATCTCCGTGCAGACGCGGCTGACCTGATCGGCCAGCGCCTGGCGCAGCAGGGCGACGGTCGCGCCGGTGGCATCGCCCTCGAAGTCGTTGACGGCCGAGACGACCATCGCGCCGAAGGGCGCCGGATAGCGCGAGGAATTGGCGCGCAGCGTCGCGATCAGCGGCACCAGCGCGGCATTGGCCGCCGCCGCCTGGGCCGGGTTCGTCGCGGCGATGGCGAGGTTCTGGTTGATCTCGGACAGGACCTGCAGGAGCTGGTCGACCGGCCGCCGGCCGAGATCGCCCTCGACCAGGACATGGAACGGCTTGAACTGCGCCTCGATATCGGCGCCGAGCGCCTCGTTCCCGCCGGCTCCCAGCACGCGCTCGACGCCCGGTGCGCTGAGCGGGAGGTTGGTGCCGAGCCGGCTCAGGGCGTCGCTGGCCCGCTTCTCCAGCGCTGCGGTCGCGGCCTGGGCGGCCGCCTTCTTCGCCGAGGCGCGCTCCTTGGTCAGCTGCGTCTCGTCGCGGACGGATTCGAGGATCTGCTTGAAGGGCGAGGTCGGCGCCGCCATCGCACTGAGCGCGACATATTGCGGCTTGTCGGCGTTGAGCGGGCGCAGCTTCAGCCGGGCGAGCGTGCGCTGCCAGGAGGCGACGAAATCGCGGCTGTAGAGCTTGAGCAGGTCCTGGAAGAGGGTGGCGTATTGCGAGACGATCGCCTGCTGGTCGACATTCTCGCCCAGCACCCAGCGCTCCTTCTCGATGCGGTCGCCGATGTCGCCGAGGCGGTCGACGAAGGCGTGCTGGAAGCCGTCATAGGTGTAGAAATAGGGCACGCGGATCGCGTCGAGATCCTCGCCGCCGACGCCCTCGAAGGCCAGCCGCACATCCGATCCGCCGCGCCGTGCGGCGACCCAGTCCTTCTGGCTCTGGGAGCGGGCCTGCGTCCGTAGCAGTTCGTAGGCGCGTTCCGCGATGCTGAGGCGACGCAGCGTGCGCTGGCTGTTCTCGATCAGCGACTGGTTGAGCTTGACCAGCGGCTCGGCCTCGCCGTCGTCGAGATCGAGCATCGCGACCAGATGCTCCTCCAGCGCCTCGCGGCCCTTGGCGTTGGCGGCGCCGGGGAAGAGGTTTTCGGCCCAGTCGAGCCGCATCCAGGCGATGACGAGGTCGCGGTCCAGCTTCGCCTGGCCGCCGACCATCATGTAGACCTTGAGCGCCTCGTAGACGAAGCCGGGATTGGCCTGGTTGGCCTCGAGCTGCTCCTCCAGCCGGAAGATGATGCGCGAGCGCAGCATCCGCTCCAGCGCCTGCTGATAGGTCAGCTCGGCCGCATTCTGCAGCCGGTCGCGCTGGCTCAGGCCGAAGGTGGCGGCCACCGGCGTGGGCTCCTCGCGGGTCGCATAGCCCGTCGGCAGGTGGCGCAGCTTGTGCAGCAGCGGCAGGACGCGGCTGAAATTGCGCTCGGAGATCGTCGTCTCCTGCAGCACCGGCGCGGCGCTGGCGCGATAGTCGGACAGGCCGTAATTGGTGGCGGTGATGAGGTCGCTGTTGCGCGAAAAGCTCGTCCACCAGAGGCCGAGCGCGGCGAGCGACACCAGCGCGACCGTGGCGAAACCGGCCGCGCGGAGCAGGGTCGCGCGGCGGGCCGCGCCGAGATCGGTCGAGACCCAGCCGGCCTCGCCGATGATGACCTTCTGGATCAGGTCGGTCAGGAAATAGCTCTTGCCGCGGCCGGAATAGGCGCCGGCGCTGGCGTGGCTGCTGCCGAAATTGCGCGAGAGCGCGCCGATCAGCTGGTCGATCGGCGTGCCCTCCTGCGTGCCGGAGGTGAAATAGAAGCCGCGCAGCGTGGCATTGGCGTGATAGCGCGTCGGCTCGAAGACGCGGCCGAGGAAGTCGGTGATCGAACGCTTCAGCGTCGCCATCTGGCTCGGGAAGCCGAAGATCTGGGCGCGGGCGGTCGGGTTGGCCTCGTCCTGCAGCCTGTCGGGGAGGCGCTCGTTCAGCCGCGCGACCAGCGCGTCGTATTCGGGCGCGACGTCGCCGATCATGTTGCGGGTCTTGTCGGCGGTCTGGAAGGTGTGGCCCCAGACCATGCGGCGCTGCGGCTCCGAGAGCGCGCCGAAGAACTCGTTGAAGCCCGCGATCAGGTCGGCCTTGGTGAAGATCGCATAGACCGGGAAATCGACCTTCAGCCGCTCGTTCAGTTCGAGCAGGCGGTTGCGGATCGCATCGGCATGAGCGGCGATCTCCTCGGGCGAGGCCGTCAGCAGATCCTCGACGCTGATCGCGACCAGCACGCCGTTGATCGGCTGGCGCGGCCGGTTGGTCTTGAGCAGGTCGAGGAAGGCAAGCCAGCTCGCCTTCTCGGCCCTGCTGTCGGTGTCCTGCGTGGTGTAGCGGCCGGCGGTGTCGATCAGCACCGCATCCTCGGCGAACCACCAGTCGCAATAGCGCGTGCCGCCGACACCGGCGATGGCGGCCGGCGCCGCGCCGCCCCGGGCGAGCGGGAACTTCAGCCCGGAATTGACCAGGGCCGTCGTCTTGCCGGCGCCGGGCGGGCCGATGATGACGTACCAGGGCAGGTCGTAGAGATAGTCGCCGCCCTCCTTGCCGCGGGCGCGGCGCAGCGTCGCGAGCGCGTCGCGCATCGCGGCGGAGAGGGCAGCGCCGTCGCCGGTCGCCTCCTGCTGCTGTTCCAGCGCCTCGGTCAGGGCGGCGGTGGCGCGCCGTCGGCGGATGACGATGAGCGCGATCCAGGCGAGTGCGCCGAGCGCGAGCAGCGCGACGATCGGCAGCCGGACCCAGACGGAGTCGAAGGGCCTGATCTCGCCGATCGCGACGAAGGGCGCGCCGAACCAGACGAGCAGGCCGAGCGCCAGCGTCCCGACGATGATGGCGGCGATCCGGAGCCAGGTGGCGAGGTTCATGCTTCGCCCTCCCTCAGCTCTGCCGCTGGATCACGATCTCGACGCGCCGGTTCTTGGCACGCCCTTCGCGGCTGGCATTGTCGGCGATCGGCGCGTCGGCACCCTTGCCCTCGACGCTGATGCGGTCCGGCTTGCTCAGCTTGGTCTGCAGCAGGTCGCCGACCGCCTTGGCGCGGGCCTGGGAGAGCTGCAGGTTGGAGGCGAAGCGGGCCGTGCGGATCGGAACGTTGTCGGTGTGGCCGACGACCTTGACCGCGCCGCCCTCAGTTTCCAGCACGCTCGCGATGCGCTCGATCAGGGGCTTGAACTCGGCGCGCACGGCGGCCTGGCCGGGCTCGAACAGGGTGATGTCCACGAGGCGGACGATGATGACGTTCGGCGTGACCTGGCAGACGATCGGCGGCTGCACGGCGCCGCAGACCTTGGGTGGCACCGGGGGCGGCGGCAGCGGCGGCGGGGGAGCCGAGAACACCTTGCGGACGAGGCCGAGTTCGCCCTTCGGGTGGACCGTGAGCAATGCCGAGGCGGCCGCCTCGGCATTGCCGCCGAGCAGGGCGCGGAAGACGAGATAGAGCCCGAGCACGGCGACGCCGGCGAGCGCCGCGACCGACCAGACCGGAACTCTGAAGCGCGCCACCTGCGAGGCGACGGCCTGGCCGCGCCAGCGCGGCGACAGCTCGGGGTCGGGCTGCTTCACCCGGCGCAGCGTCTCGAAGAGGTTGCGCTGGATCATCTGGAGATTGGCGGCGCCGCCGGCGGAGGTGCGGTGGATGCCCTGGAAGCCCAGCGCCAGGCAGGCATGCATCAGTTCGAGCAGGTCGTAATTGACCGACGGGTCGGCCTTGGCGCGGTCGAGTTCCTCGAAGAAGCGCACGCCGCCGACACGCTCGCCGAAGAATTTCGAGAGCATGCTGTACTGCGTCCAGACATGCCGGTCCTCGCCGGGGATGTTCTGGACGATGTCGTCGGCCGCCGCGCAGAGGACGTATTTCGCGACGCGCGTCTGATCGGCCGAGGCGCCCGCGGCGCGGACCTCATGCTCGAAGGCCTCGATCGTCTCGGTGACCTGGCCGAGCAGCTGCGTCAGCGGGGCGCTGCTGAGCTGCGAGCGCAGCCGGCCGAGCAGGAGCAGGAGGGGGCCCGCGGCCCGCAGCAGCGGGTTGGCGTTGGGCGTCAGGAGCTGGTCCCGGCCGGGCAGGGGGCCGCCCACGGGGCCGGGGGGCGGTGCCGGCCGCGGCGGAGCCGGGGTGGCCGAGATCCAGTCATCGCTGCCGCCGGGCACGCCGGGCGAGGCGGCGGCAGGGGGGGCATAGGGCGCGGGCGCGGCCTGCGCCGGGCGTGAGGGCAACGGAGCGCGGCGTCCGGCCGGGTTCGGCCTGATGATGGTCCGGTCGGAACGGCCGAACGGATCGGACGGCGAACCGGGATCGCTCATCGCCGGCCCTCGAGCACGGCCCAGAGCTCCAGTTCGAGGTCGGGCCAGTCACCGGAGAAATGCATTCCGATCGAACTCGCGGTCGAGAATTCCGGCCAGAGCGGCGAGGTCCGGTCGAGATAGAAATAGACGTGGTCGGTCAGCGCACGGATCTGCGGCGGCGGGGTCGGCAGATGGACGAGGCTGATGCCCGGCAGATGGGCATGGACGATCTCGTTCATCTTGGTGTTGGGGCCGACCTTGAAGAGCTGCGGGAACTGCGCCTGGATCTCGGTCAGCGGGCGGCGTGCCGCGACCTCCAGAACCAGCGTCGCGTTGCGCACGAGGCTGCGGTCGCGGATCGTCGACATGAAGGCGTTGGGGGCGCGCTCGGTGATCTCGAGACGGATCGCCCGGCGGCCGAGATTGGCGGACAGGAAGTCCTGGATGTCGCGCACCAGCGGCGTGAAGCAGGCCTCCAGATCGTCATGGTCATAGGCCGGGTAGTCGCGGGCACGGCGCTCGGCGGTGGTGAAGGTGGCAAGCTCGCCGGCCAGACCCAGGAAGGTCTCGAACAGCCGCTCGGGGTGGACGTAGCGAGACTGGCGCAGATGGCGCAGCTGCGGGATCTGCCGGTTCAGCAGCTGCAGCATGAAGTAATCGGCGCTCTGCAGGCCGCCGCCCGCCGTCGGATCGGCGGCGTAGCGGGCGAGTTCTTCGAGCTTGTTGTCGATCCAGCCGATCACCCGGTCGAGCCAGCCCTCGATCACCGGATAGGCCGAGCAGACGAGGACGGGCGGGGCGAATTTCTCGTCGAAGAGGACGGCGCGGTCGCGCACCTCGAGAATGCGGCCCAGCGCCAGCCCGACATAGCCGGCCTTCGCCGTCTTGCGCAGCTCCAGCGTCAGGCGCGGATGGGCGACGTCGATCTCCTCCTCGATCCGCAACGGGGCGGTCGAATCGATCAGCATCTCGGTCGACGGGACATAGCGGCTGGCGCTGCCGGTCGGCGCGTCCTCGACCTCGCGCGTGTTGGGCGAGGCCAGGGGCAGCGACAGCCAGACGATCTGGCCTGCGGCGTTCTCCGGCACCTCGATGGCGGCGGGCAGGGGGCTATTGTCCGGCAGCGCGAAAGGCGTGCCGTCAGGCATCACGCCGACGGCGCGGCGCAGCCCGATCCGGCTCTGCTGGGCGAGGTCGCGGTCGATCTCCAGCACCGAGAAGCCCCATGGGTAAGGGGTGACGTGCCGAACGCGGTTTTCCAGCAGGTTCTCAAGATACCGGTCGTTCTGCTGGAAGTGATGAGGCCTTAGAAACAGCCCTTCCGACCAGACGACCTTGCTGTACCACGACATCCGGCTCTCGCTCACTCAAAGGCATGCCGAAGACCTTATACAGGTCGCCAACAAGCGTCACCAAGCGAATGCTAGGGCCTCGGGAACGGCCTGCCGTCATTGACTTGAAGGATGCGCGGTTGCGCGTTGGAGGCCAGTCCAGCAGAGTCGTATCCAGAGCCGGCCGGGACCGCCCGGCGAGGAGGACCCCCGATGCCGACCGGCCCCGCCGCCCGCATTCTCGATCTCGTGCTGCATCCGCTGCCGGGCGTGCTCCAGCCCGGTCCGGGAAGCCCCAATGTGCTGATCGGCGGGCTGCCGGCCTGGCGCGGCGTCTCGGCCGTGGCGGCGGCCGCGATCCAGTCAGCCCGGCAGGTGTCCGATGCGACGATCGCCACCGCCGAGGCCGCGACGCTGGCGGCCGCCGGCACGCCGGGCGCGCCGGCCGCCAAGGCCGCGGAGGAGACGACGAAGGCAGCCGCCGCCGCCAGCATGGGCGCGATGATCACGGGCGCGGCCGGCGGTGCCGACATCCACAATTGTCTGACGCTTCTCCCGGCTCCGCCACACGGGCCCGGCGTCGTCGTCGACGGCTCTCAGACGGTGCTGATCAACAATCTCTCAGCCTGCCGCGTCGGCGACACCATCATCGAGGCGGTGGGGCCGCCCAACAAGATCACGATGGGGCTGAGCACGGTCATCATCGGCGGCTGACGGGCTGCCGCGCCTCGGCTAGGAGGGGCCATGCGCGCCGAGCCGCGCCCCGACTCCAGTCCAGGACAACCATCATGACCATCGAACGCATCGGAGTGACGCAGCGCTGGTGCGATGCCGCGATCTTTAACGGCATCGTCTTCCTCGCCGGCCATGTCGCCGAAAAGACCGAAGGCCGCCCGCTGGGCGAGCAGACAGCCGAAGTCCTGGCGCTGCTGGAGGAGACGCTGGAGGCCGCCGGCAGCGACAAGAGCCGCATCCTCAGCGTCCAGATCTTCCTGACCGACATCTCCAGGATCGCCGAGATGAATGCCGTCTGGGACGCCTGGGTGCCGGCCGGCACGGCACCGGCGCGCGCGACCGTCGAGGCCAAGCTCGCCTCGCCCGGCCACGACATCGAGATCACGGCGGTGGCGGCGAAAAAGGGCGTATAGATCGGCGCCGATTCCCGGCGGAAACGCGCGGTCATTCCGGGGCAGGCCTAAGGCCTGAGCCCGGAACCCAGAACCGACAGACGTTCCGTCAGGGCGCTGCCAGTTCGTCTTCCCTTCCTTCGCCACATCGGTTCTGGGTTCCGGGCTCTTCGCTTCGCGAAGCCCCGGAATGACGAAGAACCGGCCGGCGAAGCCTTCACTTCCCGCCGCGGTCGTAGCACTCGGCGAAGTAGAGCATGAAGGCGTCGACGAGGCCGTCCTCGTAGGGGGCGGTCTTGGCGTCCCAGCGGGCGACATAGGCGTCCCACATCTTGGCCTTGCGCGAGCCGAGCAGCGAATCGAGGCCGCGATCCTGCGCCGTGCTTTCGGCGATCGCCTGCGGATCGAGATCCTCGACCAACATGCGCAGCGCTTGCTGCATGGCCGAGTAGGTCTTGATCTGGTGGGCCTTGAGGTCCCGGAAGCTCTCGTCGAAGGCCTTCTGCGCGCTGAGATAGCCGCTCTTGGGGCGGCCGAAGATCAGCTGCAGCGCATCGTCCACGGTCGGCGAGAATTTCAGCGGGTTATTGTCCTGCGCCTGGATCATCGTCTGGTTGGCGCTGCGGGCGATGCGCTTGCTCTCGGCGCGGGCGGCGAGCAGCTGCTTGAGCTCCACGGCGACGAGCCGCATCAGCCCGCCGAGCTGCTCGGCGAAGGCGCCGGGGTCCTGCCAGGCGAGGTCGTTCGTCGACAGGCCCGCGCCCTTGGCGAAGCGCTGGACGAACTCCGCCGCGCTGATCTGGGGCATGCCGGCGGGCATCGCCGCGGCTGCCGGCGGCACGAAGGGCTGGCCCGGTGCCGCGGGCGGCTCGAGCGGCGGCAGCGGCGCGACCGGCGTCGCGGGCTGTGCCGGGGCGTCGCTCCAGGGATCGCCTGGCGGCAGATCGGCGGTCAGGGGCCGGCGTGGTGTCGGGATCGCGACCGGCGGCGGCTCGGGAGCGCTCGGCGGCGCCTGATAGGGCGCCCAGGCGAAGTCGTCGCTCGCGGATGGCGGAGGCGCTGCGGCAGGCGGCGGAGGCGCCGGAGCGGGCGCCGGGATGTCGGCGGCCCAGTCGATAAAGCCGTCATGCACGGGGCGGTGCCGGCTCGGCGGCAGCAGGTCGCGGCGCGGGATCGGCGGCGCCGCCTCGGCCGCCTCTGACCAGAGCGAGCCGGCGTCGGGCGCCGCGTCGACCCGCGGCAGCGAGGGCTCGGCCTGTACCGGTTCGTCGATGGCGACCGCGATGACGTAATGCCCGATCTCCAGCCGGTCGCCATGCTGCAGGCGGTAGGGCGACTGGACGCGCTGGCTGCCTCCGTTGACATAGGTGCCGTTGGTCGAGATGTCGCGCAGCCAATAGGCGCCGTCGCGGAAGCGCACTTCGCAATGGCGGCCGGAGATCGCCCGTGTCGGGTCCGGCAGGCACCAGTCGAGATGCTGGTCGCGCCCGATGTCGAGGCCCCGTCCGCCACTCAGGGAGACGGTCAGGGGCCCGCCATCGGGCAGGGCGGTCTCGTTCTCGATCGTCAGCGTCAGAGGCATGGCGGGGAATCCGGGCGCGGCCAGCACTCAGGCAGGTCTCTGGCCGTCAAGAGGTTTTGCCGTCGTCATCGGCCAATCGAATGCATGCTTCGACGCAATTGCGCAATGCGGTCTGGTGCTCGCGCCCGGTCAGCCGGCCAAGCGCGGTCAGAACGGCGATGCGGGCCATCTTGGCGGTGAGATCGGGCGGGCAGGGCACGGCATGGCCCTCGACCATGCTGCCGCCCGAATAGCCGGCGGCGAAGGCGGCCCAGGTGCCGGGGCGGGCGGGATCGCCGGCATCGGCGACGGCGAGCGCGGCTCGCCTGGTCTCGTCGCGCGGATCACGGACCCAGCTTTCGGCGGCGACGAGGCCCTCATCGGCTCCAGCCGCGCCCGGCTGCATCGCACGCAGCGTCTGCGCCGCCCACCAGACCGCCTCGCGGCGCGGCAAAAGATAGGCGGCGAAGCCGATCGCCTCTGTCGGGGCGGGACCCTGTGCCAGCCGCCGCAGGAAGGCGAGCGGGTGGTCGGCCGCCGGCTTGGTCGCGATGACCTTGCCGGCGGAGGGGAAGGTGTCGAAGACCTCCCGGGCGGTGCTGAAGCGCAGGCGCGTCATCGGCCCTCAATTGATCTTCACGAGGGCGCCGTTGACGACCACCATGGCGTCGCTCAGCACCTCGGTCTTGGCGACGCTCTTGATCGTGATCGTGGGCGAGGAGATCTCGATGCTCGTTGGCAGCATCTTGATCGTGCTCTGGCCGACTTTGAGGTTGATCTCGGTCATCGCCTCCACATCGAGCTTCCCCTTCTCGACATGGAGCTTGTCGTCGCCGTTCTTTAGGGTGGTCTCGCGCGCATAGCCGCCCTCGCGGTAGTCGGGCGCGATCTCGCGGGTCTCGGTGTTCTTGATCAGGGCCTTGAAGTCTTTCTCCGCCTGGATGCTGAAGACCTCCTGGCCCTTGCGGTCCTCGAACTTGATCTCGTTGTAGCAGTCGGAAAAGCCGGCCCCGTCGGTCGATTCCGATTTGAGGCCGGACTGCGTTTTGTTGTCGGGCAGGCCGTAGGGCGGCTTGTGCTGGTCATTGACGACGGTGCCGGTGACGAGCGGCAGGTCGGGATTGCCTTCCAGAAATTCGACGACGACCTCCTGGCCAATGCGGGGGATGACCTGCCCGCCCCAGCTCTTGCCCGACCACATCTGCGCGACACGCGTCCGGCAGGAGGTCGAACGCTCCTCGCGGTCCCAGTGGAAGCGCAACAGGATGCGGCCGAACTCGTCGACGTCGATATCGCCCTCCTCGCCGCGGTTGCGCTCGCCCACGACCTTTGCGGTGTGCGGGCCGAACACGGTCGGGCGCGGCGTGACCAGCGGCGCGCGGAAGCGCCGGTCGCTCTTCTGGAGTTCATAGGCCCCGCTATAGGGCGCATCACCCGCCCCGCCGGACCGGTAGGACTGGCCGACGAAGCTGTGGCGGCAGCGGATGACGAGATATTCGATGTTCTCCGAAGCCGTCTCATGGGCCGACAGCGTCATCAGCGCGCCGGGATGCAGGCTCGGCGCGTCGCCGGCGGCGTGGCGCCGGTCGTCCTGCGCCTGTTCCGCCTGGGCGCGAACTCGGGCGAAGTGCTCGCCCTCGTCGCGCTTGATGTAGCTGCGCGGGTAGTCATAGGCCTCGTAGGCCTTCGCCTTGTCGAAGCCGGCCTCGGCCTGGGCCGTCAAGTCGGAGCCGGATTGCTGGAAATCGTAGTCCCTCAGCACGACCTTGCCGGTGCGCAGCCGCCGCATCGTCGACCAGTGCGACAGGTTCTCGATGTGGCGCGGCATCCGGCTCGACGGTGGCATCAGCGGATAGGCGGTGCCGGCTCCGGCGAAGGTCGGCTCGGCCGCAGCCTGGACCGGATCGTGCGAGGAGCGGGAATCGGACAGCACCAGCTTGTGGTCGCCGTCGCTGTGCTTGAAATAATAGTAGATGCCGTACTGCTCCATCAGCCGCAGCACGAAGTCGAGATCGCTCTCGCGATACTGCACGCAATAGGGAATGGGCTCGAGCCGGTCGCTGGTGCGATCCTCGAAGCTCGCGCTCTCCTCCTTGGCGAAGATCGCCTTGATGATGTCGATCGCGGTCTGCTCCTTGAAGATCCGGCAGTCGGAGCGCTGGGACAGCAGCCAGAGCCAGGGCCGCAGCGTGAAGCGGTAGTGGTGCAGGTCCTCGTCCTTACCGGTCCATTGGGCGTCGACCAGTGTGCCGTTGAAGACCCGCGGGCTGCCGTTCTTGAGCGTCATCGTGACGGAGCACTTTTGGCTCATGATGCTCTGCAGGTCGGCATTTTCAGTCGTGCTGCTGGCGTCGATCTGAAAAGTAAAGATTTTGCTCAAGCCTTCCGAGGCTTCGAACTGCGTCAAGGCGAAAACGTCTTGACCCAAAGGTGTCGTGAACGAAGCAGTTCTTTGCAACTGTCGCAGATCGGCGGTCATCAACGAAACCTCGCGGTTCTAGATGCTATTTTGTTATTGACGTAGCGGACGGCGCGAGTCATGGTGTGCGCCTTCAATCCTTTACCGCCCGCGAGAAGCTAAACGGGAGGGGGACCATGCGCAAGCAACCCGCGATTACAGCCATCGCCGTCCTTTCCGCCGGTCTTTACGTGGCGCAGATGTCTGTCGCGCAGGCGCAGACCTACAAGGCGGACGACATCGTCAAGCATTTCAGCCCGGCGACGCCGCCGGCTTTCGGGGCCACGCGCGGGCTGTGCATCGGCACGGAAGCGGACTGCAGCAAGGCCGGGCATGCGGTGAAGCCCGCGGCGGTCGCGGCCTTCGACCTGGTGGTGCGCTTCAAGTACAATTCCGACGTGCTGGAGCCCGATGCGCGCGCCAATCTGGACGAGTTCGCCAAGGCCCTGAAGACGCCGCAGCTCGGCACCAGCCGCTTCGTCGTCGAGGGCCACACCGATGCGGTGGGGTCGCCCTCCTACAATCTCGATCTCTCCGCCCGGCGGGCCCAGGCGGTGGTGCGCTACCTGCAGGAGCGCGGCGTCGACACCGCCAAGCTCGAGGCCCGCGGCTATGGCGAGACCAAGCCGGTGGTGGCCGACCGTTTCGCCGGCGAGAACCGCCGGGTCGAGACGCGCCTGAAGAGCGACTGACGGGGCCGATTTCGACGAGGCCGGCCGGCCGTCTCCGCTGAGACCGCCGTCGGCCATGCCTGTGCATGGATGACCGGTGAGGGCGATGGCGTCTTTGAATTTTGCCGCGTATGCGAGCCCGGTCTCCGACGCCGATCCCTGTGGGCCCGATCTCGAGGACGACCCGGACTTCATGAACGTCACGGCGCGGCTCGAGGTCGCGCTGCCGGCGCAGTATTTCAGACGCGACGACGAGGGCCGGCAGGTCGCGTTCGACCGTAGCGGGATCGAGTTTCCGGCCGCCTTCTCCGATCTCGGCAAGCTGCTCGAGCGCTCGCGCGACCTCAGGGTGCTGGTGCTGGCCGGCAAGCTCGCCATCCTCAACCGGGACGTGCCGGGTTTTTCCGCCTGCCTAACGACCATCGCCACCCTCCTCGCGGAACAGTGGGAGGCGGTGCATCCGCGGGCGCAGGATGGCGACCAGATCATGCGCGAGGTGGCGCTGCAGAGCCTGGACGAGCTGCCGACCGTCGTGCTGCCGCTGCAGCATGCGCCGCTCTTCGTGAGCCGGCGCATCGGTCCCTTCGCCTTCCGCAGCCAGCTCGTCGCGACGGGCGAGACGAAGCTCGTCGAGGGGGAGCAGCATCCCGATGCCGGGACCATCCAGGCGGCGCTGGCGGATATCGACATCGACGAGCTGTCCGCGAGCCTCGCCCGCATCCGCGTGATCGCGGAGGCGCTCGCCGGCATCCGCGCGATCTGGCTGGAGAAGGTGGGGGCTGATCATTCGCTCAGCTTTCCGCGCCTCTCGGCGCTCGTCGATCAGATCGTCGCCTTTCTCGATGCGGCGCTGGCGCGGCGCGTGCCCGGCCACCCGGCGATGCCGGGGCCTCAGGCCGCACCGGGCGAGAGCGCTCCGGCAGGCGGTTCCACTGTCGCGCCCGGCAGTTGCGACAACATCCTTCAAGTGAAGGATACGCTGGCGGCCTGCCTCGGTTACTTTCGCCGCATGGAGCCTTCCAGCCCGGCGGTCCTGCTGATCGGGCAGGCTCAGCAGCTGATCGGCAAGTCGTTGGTCGAGGTCATCCAGATCATGTTCCCCGAGCATTTCGGCCAGGCGGTTCTGGAGATCGGCGACCGGCCGCGCTTCCGCCTGCCGCTGGAGCGACTGACCGCGCCGGAGGAACAGGAGCCGGAGGATGGCTACGACGACGGCGGCTACGCGTCGTCCGAGGAGGAGACCGGCGATGAGGCGGCTGAGGAGGCTGGCGAGCCGCAGGCGGAGAGCGACTCCGGCGGGTCCGACGGCGACGCGCCCGAGGTCGACGAGGCGGCGCGGCCCGCGCTGCAGGTCGCGACGCGGGCCGAGGCGGTGGCGGGGATGAGGGCGGTCGCCGCCTTCTACCGCCGGGTCGAGCCTTCGCATCCGACGCCGCTGCTGATGGACAAGGCCTGCGCGCTGGCGCAGCGGGATTTCATGGCGCTGCTGGGCGACATCCTGCCCGACGTCGCCCTGATGCCGGAGGCCGACAGCTAGGCGATTTTCCGGTATTCGGCTTGAACCGACTTCGGGTCCGGCGCGACTATATCGGTAGAAGGCAAGAACGGTTACGGTGTCACGTTACGTCGGCGTGACGCATTCGCAGAGGGGCTGCTACCATGGCCGGAGATTCAGGTCAGAAGTTCATTCGCCGCAACAGGCCGCCGCGGGTCCACATCACCTATGAGGATCCCTACAACGCCGAGCAGAAGATCGAGCTTCCCTTCGTGATGGGGGTGATGGCCGATCTTTCGGGCAACACCCCCGGCGTCGAGAAGGCCGAGATCTCGCAGCGCAAGTTCCTCGACTTCGACATGGACAATTTCGACCAGCGCATGGGGGCGATCCAGCCCGGCGTGTCCTTCGCGGTTCCCAACAAGCTGGGCGACGGCGGAGACAAGCTCTCGGTTTCGCTGAAGTTCTCGAAGTTCGACGATTTCAACCCGGCCGCCATCGCCCGCCAGATCCCGGCGATGGCCAAGCTGCTCGAGGCGCGTGAGCAGCTCGCCAATCTGGTGCGCTTCATGGACGGCAAGATGGCCGCCAGCGACCAGATCAAGGCGCTGCTGGCCGATCCCCAGCTGATGGCGGCGCTGAAGGACAGGCTCGGCGACAAGCCCGCCGAAGCCGTCCCGGCCGAAGAGACGAAGTGAGCGAGGCGGCAATGGCAGCGGAAGCACAATCCCAGCAGCCCGGCGCGGTCACCGAGACCCGCGACGTCGACGAATTCGCCTCGGTCCTGAAGCAGAGCTTCAAACCCAAGACCGAGCGCGCCGCGACCGAGGTCGAGGCCGGCATCGCCACTCTGGTCAACCAGGCGCTGGCCGACTCGACGCTGATCAAGAACGACGTGCTCGACACGATCGAGGAGATGATCGCGCGGCTCGACGCCAAGCTGACCGAGCAGATGAACGAGGTGCTGCACGCGCCGGAGTTCCAGAAGATCGAGAGCGCCTGGCGCGGGCTGAACTACCTGGTCTTCAACTCGGAGACCGATGCACAGCTCAAGATCAAGGTGATGAACGTCTCGAAGAACGAGCTGTATCGGAACCTGAAGACCTATCCCGGCGCGCGCTGGGACCAGAGCCCGCTGTTCAAGCAGGTCTATGAGCAGGAGTTCGGCCAGCTCGGCGGCCAGCCCTTCGGCTGCCTGATCGGCGACTATCACTTCAGCCATGTCCCGACGGACGTGCAGCTCCTGCGCGATCTCTCGAAGGTGGCGGCGGCGGCCCATGCGCCCTTCTTCGCCGGCGCGGATCCGACCCTGATGGGGATGGACTCCTGGACCGAGCTGTCGAACCCGCGCGATCTCGGCAAGGTCTTCGACACGCCGGACTATGCGGCCTGGAAGGGCCTGCGCGACGCGGCCGACTCCCGCTATGTCGGCCTGTGCCTGCCGCGGGTGCTGTCGCGGGTTCCCTACGGCGCCAAGTCGGAGCCGGTCGAGGAGTTCGCCTTCGAGGAGGACACCGACGGTCACAAGGGCGAGAAATACGCCTGGATGAACGCGGCCTACGCGATGGCCGTGAACATCAACCGCGCCTACAAGGAATATGGCTGGTGCACGCGCATCCGCGGGGTGCAGTCGGGCGGCGAGGTGCTGAACCTGCCGACCCACACCTTCCCGACCGATGATGGCGGCGTCGACCTGAAATGCCCGACCGAGATCGCGATCAGCGACCGGCGCGAGGCGGAGCTGGCCAAGTCCGGCCTGATCCCGCTGATCCACCGGAAGAACACCGACAAGGCGGCCTTCATCGGTGCGCAGTCGCTGTACAAGCCCAAGAGCTTCTCGGGGCCGGACGGGGTCGCGGCGACGGCATCCGACAACCTGTCGGCGCGGTTGCCCTACATGTTCGCTGTGTCGCGCTTCGCGCACTACCTGAAGTGCATGGTTCGCGACAAGGTCGGTTCCTACAAGGAAAAGGAACCGCTGCGGCGCTGGCTGCAGGAGTGGATCACCGACTATGTCGACGGCGATCCGACCAATTCCAGCGAAGAGACGAAGGCGCGGCGCCCGCTCTCCGATGCGCGCATCGACGTCTTCGAGGACGAGGAGAACCCCGGCTACTACTCGGCCAAGTTCTATCTCCGGCCGCATTTTCAGCTCGAGGGCATGGATATCGGCCTGAGCCTGGTCTCACGACTGCCAGCTCCCAAGACGTGACAACCCAGACGTGACCGTCGCCTGACCAGCAGGTGACACCCGTTCCGAAGCTTCCAGGCGCCCGTGTCCTCCGTGACCGGGCGCACAGGAGAACTGCGTCCAGTATCCGGGTTCCGACCGAACTTCTTTCACTCACACAGAGGAGATCACCACCATGGCTAGCGACTTCCTTCTCGAGATCGACGGCATCAAGGGCGAAAGCCAGGATTCCAAGCACAAGGACACGATCGAGGTCGATTCCTTCTCCTGGGGCGTCACCAATGCCGGTACCCATGCGAGCGGCCAGGGCGGCGGCGCCGGCAAGGCCAATTTTCAGGACATCCACTTCACCGCATCGGTCGGCAAGGCCTCGGCCAATCTCGCCATGGCCTGCGCCTCGGGCAAGCACATCACCAAGGCGGTGCTCTATGTCCGCAAGCAGGGCGAGAACCAGCAGGACTACTACGTCCTGACCCTCGAGGATCTGCTGGTCTCGAGCTACCAATCCGGCGACGCCGCCGGCGGCACCACGATCCCGACCGACCAGTTCTCGCTGAACTTCGCCAAGATCAAGTACGAGTACAAGCCGCAGAAGAAGGATGGCACGCTCGACGCCCCGGTCACCATGACCTGGGACCTGAAGCAGAACAAGAAGTAAGTCGTCGCCGGCGCCGCACTCGCGGCGCCGGCTTCGGGCCCGATGATGGCCGTTGCGGGGGAGCGCCGCGACGGCCATCGTGCTTGCCGGGCCGATCGGATTGGGGAAGCGGGAGCGACGACGCGTGCGAGGTCCGGCGAACGGCACATTGACGAAGAAGCGGCTGCGCCCGCCGCTGATGTTCGCCTTTCGCGAGGCGCATCAGGAGAAGGACGCGAAGGTGGCGCTCGATCTGCGCGACGCCGGCGGCGAACGCGTCATCGCCAACCGGCGCGCGGCCCCGCGCGCGGCGATCACGGAGCCGAAGCTGCGGCGCGAGATCGCGATCGATCTCGACGCGCTGGTCAACACCGTCAATCTCGCCTCGTCGGTCGACCTGACGCAGCACGAGCATGTCAGGCGCTCGATCCTCAATCACGGCTTTCCCGACCTCACCAGCCGCTCGATCGACGAGCATCGGGTCGACCTCATCGCCAAGGACATGATGGCGGCGCTGGTCGGCTACGAGCCCCGGCTGATCCGCAATTCGATCCAGGTCGAGCGTGACCACTCGCTCGACCGGGCCGAGCTGAAGGTCCGGTTCCTGGTGCGCGCGGATCTCAACTGCGAGCCGCTCAACGTGCCGGTCGAGTTCGTCGCCGATCTCGAGCTCGACACCGGCAAGATGGCGATCAGGAGCCGCTAGGCGATGCATCAGGAGTTCCTCGACGCTTATAATCAAGAGCTCCGCCTCTTCATGGAGCACACGAAGGAATTCGCCGAAGAGTATCCGGGGATTGCCGAAAGACTGGGCGGGCTCGTCGGCGACCGGATGGACCCGATGGTGGCTGGGCTGCTCGAGGGGGCGGCTTTCCTGGCGGCGCGGGTGCAGCTCAAGCTCAAGCACGAGTTTCCCGAGTTCACCACCAATCTGCTCGAGCAGCTGGTGCCGAACTATCTGGCGCCGACGCCCTCGGCGCTGCTCGCCGGCATCCGGCCCCCGTTCTCCGATCCCGGCCTGCGCGAGGGCCTGACGATCCCGCGTGGCTCCTATATCGATGCCACCTATCTCGAGCGCGAGCGGCGCGTCGCCTGCCGCTACCGTCTGGGGACGGACGTGACGCTCTGGCCCTTCGATGTCGCGGCTGCCGAATACATCCCCGCGCCCGGCCCGCTGCAGGCGCTCGGCCTGTCCACCGACCACCGGGTCCTCTCGGGGCTGCGGCTGACGCTGACGCACCGGACGAGCGCCGATCCCGAGCAGGAGCCGTCGGCGGCGCAGGCGCTCAAGACGCCGACGAGCTGGTTCGCCGGCTGCCGCTGCAAGGAGCTGAGCGTCCATCTGCTCGGGGCGGAGGCCGATGCGGTCGCGCTTTACGAGCAGCTCTTCGGCGACTGTGTCGGCATCTATTTCCGCCATCTCGACGAATTCGGCGATCCCGTCATCACCCCGGCCGATGGAGTCACGCTGGAGCAGATCGGATTCGGCGAGGACGAGGCGCTGCTGCCGGCCGACACCCGCGTCTTCCGCGGTTTCGACCTGCTGCGCGAGCTGTTCTGGTTCCCGCGCAAATTCCTCGGCTTCCGTCTCTCCGGGCTGGCGCGGATCATGCCGAAGCTGACGGCGAAGACGGTCGACGTGATCTTCGTCTTCGACGAGGTCAATACGCGGCTGGCGGCGGCGGTCCAGAAGCCGATGTTCGCGCTCTATGCCGCGCCCGCGATCAACCTCTTCGAGAAGACGCTGGACCGCGTGCCGGTGCGGACCAACCAGCACGAGTTCCATGTCGTGCCCGATCGCAGCCGCCCGCTCGACTATGAGCCGCACAGCCTGCTCTCGGTCCACGCCCATTATGCCGGCGGGCGCGAGAAGCAGCCCGTCCACCCGCTCTATTCCTCGCCGGAAGGGGCCTCCCCGACGCATGGACTGCTCTATACGCAGCGCCGTCTGCCGCGCCGCCGCTCGGTCGCCGAGCGCCGGCTCGGCCGGGCCTCGGACTATACCGGCACGGACATGTTCATCTCGCTGGTCGAGCCCGCGGGCGTCGCAGACAGTGTCTCGGTGGCGGAGCTGAGCCTGCGCGCGCTCTGCTCGAACCGGCACCTGCCGGAGCATCTGCCGACCGGCGAGGGCGGCGCCGATTTCCGGCTGATCGACAATGTCGCGCTCGACGTCGCCTGCCTGTCGGGGCCGACGCCGCCGCGTGAGCCGGTCGTCTCGCAATTGCGGCTGCGCTCGGAGACGGCTAGCACCGGCGTCGTCACCTGGCGGCTGATCAACCTGCTCAGCCTGAACCATCTCGGCCTCGTCCAGCGCGGCGCCGGCCAGAACGGCGAGGCGCTGCGGGAACTGCTCTCGCTCTTCGCCGATCTCGCCGACAGCGCCACCGAGCGGCGCATCCGCGGCATCAAGAGCGTCGACAGTCGCCCTGTCGTGCGGCGCTTTCCGCAGCGCGCGGGAACGGGGGCAGCGAGGGGGCTCGAAATCACTGTCGTGCTCGACGAGAAGGCCTTCGAGGGCTCCGGCGTCTTCCTGCTCGGTGCCGTGCTCGACCGCTTCTTCGCGGAGTACGCCGCGATGAACCATTTCACCCAGACGGTGATCCGCACCGTCGAGCGCGGCGAGGTGATGCGCTGGCCGCCGCGCGCCGGATCGAGGCGGATCCTGTGAGCGAGGACATCCCCCTCCAGCGCGAGCCGAGCTATGCGGAGCGCCTCCAGGAGGAGCCCTGGCGCTTCGACTTCTTTGCCGTGCTACGCCGGCTGGAACGCAGCTTCCCGGAGCGGCCGCGCATCGGCGACGTGCCGGCGCGGCGGGACGAATATGTCGCGCTGGGCGAGCAGGCCTTTCTCGATTTCGCGGCCTCGACCCTTGCGGAAGCCGATCGCGACGGACAGGGGCGCCTGCGCCTCTTCGTCAAGTTCCTCGGCCTGCTCGGGCCCCAGGGCGCGCTGCCGCTGGCCACGACGGAGGAGAGCTATCACTGGCAGCTCGCGCGCGACGACGCCTTTCCGCGCTTCCTCGACATCTTCAACCACCGCTTCCTGCAGCTGTTCTTTCGGGCCTGGGCGGATTCGCGCCCCATCGCGCAGCACGACCGGCCGGAGCGGGACCGTTTCGCGGCCTATGTCGGCAGCCAGATCGGGCTGGGTTCGGCGCCCTATCTCAGGCGCGACAGCGTGCCCGATGCGGAGAAACTCGCCCATGCCGGGCTGATCGGCGCGCAGGCCAAATCGGCCTCGCGGCTGCGCGGGCTCTTGGCCGGGCTGTTCAAGGCCGAGGTCGAGATCGAGCAGTTCGTCGGCATGCGCCTGGTCTTCGACCCCGCGGACCGCACCCGGCTCGGCAGCCGGCACTGCACGCTGGGCGGCGACGCGCTGCTCGGCGCCAGCGTCTACAGTGTCGAGGACAAGTTCCGCATCTGCATCGTCGCACGCAGCCTCGACGAGTTCGCGCGCTTCCTGCCGAGCGGGGACCGCTGCGAGAAGCTGGCGGATGCGGTCTTCTTCCATCTCGGCGAGGGGCTGGAATGGGATGTCGAACTCGCCCTGCCGGTCGGCGAGGTCAAGCCCGCCCGGCTCGGCCAGTTCGGCCAGCTCGGCTGGACGAGCTGGATGGCGCCCAACTGGGATGCCCCGCCCGGCACGCTGCGCCGCGACGCTCGTTTCCATCCGGCCGAGCGCCTGCGCGAGCAACGCAGCCGGGCGCGTTCGACCCCCGCCACCCGATCATCCTGACGCCCGAGGAGACCATCATGGCCGACATCAGTCTCGAAGCCGTCACAGGCAAGCTCAACCGGGTCGGCTACGAGGCCTTCATCCAGGCGCTGCGGCAGGCCAAGGGCGCCGGCAACCGCAATGTCGAGCTGGCGCACTGGCTGGCGCAGATCCTGCTGCGGCCCGCCACCGATCTCGGCCTGACGGCGCAGCATTTCGGGCTGGACATGGGCCGGCTCGCTGCCGACATCGGCGGGGTCATCGAGGGCTTCCGCAAGAACGAGACGGAGATGCCCGGCGTCGCCAACAGCATCGTCGACGGGCTCGATCGCGGCTGGCATTACGCGACGCTGTTCTTCGGCGAGACGCAGATCCGCACCGGCCATGTGCTCGTCGCCATCCTCAAGTCGAACGACCTTCGCCGCGTCCTGACGGGCATATCCAAGGAGTTCGGCAAGATCCCGGTCGACGAACTCGCCGCCGGCCACGCCAAGATCTGGGAGGCCTCGGAGGAGGAGAACCTGCGGCCGATGGACGGCTCGGGCTTGCGCGCGGCCGGGACTCCCGGCGCCGAACAGGCTGAGGGCGCGAAGGGGACGACCGCGCTCGACCGGTTCTCGCAGGACCTCACGGCCAAGGCCCGCACGGGGACGATGGACCCGATCCTCGGCCGCGACGACGAGATCCGCCAGGTCATCGACGTGCTGATGCGCAGGCGCCAGAACAATCCGATCCTCACCGGCGAGGCCGGCGTCGGCAAGACCGCGATCGCCGAGGGCTTCGCCCAGCGCGTGGCATCCGGCGACGTGCCGCCACCGCTCAAGGGCGTGCGCGTCTGCGCGCTCGATATCGGCCTGATGCAGGCCGGCGCCTCGATGAAGGGCGAGTTCGAGCAGCGGCTGCGCTCGGTGATCGACGAGGTGCAGTCCTCGCCGACGCCGGTGATCCTGTTCATCGACGAGGCGCATACGCTGATCGGCGCCGGCGGGGCGGCCGGCACGGGCGACGCCGCCAATCTGCTCAAGCCCGCTTTGGCGCGCGGCACGTTGCGGACGATCGCGGCGACGACCTGGTCGGAATACCGGCAGTATTTCGAGAAGGACCCGGCGCTGACCCGGCGCTTCCAGCCGGTCAATGTCGACGAGCCGGACGTGGCGCGCTGCTGCACCATGCTGCGCGGGCTGATCGGCCCGATGGAAAAGCACCACAAGGTGCGCATCTCGGACGCCGCGATCGTCGCGGCAGTGACGCTGTCGCACCGCTACATCCCGGCCCGCCAGCTGCCCGACAAGGCGGTCAGCCTGCTCGACACGGCCTGCGCCCGCGTCGCGATCAGCCAGAGTGCGACCCCGGCCGCGATCGAGGATGCCCGCGTCGCCCTCGCCGCGCTGGCGCAGGAGAAGGCGGCGCTGACGGCCGACCAGGATCTCGGCGGCGACACCGCCAAGCGCCTGGCCGAGATCGAGACCGAGAGCGCCGAAGGGCAGGAGAAGCTCGCCGCGCTGGAGGCCGCCTGGGCGAGCGAACTCGCCATCGTCGAGGAGATCAAGGCGCTGCGGGCGAAGCTCGCAGAGCCGCCGGCCTCGGCCGCCGATCCGAAGGCGGAGGTCGCCCAGCAGGTCGCGGCCGAGCAAGCCGGTGCCGAGGCACCGCCCGCCGCCGAACCGGCTCCGGATGGCGCAGCCGACCCGGCCGCGGCGCGCGAGGCGCTGGCGGCAAAATTCGCCGCGCTCTCCGAAATCGATCCGGCACAGCGCATGATCTACGCCCATGTCGACGAACAGTCGGTCGCCTCGGTCGTCTCCGACTGGACCGGGATTCCCGTCGGCCGCATGGTCGCCGACGAAATCGAGACGGTGCTGAAGCTGGCGGACACGCTGAACAAGCGTGTTGTCGGCCAGGATCACGGGCTGGCGATGATCGCCCGGCGCATCGAGACCAACCGCGCCAAGCTCGACAACCCCAACAAGCCGATCGGCGTCTTCATGCTCTGCGGCCCCTCGGGCGTCGGCAAGACCGAGACGGCGCTGGCGCTGGCCGAGCAGCTCTATGGCGGCGAGCAGAACGTCATCACCATCAACATGTCCGAGTTCCAGGAGGCGCACACCGTCTCGACGCTGAAGGGCGCGCCTCCCGGCTATGTCGGCTATGGCGAGGGCGGGCGGCTGACCGAGGCCGTGCGGCGCAAGCCCTATTCGGTCGTCCTGCTCGACGAGATCGAGAAGGCGCATCCGGATGTCCACGAGCTGTTCTTCCAGGTCTTCGACAAGGGCGTGATGGAGGACGGCACCGGCCGGCGCATCGACTTCAAGAACACGCTGATCATCCTGACCTCGAATGTCGGCACCGACGAGATCATGCGGATGGCTTCCGACCCGGCGCAGCGCGCCGATCCGGAGTCGATCGCGGTGGCGCTGCGGCCGGCGCTGCTCAAGGTGTTCCCGCCGGCCCTGATCGGGCGCCTGGTGACGATCCCCTATTACCCGCTCTCGCCGGACATGCTGGGCGGGATCGTGCGGCTGCAACTCGGCCGCATCGGCAAGCGCATCGCCGAGAACCACGGCGCCGCCTTCGTCTATGACGATGCGGTCGTCGCCCATATCGTCGCGCAGTGCAACGACCCGGACTCCGGCGGCCGCATGATCGACAACATCGTCACCAACTCGATGCTGCCGGCGCTCTCGCGCGCGATCCTCGGCCTGCAGCTCGAGAAAAAGCCCCTGACGGAGGCGAAGGTCTCGGTCGAAAACGGTGCGTTTGCTTACGCCGTGTCGTGAACGGAGAGGGCCGCTGATGTTGCAGCCAGCGCGACTGAAGACCCGACCGGGCGCGGAGGGCGGCAGCGGGCGGTCGGTCGAGCCGCCGCGCCCGGGCCTTCGGCGGCGGCCCACGCGCGTCGGGCGCTTCGGCCGCATCATGGTGCTGTTGATCGCGCTTGCCGGCACCGCCTGGTCGGGCGTCGCGACCTGGCTGCTCTATCGCGAGAAGGCGGTGGTGGCCGCGCTGCAGCAGGAGCAGCAGGTGCTGCAGGCCAGCTATGACGAGCGCATGCGGGTCCTGACCCGTCGCCTCGTCAGTTCGATCGCGACGCAGCGCGCGCCCGGTGCCGCGCCACGCGAGGGTGGCGGCGACGATCAGCTCGCCGATCTGATCGCGCGGCAGATCGAGCTCGAGGCGCGACAGAACCTGCTGGGCACGCTGACCGGCCAGGCGGTCGCGCCCGTACTGCCCAACAGCGGCGCGCAGGTACCGGGCGGGGGCGGCGGGCTCGCCGCCGACCCGTTCCAGGGCAATATCCTCGAGCGCATCAACCCCACCGTCGTGGCGCCACAGAAGCGGCTGGCGGCGGCGGCGCTGCGGGCCGAGGAGGCGATGCCTCTCTCCGAGCGGGTGACGCTGCTGCAGCAATCGCTCGACCGCATCGACCAGGCTCAGGGGCAGCAGGTCTCGGCGCTGGGCCTGCGCCTCGCCGGGCGGGTGCAGGAGGTGAGGGCGGCGCTGGCCGATCTCGGGCTCGATGTCGGCAAGGTCCGGCTGCCTCCAGCGCGGCAGGCGATGGGCGGGCCGCTGATCCCGCTCTCGGTGACGATGCGCCCGGGCAGCTTCGAGCATCGCGTGCTGCAACTCGGCGAGGCGCAGGCGAATTTCGGACGCTGGCGGGAGCTGGCGCAGATCGTGCCGTTGCGCCGCCCGCTGGACGGCGACGACAGCACGACCAGCAATTTCGGCATGCGCACCGACCCCTTCACCGGCGCTGCGGCGATGCATTCCGGCATGGATTTCCGCGGCGAGACCGGCACGCCGATCCGCGCCACCGGCGCCGGCAAGGTGCTGCGGGCGGAGGTCGCGGGCGGCTATGGCAATCTGGTCGAGCTCGACCATGGCAATGGGCTCACGACGCGCTACGCGCATCTCAGCGCCTTCGACGTGAAGCCCGACCAGATCGTTCCGCCCGGCGCGATCATCGGCCGCCTCGGCTCGACCGGCCGCTCGACCGGCCCGCATCTGCATTACGAGACGCGACTGGCGGGCGAGGCGACCAACCCGCTGAAGTTCATCGAAGTGGGCACCCGCCTGTCGCAGCCCTCGCTGCCGCCGGGGGTGAGGTGAGTGCTGCAAAGCCTGACGTTGACCCTCTGCCGTCATCCTGGTCGACCGGGATCCATCATCGGGCGGGACGTCGTCCTCTGATGGATCCCGGCCTGTTCGGCTTCACCGCTTGTCCAGGATGACGGGTTGGTTGTGCTTGCAACAGCTCAGGCGGCCGCCGCCTCCGCCATGAAGGCCTCCAGCGCCTCCTGCTCGGCCGTCGAGAGGCGCAGGCCCAGCTTGCTGCGGCGCCAGAGCACGTCGGCGGCCTGTTTCGCCCATTCCGCCTGCATCAGGTAGCGGACCTCGCGCTCGTAGAGATCGGCGCCGAAATGGCGGCCGAGATCGGCCTCCTGGCCAGCGCCCTGCAGGATCTCGCGCGCCTTGGTGCCATAGGCCCGCACCAGCCGCGCAATGGTCGCGCGGGCGAGCCAGGGATGGGCGGCAGCGAGCGCGTCGACCTGCGCCTCAAAGCCCTCGACCGGGAAATCGCCGCCCGGCAGCGTGCCGGTGACGGTCCAGGCCGGGCGTGCGGCCCAGGCGGCGTGGGGACCGAGCTTTTCCAACGCGGATTCGGCGAGGCGGCGATAGGTCGTGATCTTGCCGCCGAAGACGGAGAGCAGCGGCGCCTGGCCCTGCGGCGCGTCGAGCGTCAGGACATAGTCGCGCGTCGCCTCCTGCGCCTTGCTGGCGCCGTCGTCATAGAGCGGGCGCACGCCGGAATAGGTCCAGACCACGGAGGACGGGGTCACCGGCTCGCGGAAATACTCGCTCGCGGCGGCGCAGAGATAGTCGATCTCCTCGGGCGTCGCCTTGGCGTCGGAGGGATTGCCGCGATAGTCGCGGTCGGTCGTGCCGATCAGCGTGAAGTCGCGCTCATAGGGGATCGCGAAGATGATCCGCCCGTCGGCGTTCTGGAAGATGTAGCAACGGTCGTGATCGTAGAGCCGGGGCACGACGATATGGCTGCCCTGGACCATGCGGACGGCGGCCTTGGTGTTGGAGCGGACGACGCCGCCGAGCACGTCGCCGACCCAGGGGCCGGCCGCATTGACCAGCGCCTTCGCCAGCACGCTGTGGCGGGTGCCGTTCGTCTCCGCGGTGATGCGCCACAAGCCGCCCTCGCGATCGGCCGAGACGACGCGGGCGCGGGTGTGGATCGTGGCGCCCTTCGCGGCGGCGTCCATGGCGTTGAGCACGACGAGGCGCGAATCCTCGACCCAGCAATCGGAATACTCGAAGGCGGTGGCGCCGTTGTCCTTGAGCGGCCGGCCGGTAGCATCCTGCGAAAGGTCTAGCGTGCGCGTCGCCGGCAGTTTCTTGCGGCCGCCGATATGGTCGTAGAGGAACAGACCGAGCCGCAGCAGCCAAGCCGGGCGCAGGCCCCTGTGATGCGGCAGCACGAAGCGCAGCGGCCAGATGATGTGCGGGGCGATCGCCCAGAGCCGCTCGCGCTCCATCAGCGCCTCGCGCACGAGCCGGAACTCGTAATGCTCGAGATAGCGCAGACCGCCGTGGATCAGCTTGGTCGAGGCCGAGGAGGTCGCGCTGGCGAGGTCGTCCTTCTCGAAGAGGACGACGGAGGCGCCGCGTCCCGCCGCGTCGCGGGCGATGCCGCAGCCATTGATGCCGCCGCCGATGACGGCGAGGTCGTAGGGGGTGTCGGTCTCGGGCATTCCGGTCTCGGTCATTCCGGTCTCAGGCTTTGAAGATGGTCTCACCCGTCAACCCGTGGCGGGCGCAGGCGTTGCGCGTGTCGACGACGAGCTTGGCATGGGCCACGACCAGTGCGTAGTCGACATCGTCATGGTCGGTGGCGATCAGCACCGCGTCGAAGCCGGCGATCGCGTCTGCCGTCAGCGGCGTGCTCGGACGGGCGGCCAGCGCGCCGTGCTTGCGGCTCTTGCGGATCGCCGGGATATGGGGGTCGTGATAGGCGGCCTCTGCGCCCCGGGCCTCGATCAGCTCGATCAGCTTGAGGGCCGGGCTCTCGCGCATGTCCTCGACGTTCTTCTTGTAGGCGAGGCCGAGAACGAGGATGCGCGCGCCGCTGAAGCTGCGGCCGAGCTGGCGGTCGACGAGTTCGGCCAGCCGATCGACGACGCGATAGGGCATCTCGGTGTTGATCTGCCCGGCGAGTTCGATGAAGCGGGTGGCGATGTCGAATTCGCGCGCCTTCCAGGTCAGATAGAAGGGATCGATCGGGATGCAGTGCCCGCCGAGGCCCGGGCCCGGATAGAACGGCATGAAGCCGAAGGGCTTGGTCTTGGCGGCGTCGATCACCTCCCAGATGTCGATGCCCATGGCCGCATAGACCTGCTTGAGCTCGTTCACGAGGGCGATGTTGACGGCGCGGAAGATGTTCTCGGTCAGCTTCACCGCCTCGGCCGTGGCGGTCGAGGAGACCGGCACGGTCCTGACGACGAGGGCGCCATAGAGCGCGTTCGCCATGGCGAGCGCCGCAGGGCCGTCGCCGCCGACGACCTTGGGAATGTCGGAGGTGCCGAACTGGGCGTTGCCGGGGTCCTCCCGCTCGGGCGAATAGGCGAGGAAGACATCCGTGCCGCTGCTCAGGCCCGAGGCCTCCTCGAGGATCGGCCGCATCAGCTCGTCGGTCGTGCCCGGATAGGTCGTCGATTCCAGCACGATGAGCTGGCCGCGCCGCAGGCGCCGGCCGATCGCCCGCGTGGTCTGCTCGACGAACGAGAGATCGGGCTCGCGCTGGCGCGAGAGCGGGGTCGGAACGCAGATCAGCAGGGCGTCGGGCTCGGAGAGCCGGTCGAAATCGGTCGTCGCTTCGAAGCGGCCCTCCGCGAGGCCGGCGACGATCAGGTCCATCGGGATGTGCTTGATCGTCTCGCGCCCGGCATTGATCTGGTCGACGCGGGCCTGGTCGATGTCGAAGCCGATGACGCGAATGCCCTGGCGGAGCGCGGCCAGCGCCAGCGGGATGCCGACATAGCCGAGCCCGATGACGCCGATCACCACCGAGCGGTCACGGACCTTCCCGACGAAATCCTGCGCGACATCAGCCAATTCCTGCACTCTCGCCTCCGGTTCGCGCAAAGCCGGCGCCCGTTCGAAACGGCGTGCCGGCCAGCCCGCGGTCCTTGCCGAGATCACCCGGTCTGTCAACGCGACCGGAGCGCCCGGCTTGCGCCGGCGCCGCCGTGGCGGTCAGATGCGCGCGAAGCGCCCGAGGCCCGCAAGCCGTTGCGGCGAACCACCGGATCCCGAACCGCCATGACCGTCACCGATATCGCGACGCGGACCTACAACCATGGCTGGCGGCTCGATCCGATCATCCGCAGCCTGCTCGACACGGATTTCTACAAGCTGCTGATGCTGCAGATGATCCGCGCCTTCCATCCGGAGGTGCAGGTCACCTTCTCGCTGATCAACCGCTCGAAGCACATCCGCCTCGCGGACATCGTCGACGAGGCGGAGCTGCGCGCCCAGCTCGACCATGCCCGCTCGGTGCGCTTCACCAAGAAGGAGCTGATCTGGCTCGCCGGCAACTCGTTCTACGGCAAGCGCCAGATGTTCTCGCCGGAGTTCCTGGCCTGGCTCGCCGATTTCCAGCTGCCGGATTACGAGCTGCGCCGGGTCGACGGGCAATACGAGCTGCATTTCGAGGGGCCCTGGACCCATACGACGATGTGGGAGGTGCCGGCTCTCGCCATCATCAACGAGCTGCGGGCGCGGCGCGTCATGGTCGGGCAGAAGCGGTTCGCGCTCGATGTGCTCTATGCCCGCGCCAAGGCGAAGATGTGGGACAAGGTCGAGCGGCTGCAGAGGCTGCCGAACCTCAAACTCTCCGATTTCGGCACGCGCCGGCGCCATGGCCATCTCTGGCAGCGCTGGTGCGTCGAGGCGCTGAAGGAGGGGCTAGGGCCGAAGTTCAGCGGCACCTCGAACGTCCTTCTGGCGATGGATGCCGATCTCGAGGCGATCGGCACCAATGCCCATGAGCTGCCGATGGTGCTGGCGGCGCTGGCCGACAGCGACGCCGAGCTGCTGCGCGCGCCTTATCGCGTGCTCGACGAGTGGCGCCAGGTCTATGGCGGCAATCTGCTGATCGCTCTGCCGGACGCCTTCGGAACGAGCGGCTTCCTGCGTCATGCGCCGGACTGGGTGGCGGACTGGACGGGCTTTCGGCCCGATTCCGCGCCGCCGATCGAGGCGGGCGAGGCGATCATGGCCTGGTGGCGCGAGCGCGGGCGCGATCCGCGCGAGAAGCTGCTGGTCTTCTCGGATGGGCTCGACGTCGATGCGATCGAGCGGGTCTACCGGCATTTCGACGGCAAGGTCCGCATGGCCTTCGGCTGGGGCACCGATCTCACCAACGATCTCGTCGGCTGCCTGCCCGACGGCTCGCGCGCGCTCGATCCGATGTCGCTGGTCTGCAAGGTCACCAAGGCGAACGGGCGCCCTGCTGTGAAGCTCTCCGACAATCCCGAGAAGGTCTCGGGCGAGGCGGAGGCGGTGGCGCGCTACCGGCGGGTCTTCGGGCGCGGCTGACATCGCGCCAGACCTGTCCGGCCGGCTCTGGTATGGCCCAAGAACAGTCCGCTCGCGAAAGCGTTATAGTTCGTTCGTCTGATGACTAGCGCAAGAGGCTTCGCGGCCCTTGCGTCATACAAGTCTTCCTGCTCTCCTGCGGTCAAGACGCCTCAATAAATAAGCGGCGCTTCAACAGGGGAGTGAGACATGACGTCTGCAAAGACCAAGGGAGAATCGCGTCGAAAATTCCTGAAGACCTCGCTGGTTGCCACGGCCGCGACGGTCGCTGCGCCCGCGATCGCGCAGCAAGCCGGGCCGATCGCCATGCGCTGGCAGAGCACATGGCCGTCGAAGGACATCTTCCACGAATACGCGCTCGACTTCGCCAAGAAGGTCAACGACATGACCGGCGGCGATCTGAAGATCGAGGTGCTGCCGGCCGGTGCGGTGGTGCCGGCCTTCGGGCTGCTGGAGGCGGTGTCCAAGGGCACGCTCGACGGCGGCCATGGCGTGCTCGTCTATCATTACGGCAAGCAGACGGCGCTGGCGCTGTGGGGCTCGGGCCCGGCCTATGCCATGGACGCCAACATGCTGCTCGCCTGGCACAAATATGGCGGCGGCAAGGAGCTGCTGGCGAAGCTCTACGCCTCGATCGGCGCCAATGTGCAGTCCTTCCCCTATGGCCCGATGCCGACCCAGCCGCTCGGCTGGTTCAAGAAGCCGGTGACGAAGCTCGAGGATCTGAAGGGGCTGAAATACCGCACCGTCGGCATCTCGATCGACATCTTCACGGCGATGGGGCTCGCGGTGAACGCGCTGCCGGGCGGCGAGATCGTCTCGGCCATGGATCGCGGCCTGCTCGACGCGGCCGAGTTCAACAATGCGAGTTCCGACCGGGTGCTCGGATTCCCCGACGTTTCGAAGGTCTGCATGCTGCAGAGCTACCACCAGAACGCCGAGCAATTCGAGATCATGTTCAACAAGACGAAGTTCGACGCCCTGCCGGACAAGATGAAGGCGATCATCGCCAACGCCGTCGAGGCCGGCTCGGCGGAGATGTCCTGGAAGGCAATCGACCGCTACTCGCAGGACTATGTCGAGCTCCAGACCAAGGACAAGGTGCGGTTCTACAAGACGCCGGATGCGATCCTGAAGCGCCAGCTCGAGCTCTATGACGAGGTGGCCAAGAAGAAGGCGGCCGAGAACCCGCTCTTCGCCGAGATCCTGCAGTCGCAACTCGCCTTCGCCAAGCGCGCGACGCGCTGGGAGCAGGACACGGTGGTCAGCCGCAGGATGGCCTTCGACCATTACTGGGGTCCCAACGGCGTCGCCGCCAAGCTCTGAGCCTCTAGTCACGACAACGGCCATGGCCCGCACCTCCGGTGCCGGCCATGGCGTGCGCATGCGAGGCCTGAATGAGCGTCGAGAAAGTCCTTCTGGCCTGCGACCGCGTCAGCACCTTCTTCGGCAAGCTGGCGGCCTGGCTGATCATCGGCCTGATGCTGCTGGTCTGCGCCGAGGTGTTCAAGCGCTACATCCTGAACGCGCCGACCGCCTGGATCTTCGACGCCAGCAACATGCTCTACGGCTCGCTGTTCATGCTCTGCGGCGCCTATACTCTGGCCCAGAACGGCCATGTCCGGGGCGATTTCCTGTACAGCTCGATGAAGCCGCGCACCCAGGCGGGGCTCGATCTGGCGCTCTACTTCCTGTTCTTCCTGCCCGGCATCTGCGCGCTGGTCTATGCGGGCTACGACTATGCCGCCGATTCCTGGCGCATCGGCGAGCATTCCAACGTCACGGCCGACGGGCCGCCGGTCTATCACTTCAAGACGGTGATCCCGGTCGCGGGCGCACTCGTGCTGCTGCAGGGCGTGGCGGAGATCGCGCGCTGCGTCGTCTGCCTCAAGACCGGCGCCTGGCCGGCGCGGCTCAAGGATGTCGCCGAGATCGACGTCGTCGAGGAGCAGCTCGCGGCGAGCGAGCATCTCGACGAGGCGACGCGGAAGGCCGCGATCGAACGCACGCACAGCATCGACGAGACGGCCCGGCAGCGCGGGCTGGGCGGAGACCGGCATCCATGAGCGACCCCGCCCTCGGCCTGAGCATGCTCGGGCTCATCGTCGTCGTCATCATCCTTGGCTTTCCCACCGCCTTCACGCTGATGGGGCTGGGGATGATCTTCGGCTATATCGCCTTCTACGACCCGACCCAGGCCTGGTACGCGAACCGCATCTTCGATCTGATGGTCCAGCGCACCTATGGGGCGATGACCAACGACGTCCTGATCTCGATCCCGCTCTTCGTGCTGATGGGCTACGTGATGGAGCGGGGCGCGCTGGTCGACAAGATGTTCTACGCCGTGCAGCTCGCCTTCCGGAACGTGCCGGCGGCGCTGGCGGTGGCGACGCTGCTGGTCTGCACCTTCTGGGGCATCGCCAGCGGGCTGGTCGGCGCGGTCGTGGTACTGATGGGCGTCATCGCCCTCAACCCGATGCTGAAGGCGGGCTACGATGTCCGGCTGTCGTCGGGCGTGATCACGGCCGGCGGCACGCTCGGCATCCTGATCCCGCCCTCGGTGATGATCATCGTCTATGCGGCCGTGGCCGGACAATCGGTGGTGAAGCTCTACGCGGCCGCGATGTTCCCCGGCTTCTTCCTCGCCTTTCTCTATCTCGTCTACATCGTCGGCTGGGCGCTGCTGAACCCGCGCGTGGCGCCGGCGCTGCCGCCGGAGCAGCGGCAGGTTCCGGTCCCCGACTGGACGCGGACGCTCGCCGAGCCGCATCGCGGCCGGGTGTTTCCGGCGCTGAGCCTGGCGCTGCTCTCGCCGTTGCGGGTGCGCGGGATCCAGCGCGACGGACAGCCCCTCACCTGGGGCGCGCTGCTGCAGGCCTGGGCCTATGCGCTGGTGCCGCTCACGCTCGTCGCGGGGACGCTCGCGCTGATCTGGTGGTATGTCGTCATCCACCAGCAGGCCGGCGCGGCCGAGGCGCTGCCGGCGATCGAGCAGCTCGGCACGCCCGACCTCGTTCAGGAGGAGACGGGCGAGGGCAAGGGGCCGCCCACCGCCTTCTATCTCTGGTTCGGCGCCATCGCGCTCGGCTGCGCGGCGCTGATGCTGCGCTACTACGCCCGCATGACCGCGGAGCGGCTCGAGGTCATCCGCATGCTGACCGACGCCGTGCTGCCGCTCGGCCTGCTGACGGTGATCGTGCTGGCGGTGATCCTGTTCGGGATCACGACGGCGACCGAATCCGCCGCCGTCGGTGCAGCGGGTGCCTTCCTGCTCGCCTTCCATGCCCGGACGCTGAACTGGAAGAAGATCAAGGAGGCGGTGTTCCTGACCGCCAAGACCACATCGATGGTCTGCTGGCTCTTCGTCGGCTCGGCGATCTTTTCGGCCGTGTTCGCGCTGCTCGGCGGGCAGGCCCTGCTCGAGCGCTGGGTGCTGTCGCTGGACCTGTCGCCGCTGCAGTTCATGATCCTGTCGCAGGCGATCATCTTCGTGCTCGGCTGGCCGCTGGAATGGACCGAGATCATCGTGATCTTCGTGCCGATCTTCCTGCCGATGCTGAAGCATTTCGGCATCGACCCGATCCTCTGGGGGGTGCTGGTCTTCGTGAACCTGCAGGCTGCGTTCCTGTCGCCGCCGGTCGCGATGTCCGCCTTCTACCTCAAGGGCGTCGCTCCGCCGCATGTGACGATCAACCAGATCTTCGCGGGGATGATGCCCTATATGCTGATCGTGATCCTGTGCATGGTGCTGATGTATCTCTGGCCGGGGCTGACGCTGTGGCTGCCCGAGTATCTCTATGGCGGCTGAGCCATCGGGCCGCTCGCGAGGGGGCGGGCAGGGGTGCCTGCGCCTTGCAATCGCGGCCAAAACCCCCTAATGCGACCGCGCTTTCGGAAGGCCTCGCAGGGCCGGTGTCAGGAAACAGGGTGTCATGGCCAAAGAGAAATTCGCTCGCACGAAGCCGCACTGCAACATTGGAACGATTGGTCACGTCGACCATGGCAAGACGTCTTTGACGGCTGCGATCACGA
>NZ_JBHSLU010000039.1:0-18393 GCF_042655245.1 Allobosea massiliensis | reverse complement strand
ACAACATCGCCATGGAAGTGCACCTGATCGTGCCGATCGCGATGGAGGAGAAGCTGCGCTTCGCCATCCGCGAAGGCGGCCGCACCGTCGGCGCCGGCGTGGTGGCTTCGATCATCGCCTGATTAAAGCGATCAGCGACATGTGGAGGAGGGCGGTGGCGACACCGCCCTTTTTCTTTGCCGCGACCATGTCGATTTCGGCTTGAAATGTGCCGGCGCTTGGGGCACATGACGGGCCGCTACAGGGGTGTAGCTCAGTTGGTAGAGTACCGGTCTCCAAAACCGGGTGTCGCAGGTTCGAGCCCTGCCGCCCCTGCCAGTTCTCGCCGGTCGACCGCGGCGTGAACGTGCCGGCGCCCAGCGCCTTCGGTCGGTTTTCTCCAGAGGTAAGACGATGACTCCGCGCCCGACGGGCGCCTTCGTCCGGCGTCCGGCCGCCGCGGGAAGCCCCTGCCGAGGCCAGCCGGCAAAACCTCTTGGCGAACGCCTCCGCGCGTTGTAGAAGCCTTCTCACGACGGCGCGCGGCTCCCTGAGCCCCGCGCCGCGAATGTTTCAGGACGGCCGAATCGGCCCTGCGGCGGTGGCTGCCGGGCGGTCCGGAACCCGAGGTGACCCATGGCCAAGAGCAGCCCCTTCAGCTTCCTGCAGGACGTGCGCAACGAAGCGTCCAAGGTGACCTGGCCGTCGCGCCGCGAGACCCTCATCACCACCGGCCTCGTGCTGCTGATGGTCGTGGTGTCGTCGCTGTTCTTCCTCTTCACCGACACCATCATCCGCTGGTCGCTCGGCTTCATCCTCGGCGCCCGTTGAACGGAATCAAGAACGTGAGCACCCGCTGGTACATCGTCCACGCCTATTCGAACTTCGAGAACAAGGTCGCGCAGTCGATCCGCGACCAGGCCGCCCAGCGCAACCTGGCCGACAAGTTCGAAGAGGTGCTGGTCCCGACCGAGAAGGTCGTCGAGGTCCGCCGCGGCCGCAAGGTCGAGGCCGAGCGCAAGTTCTTCCCCGGCTATGTGCTGGTGAAGTGCGAGATGACCGACGAGGTCTATCACCTGATCAAGAACACGCCGAAGGTCACCGGCTTCCTCGGCGCCGACAAGGCGAAGCCGATGCCGATCCCCGAATCCGAAGCGATGCGGATCAAGGGTCAGGTCGCGGAAGGCGTCGAGCGGCCGAAGCCGACGATCGTCTTCGAGATCGGCGAGCAGGTGAAGGTCGCCGACGGCCCCTTCGCCTCGTTCAACGGCGTCGTCGAGGATGTCGACCATGGCCGTGCCCGCCTCAAGGTCGCGGTGTCGATCTTTGGCCGCGCCACGCCGGTCGAGCTCGAATACGGCCAGGTCGAGAAGCTCTGAGCTTTCGGGGACGTTACGGAGGCCCCCCTTCCGTGTGACGTTGCGTTAAGTGGCCCTTAAGGCGGTGTGACTACCGTCCTTCGCCACAAACGCGTGCGGTCTCATGGTGTTCAAGCGGTTCAGAGCGACGGTCGGCCAGCGCATGGCGCTGTGGAGCGTCGTGCTGGGCCTCGTGATCTCGCTCTTCGTCGCCAATGAGTTCGTCGCCTCCGAGCGCATGGACGACGTCGCGGCCCAGCTCTCCGGCAACGCCGAAGCCCTGCTTCGCACCGAAGAGGCCTCGGCCCTGTTCGAAAAGATTCATTCTCTCCATGTCGAGTCGCCGACGCGCGCCGAGGATTGGGCGCATGTCGAGGCGATGGCGAAGGCGATGGAGGCTGTCGCTGCCGTCACACGCGGCGAGGTGCGCGAGCGCGCGCTCGAGGCGGTTGCGCTTCTGGCCGATGTCCGCTCCGACCGCAGCAACACCTCGGCGCAGATGCTGATGCGGCAGTGGCCCACGGTGCATGAGAACATGCATCTCGCGCTCAACAAGGTGCTGGTCGAGATCAGCGCCCGACTCAGAGATCAGAAAACCGGTGCGGATTACCGCGAGAGCCTGCTCGGCGCCCTCTGCCTCGGGCTCGTGGCACTCATTGCAACGCTGGAGTATCGCTGGCTGGTACGCCCGATTATCGAGATGGTCCGCGTGATGCGGCAGGGAGAGGGCAGCGGCCGCCGAGCCTGGCTCGGCACCGTCGCTGCGCGCCGCGACGAGATCGGCGCCCTGGCGCGGGCCATCCTCGCGCATCTGCGTGCCCAGAAGGCCGCGGAGGAAGCCGCGACCCTGCAAATGGCGGCGATGACCGACGAGATCCGGCTGCGCGAGCGGGTCGAGGCACAGAACAAGGCCTTCCAGGACCAGATCGCCGCCATCGCCACGGCACTCGAGGCGCATGGACAGCGGATGTCGGAGGCCGCCCGGGAACTGGGCGGGTTGTCGACGGAGGTCGACCGGCGTGCCAACGCCGCCGCTTCTTCGACCCAGCGCGCCGCGTCGCATGTCGAGGATGTCGCAGCGACGATCGGCGAGGTCACGCATCTGCTGCGCGAGGCCGCCTGCGAGGCGAGGCGGAGCGCGCAGGTCAGCGTCGATGCCAAGGCGCTCGTGGGTGAGGCGAAAGCGGATACGGAGGCCCTGCGTGAGGCGGTGGCGACGATTTCCGGCATCATCGACATCATTTCCTCCGTGGCCAGCCAGACCAATCTGCTGGCGCTGAACGCGACGATCGAGGCGGCGCGTGCCGGCGAGAGCGGCCGGGGCTTCGCAGTCGTCGCCGCCGAGGTGAAGCAACTCTCCCAGCGTACCGCCCAGGCGACCTTCGAGGTCCAGGGCGGCCTGGACCTGATCCGGGTCGCGGCGGAGCGCATCACCACCCGCGTCGTGGCGCTGGTCGATTCGGTCGACGACGTCGAGGCAGCGGCGGATTCGATCGCGAGCCTGACGCAGCAGCAGGAGGGGCACTCGGCCTCGATCGGCGCCAGCACGGGCGAGACCGCAGGCGATGTCCGGCAGGTGGCGGAGCAGGTGGGCGAGGTGGCCCGGATGATGGAGCGGTGGCGCCAGACGGCCGACGCCGCCATGCTGGCCTCGGCCGACCTCGACAGTCAGGCGAGGGGCCTGCGCGACGTCGTCGACCGATTTTTCGCCGAGACGCGCGCGCGGGCGTGAAGTATCTCGCGGCCGTCCGCGAGTGACCGGGCAGGCCGCGCGGGCGAAAAGGACTTTCCCTCCGGCGGCTTCTGTGCCATAGGCCCGGCCTCACTTGCGTGGGAGGCATGCCGGTCGCCAGCCGGATCACCCTGCCGCACCACGCTCTGCAACCATCCCGACCCCGGGCGGATCCGATCCGCGGGCGGGACGTCGTCGTTCCGATCGGCATCGGGGCAGGCGGCAGGAGCAGCCATCATGGCGAAGAAGATCACGGGCTACGTGAAGCTTCAGGTTCCGGCGGGCGCGGCCAATCCGTCGCCGCCGATCGGCCCGGCGCTGGGTCAGCGCGGCCTCAACATCATGGAATTCTGCAAGGCCTTCAACGCGAAGACCGCGCAGATGGAGAAGGGCATGCCGATCCCGGTGATCATCACCGCGTATCAGGACCGCTCCTTCACCTTCGAGATGAAGCAGCCGCCGGTCTCGTACTGGCTGAAGAAGGCCGCCGGCCTGACCTCGGGTTCCAAGACCCCGGGCCGCGGCGGCAATGTCGGCAAGGTCACCGCCGCGCAGATCAACGAGATCGCCGAGAAGAAGATGGCCGATCTCAACTGCGACAGCGTCGAATCCGCAGCGTCCATGATCAAGGGCTCCGCCCGGTCGATGGGCCTGGAAGTCGTGGGCTGAGGGGGCGAAGATGGCACATATCGGAAAGCGCGTGGTCAAGGGCCGTGAAGGCATCGACCGCACCAAGCTCTACCCCCTGACCGAGGCCGTCGGCCTGGTGAAGGAGCGGGCGACCGCCAAGTTCGACGAGACCGTCGAGGTCTCGATGAATCTCGGTGTCGATCCGCGTCACGCCGACCAGATGGTCCGCGGCGTCTGCAACCTGCCGAACGGCTCGGGCCGCGTCCTGCGCGTCGCAGTTTTCGCGCGTGGCGCCAAGGCCGAGGAGGCCAAGAAGGCCGGTGCCGACATCGTCGGCGCGGAGGACCTGGTCGAGATCGTCCAGAAGGGCACGATCGACTTCGACCGCTGCATCGCCACCCCGGACATGATGCCGCTGGTCGGCCGTCTCGGTAAGGTGCTGGGCCCGCGCGGTCTGATGCCGAACCCGAAGGTCGGCACCGTCACCATGGACCTGACCACGGCGGTCGCGGCGTCCAAGGGCGGTTCGGTCGAGTTCCGCGTCGAGAAGGCCGGCATCGTGCACGCCGCCGTCGGCAAGGTCTCGTTCTCGGCCGAGAAGCTGGCCGAGAACATCAAGGCTTTCGCCGACTCGGTCGCCAAGGCCAAGCCGGCTGGCGCCAAGGGCACCTATATCCAGCGCGTCGCGATCTCCTCGACGATGGGTCCGGGCGTCAAGATCGAGCCGAATACGGTTCTCGGCGGCTGATGCCGCCCGCGCCGCGGCCGGCGTGCCGGCGCGGCGTTTCGGCTGCCGAAGGAGGCATCGGCGGAGGCTCCGCACGGAGATCCGCAGGATGCCCCTTGGCAGAGACGGGCGAAGGCGCTATGACGCCGGCCTGTTTCCATAAGTGATGTGGGCCTCGGCGTGCTCGTCGCGCAGGGGTTCGTTTCGCGTTTTTCGGCGGTTCGCCGCCGGAAGATGGGTGTTTGGGGTGCAGCGAGCGATCGCAGGACCCGAATCGCCCAGTCCTGTCTGAGACTGCAGGTGCTTCGAGGGCCCCGGCCCGAGGGCATAATTTCGCCAAGAGGCCTGCATAGACGGTGCAAGAACTCGAATGGCGCCGAAAGGCTCCGAAGACGGTTCGAACCATCTCGCCCGATCACGGCGTCCGCGCCGGAGAGGGGACAGGGCACTGAGCGTCGCTCCTTCGATGCGCCGGTGTCAACCGGGGCTCCCAGGAGCGGCAGTGCAACCGGCGGCGAACCCTCGCGGGCGCGCCGCCTACCGGAGAGAGCCCAGTGGATAAAGCGGCAAAGACAGATGCCGTCGCGACGCTGAACGAGGTGTTTTCGACCACCTCGGTCGTCGTCGTGGCCCACTATGCGGGCTTGACGGTGGCCCAGTTCCAGAAGCTTCGTCGCGAGATGAAGGCCAATGGCGCCACCGTGAAGGTCGCAAAGAACCGGCTGGCCAAGATCGCTCTTGAAGGCACCGACGTCGCGTCCATCAGCAAGCTGCTGACGGGTCCCACCCTGATCGCCTATTCCAGCGATCCGGTCGCGGCGCCGAAGGTCGCCACCGCCTTCGCCAAGGAGAACGACAAGCTCGTCATCCTCGGCGGCGCGATGGGCAAGACCGCCCTGAACCCCGATGGCGTCAAGGCTCTGGCCACGATGCCCTCGCTCGACGAACTGCGCGCCAAGCTGCTCGGCCTCATCCAGGCCCCGGCAACGAAGATCGCCCAGCTCTCGACCGCCCCGGCTGCCAAGCTGGCGCGCGTGTTCCAGGCATATGCCGACAAGGATGCGGCCTGATCCAGGCCCGTTACCCCTGATATCGTTCGAACCTCTTACCTATATAGGAGCCTACAATGGCTGATCTGACCAAGCTCGTCGACGAGCTCTCCTCGCTGACCGTCCTCGAGGCGGCCGACCTCGCCAAGATGCTCGAAGAGAAGTGGGGCGTCTCCGCCGCCGCCGCTGTCGCCGTGGCCGCCGGCCCGGCCGCCGGTGGCGCTGGCGCCGCCGCCGCCGCCGAGGAGCAGACCGAGTTCACCGTTGTCCTGGCCTCGGCCGGCGACAAGAAGATCGAGGTCATCAAGGAAGTCCGCGCCATCACCGGCCTGGGCCTGAAGGAGGCCAAGGACCTGGTTGAGGCTGCTCCGAAGCCGGTCAAGGAGTCGGTGGCCAAGGACGAGGCCGAGAAGCTCAAGAAGCAGCTCGAGGCCGTCGGCGCCAAGGTCGAGCTCAAGTGAGCAGGGCCGGCGTCTTGCCGGTCCGACCCTAGACGAGACCAGACAGTCCCGGGGCGGGCATCCGCCTCCGGGGCTGTCGCGTCGTTTCCGCGGTTTGATGCGGAAACGATCGAATGAGCGCCGATTGCAGCTTATGGTTGCGCAGGCGCGATGTGACGAAGTTGGCGGCGCGATGATGCGCCGAACGGCTCACCCGGCGGCCCGTCCGCCCGTTGCCCGGACCGCCGGGTGAGCCGTCCGTAGAGATTGCGAGGAACAAGATGGTCAATTCGCTCCAGGGCCGCAGACGCGTCCGCAAGTTCTTCGGGAAACTCAAGGAAGTGGCGCAGATGCCGAACCTCATCGAGGTTCAGAAGGCGTCCTACGACCAGTTCCTGATGGTGGACGAGCCCAAGGGCGGCCGTGGCGACGAGGGCCTGCAGTCGGTCTTCAAGTCGGTCTTCCCGATCGGCGATTTCTCGGGCGCCTCGCTGCTCGAATTCGTCAAGTACACCTTCGAGCCGCCGAAATACGACGTCGACGAGTGCCGCCAGCGCGGCATGACCTTCTCGGCGCCGCTGAAGGTGACTCTGCGCCTGATCGTGTTCGATATCGATCCCGACACCCAGGCCAAGTCGGTCAAGGACATCAAGGAGCAGGATGTCTACATGGGCGACATGCCGCTCATGACGGACAACGGCACCTTCATCGTCAACGGCACCGAGCGCGTCATCGTCTCGCAGATGCACCGTTCGCCGGGCGTGTTCTTCGACCACGACAAGGGCAAGACCCATTCCTCGGGCAAGCTGCTCTTCGCCGCGCGCATCATCCCCTATCGCGGCTCCTGGCTCGACATCGAGTTCGACGCCAAGGACATCGTCTATGCGCGCATCGACCGGAAGCGGAAGATCCCCGTCACGTCGCTGCTGTTCGCGCTGGGCATGGACGGCGAGGAGATCCTCAGCCGCTTCTACAACACGATCACCTACACCCGCGACGCCAAGGGCTGGCGCGTTCCCTACGACGCGGAGCGCATGAAGGGCTTCAAGGCGACCGTCGACCTGATCGACGCCGACACCGGCGAGGTCGTGGTCGAGGCCGGCAAGAAGCTCGTCGCCCGCACCGCCCGTCAGCTCGCCGAGAAGGGGCTGAAGTTCCTGCGCGCGACCGACGAGGATCTCGTCGGCCAGTACATCGCCGAGGATCTGGTCGACTTCCAGACCGGCGAAGTCCATGCCGAGGCCGGCGAAGAGCTGACCATGTCGGTCGACGCCAAGACCGGCGAGGCCAAGGGCAATCTCGTCGAGCTGATCAACAAGGGCTACACCGAGATCCCGGTGCTCGACATCGACCACATCACGGTCGGCCCCTACATCCGCAACACGCTCGCCGTGGACAAAAACTCGCGCCGCGAAGAGGCGCTGTTCGACATCTACCGCGTGATGCGCCCGGGCGAGCCGCCGACGCTCGAGACCGCCGAGAACATGTTCCAGTCGCTGTTCTTCGACGCGGAGCGTTACGACCTCTCGGCCGTCGGCCGCGTCAAGATGAACATGCGCCTCGACCTCGACGCCGAGGACACCGTGCGCATCCTGCGCAAGGAGGACATCTTCGCGGTCGTCAAGGCGCTGGTCGACCTGCGCGACGGCAAGGGCGAGATCGACGACATCGACCATCTCGGCAACCGCCGGGTGCGCTCGGTTGGCGAGCTGATGGAGAACCAGTACCGCCTCGGCCTGCTGCGTATGGAGCGCGCCATCAAGGAGCGCATGTCCTCGGTCGACATCGACACGGTGATGCCGCAGGACCTGATCAACGCCAAGCCGGCGGCTGCCGCCGTGCGCGAGTTCTTCGGCTCGTCGCAGCTCTCGCAGTTCATGGACCAGACGAACCCGCTCTCGGAAGTCACGCACAAGCGTCGTCTTTCGGCGCTTGGCCCGGGTGGTCTGACCCGCGAGCGCGCCGGCTTCGAGGTGCGCGACGTGCACCCGACGCATTACGGCCGCATCTGCCCGATCGAGACGCCGGAAGGCCCGAATATCGGCCTGATCAACTCGCTCGCCACCTTCGCGCGGGTGAACAAGTACGGCTTCATCGAGAGCCCCTACCGCCGCATCCGCGACGGCCGCCAGACCGACGAGATCATCTATCTCTCGGCGATGGAGGAGGCGAAGTACAACGTCGCCCAGGCCAATGCCGCCGTCGACAAGGATGGTCGCCTGACGGACGACCTGATCGTCTGCCGCCGGGCCGGCGAGGTCATCGTGACGCCGGTCGACAAGGTCGATTTCCAGGACGTCTCGCCGAAGCAGCTCGTCTCGGTCGCCGCGGCGCTGATCCCGTTCCTCGAGAACGACGACGCCAACCGCGCGCTGATGGGCTCGAACATGCAGCGCCAGGCGGTGCCGCTGGTTCGCGCCGATGCGCCCTTCGTCGGCACCGGCATGGAAGCGGTCGTCGCCCGTGACTCGGGCGCCGCCATCGCGGCCCGCCGCGCCGGCATCGTCGACCAGGTCGATGCGACGCGTATCGTCATCCGCGCTTCGGACGAGATGGATCCGACGAAGCCGGGCGTCGACATCTACCGGCTGCAGAAGTTCCAGCGTTCCAACCAGTCGACCTGCATCACGCAGCGGCCGCTGGTGCGCGTCGGGGACGTCATCAAGAAGGGTGACATCGTCGCGGACGGCCCGTCGACCGAGTTCGGCGAGCTCGCGCTCGGCCGCAACGTGCTCGTCGCGTTCATGCCGTGGAACGGCTACAACTTCGAGGACTCGATCCTGCTCTCGGAGAAGATCGTCTCGGAAGACGTCTTCACCTCGATCCATATCGAGGAGTTCGAGGTCATGGCCCGCGACACCAAGCTGGGCCCGGAGGAGATCACGCGCGACATTCCGAACGTCTCGGAAGAGGCGCTGAAGAATCTCGACGAGGCCGGCATCGTGTATATCGGCGCGGAAGTGGCGGCGGGCGACATCCTCGTCGGCAAGATCACGCCGAAGGGCGAAAGCCCGATGACGCCGGAAGAGAAGCTTCTGCGCGCCATCTTCGGCGAGAAGGCCTCCGACGTGCGCGACACCTCGCTGCGGGTACCGCCGGGCGTGCAGGGCACGATCGTCGAGGTGCGCGTGTTCAACCGCCATGGCGTCGACAAGGACGAGCGCGCCCAGGCGATCGAGCGCGAGGAGATCGAGCGTCTCGCCAAGGACCGCGACGACGAGCAGGCGATCCTGGACCGCAACACCTTTGCGCGTCTGGCCGACATCCTGACCGGCAAGGTCGGCCTCGCCGGTCCGAAGGGCTTCAAGAAGGACACGGTCATCACCCGCGAGGGCATGTCCGAGTTCCCGCGTTCGCAGTGGTGGCTGTTCGCCACGGCCGACGACGCCCTGATGACCGAAATCGAGGCGATGCGGAAGCAGTACGACGAGTCGAAGAAGCGCCTCGAGCAGCGCTTCCTCGACAAGGTCGAGAAGCTGCAGCGCGGCGACGAGCTGCCGCCCGGCGTCATGAAGATGGTCAAGGTCTTCGTCGCGGTGAAGCGCAAGATCCAGCCGGGCGACAAGATGGCCGGCCGCCATGGCAACAAGGGCGTGGTCTCGCGCATCGTGCCCGTGGAGGACATGCCGTTCCTCGAGGACGGCACCCATGCCGACATCGTGCTGAACCCGCTCGGCGTGCCCTCGCGCATGAATGTCGGGCAGATCCTGGAGACCCATCTGGGTTGGGCTGCTGCCGGTCTCGGCAAGCAGATCAGCGCCGCGCTCGACGCCTATCGCAAGGGCCACGACATCAAGGCGCTGCGGGCTTCGTTCGACGCCGTCTACGAGGACAACGAGATCATCGCCTCGATGGACGAGAACGAGCTGGTCGAGATGGGCCAGAACCTGCGCCGCGGCGTTCCGATCGCGACTCCGGTGTTCAACGGCGCCAAGGAGGCTGATATCGAGCGTCTGCTCGAGCAGGCGGGGCTGCATTCCTCGGGCCAGTCGACGCTCTATGACGGGCGCACCGGCGAGCCCTTCGATCGCAAGGTCACCGTCGGCTACATCTACATGCTGAAGCTGCACCACCTGGTCGACGACAAGATCCATGCGCGTTCGATCGGCCCGTACTCGCTCGTCACCCAGCAGCCGCTGGGCGGCAAGGCGCAGTTCGGCGGCCAGCGCTTCGGCGAGATGGAGGTGTGGGCGCTCGAAGCCTATGGCGCCGCCTACACGCTGCAGGAGATGCTGACGGTGAAGTCGGACGACGTCGCGGGCCGCACCAAGGTCTACGAGTCGATCGTGCGCGGCGAGGACAACTTCGAGGCGGGCATCCCCGAGAGCTTCAACGTTCTCGTCAAGGAAATGCGCTCGCTCGGCCTCAACGTCGAGCTGGTCAGCAACAAGGTGAAGCCGGGCGAGTTGCCGCCGGCCGAAGCGGCCGAGTGAGCCGCTGGGCGCGGCCCCGGGCCGCGCCGACCGACCGAAACAAGGCCTGTGGCACTCACGCCGCAGGCGGATGATGATCAAAGCCGGGCAGGGCGGTTTTCACCCCCGCCGGCGGCAGGAGATGGGCGATGAAGCAAGAGGTCATGAACCTTTTCGGCCAGCAGCCGGTGCAGCAGGCGTTCGACGCGATCAAGATCTCGATCGCGTCGCCCGAGAAGATCCTGTCCTGGTCCTATGGCGAGATCAAAAAGCCGGAGACCATCAACTACCGGACCTTCAAGCCGGAGCGTGACGGCCTGTTCTGCGCCCGCATCTTCGGGCCGATCAAGGACTACGAGTGCCTGTGCGGCAAGTACAAGCGCATGAAGTTCAAGGGCGTCATCTGCGAGAAGTGCGGCGTGGAAGTCACGCTCGCCCGGGTCCGGCGCGAGCGCATGGGCCATATCGAGCTGGCCGCCCCGGTCGCGCATATCTGGTTCCTGAAGTCGCTGCCTTCGCGCATCGGCCTGCTCATGGATATGCCGCTCAAGGACCTCGAGCGCATCCTCTATTTCGAGTCCTATGTGGTCATCGAGCCGGGCCTGACCCCGCTCAAGGACCGCCAGCTGCTCTCGGAAGAGGAGTATGTGCGCGCTCAGGAGGAGTACGGCGCGGACACCTTCACCGCCATGATCGGCGCGGAAGCGATCCGCGAGATGCTGCGCGCGCTCGACCTCGACCAGATCAACGCCGATCTCAAGCATGAGATCGCGACGACCACGTCGGAGCTGAAGCCGAAGAAGCTGATGAAGCGCCTCAAGATCATTGAGGCCTTCCAGCAGTCGGGCAACAAGCCGGAATGGATGGTCATGACCATCATCCCAGTGATCCCGCCGGATCTGCGCCCGCTCGTGCCGCTCGACGGCGGCCGCTTTGCGACCTCGGACCTGAACGACCTCTATCGCCGGGTCATCAACCGCAACAACCGCCTGAAGCGGCTGATCGAGCTGCGCGCGCCGGACATCATCATCCGCAACGAGAAGCGGATGCTGCAGGAGTCGGTCGATGCGCTGTTCGACAACGGCCGTCGCGGCCGCGTCATCACGGGTGCCAACAAGCGCCCGCTGAAGTCGCTCGCCGACATGCTGAAGGGCAAGCAGGGCCGCTTCCGCCAGAACCTGCTCGGCAAGCGCGTCGACTATTCGGGCCGCTCGGTCATCGTCGTCGGTCCGGAGCTCAAGCTGCACCAGTGCGGCCTGCCGAAGAAGATGGCGCTCGAGCTGTTCAAGCCGTTCATCTATGCGCGCCTCGACGCGAAGGGCTACTCGACCACGGTCAAGCAGGCCAAGAAGCTCGTCGAGAAGGAGAAGCCCGAGGTCTGGGATATCCTGGACGAGGTGATCCGCGAGCATCCGGTGATGCTGAACCGGGCGCCGACGCTGCACCGTCTCGGCATCCAGGCCTTCGAGCCGACGCTGATCGAGGGCAAGGCGATCCAGCTGCACCCGCTGGTCTGCGCCGCCTTCAACGCCGACTTCGACGGCGACCAGATGGCCGTGCACGTCCCGCTGTCGCTCGAGGCGCAGCTGGAAGCGCGCGTCCTGATGATGTCGACCAACAACATCCTGCATCCGGCGAACGGCCTGCCGATCATCGTGCCGTCGCAGGACATCGTGCTCGGGCTCTACTACCTCTCGATCGTCTCGGACGGCGAGCCGGGCCAGGGCAAGATCTTCGGTGACTTCGGCGAACTCGAATACGCGCTGCACGAGAAGGTCGTGACGCTGCATTCGAAGATCAAATACCGCTGGACCGGCATCGGCCAGGACGGCAAGCCCTACACCAAGATCTACGACACCACGCCCGGCCGCGTGATCCTCTCGACCGCGCTGCCGAAGCACCCGGCCATGACCTTCGACGTCATCAACAAGCTGATGACCAAGAAGGAGATCCAGGGGATGATCGACGCCGTCTATCGCGGCTGCGGCCAGAAGGAGTCGGTGATCTTCTGCGACCGCATCATGTCGCTGGGCTTCACCCACGCCTTCAAGGCGGGCATCTCCTTCGGCAAGGACGACATGGTCGTGCCGGAGAACAAGTGGGAGATCGTCGACACGACCCGCGCGCTCGCCAAGGATTACGAGCAGCAGTACCAGGACGGCCTGATCACCCAGGGCGAGAAGTACAACAAGGTCGTCGACGCCTGGGCGAAGTGCTCCGACAAGCTCGCCCAGGAGATGATGGCCCGCATCTCGACCGTGAAGAAGGACGAGCACGGCCGCGACAAGCCGATCAACTCGATCTACATGATGAGCCACTCGGGGGCGCGCGGTTCGCCGGCGCAGATGAAGCAGCTCGCGGCGATGCGCGGCCTGATGGCCAAGCCGTCGGGCGAGATCATTGAATCGCCCATCATCTCGAACTTCAAGGAAGGCCTGGACGTGCTCGAGTACTTCAACTCGACGCACGGCGCCCGGAAGGGTCTGGCCGACACCGCGCTCAAGACGGCGAATTCGGGTTACCTCACCCGCCGTCTCGTCGACGTGGCGCAGGATGCCATCATCTCCGAGACGGATTGCGGCTCGGATAACGGCATCAAGATGCGCGCCATCATCGATGCGGGCCAGGTCGTCGCCTCGCTCGGCATCCGCATCCTGGGTCGCTCCGCGGCCGAGGACGTGACGGATATCGACGGCAACGTCCTCGTCGCCAAGGGCACGATGATCGACGAGGCCCATATCGAGAAGATCAACGCCGCCGGCATCCAGGAGGTGAAGATCCGCTCGGTGCTGACCTGCGAGACCAAGAACGGCGTCTGCGCGACCTGCTACGGCCGCGACCTCGCTCGCGGTACGCCGGTCAACATGGGCGAGGCCGTCGGCGTCATCGCCGCGCAGTCGATCGGCGAGCCGGGTACCCAGCTCACCATGCGCACCTTCCACATCGGCGGCGCGGCCACCATCGCCGACCAGTCCTTCGTCGAGTCGAACTTCGAAGGCACGGTCAAGATGCGCAACCGCAACGTCGCGCGGAACTCGGATGGCGACCTGATCGCGATGGCGCGCAATATCGCCATCGTCATCGTCGGGCCGGACGGCGCCGAGCGGGCGGTCCATCGCGTCCAGTTCGGCTCGAAGCTGCGGGTCGACGAGGGCGACAAGGTCAAGCGCGGCCAGCGCCTGATCGAGTGGGATCCCTATTCCCGCCCGATCCTGGCCGAGGTCGACGGCACCGTCGGCTTCGAGGACCTGGTCGACGGCATGTCGATCACCGAGACGACCGACGAGGCGACCGGCATCTCCAAGCGCGTCGTCATCGACTGGCGCGGCTCGGCCCGTACGTCGGACCTGCGTCCGGCTCTGACGGTGCTCGGCCCCGACGGGAAGGTCGCGAAGCTGCCGCGCGGCGGTGAGGCCCGCTACATCCTGCCGGTCGAAGGCATCATCTCGGTGGAGCCGGGTGCCTCGATCAAGGCCGGCGACGTGCTGGCCCGCGTCTCGACCGACTCGGCCAAGACCCGCGACATCACCGGCGGTCTGCCGCGGGTGGCGGAGCTGTTCGAGGCGCGGCGTCCGAAGGATGCAGCGATCATCGCCGAGAAGTCCGGCGTCATCGGCTTCGGGAAGGACTACAAGAACAAGCGGCGCGTCACGCTCACCCCGCATGACGGCTCCGAGGTGCTCGAGTACCTGATCCCGAAGGGCAAGCACATCCATCTCCAGGACGGCGACGTCGTGGAGACGGGCGACTACATCCTCGACGGCAACCCGGCCCCGCACGACATCCTGGCGATCAAGGGTGTTGAGGAGTTGGCGGCTTATCTGGTGAACGAGATCCAGGAGGTCTATCGCCTTCAGGGCGTCGGCATCAACGACAAGCACATCGAGGTCATCGTCCGGCAGATGCTGCAGAAGGTCGAGATCACCGATGGCGGCGACACCGACATCCTGACCGGCGATCAGGTCGACCGGATCGAGCTGCAGGAGATCAACGCGAAGATGGCGGAAGAGGGCAAGAAGCCCGCATCCGGCGTCCCCGTGCTGCTCGGCATCACCAAGGCGAGCCTGCAGACCCGCTCCTTCATCTCGGCGGCGTCCTTCCAGGAGACCACCCGCGTCCTCACCGAGGCGGCGGTCAACGGCAAGTACGACACGCTGGAAGGCCTCAAGGAGAACGTCATCGTCGGCTCGCTGATCCCGGCCGGCACCGGCGCCCAGGTCGCCCGCATCAAGCAGGTGGCCACGCGTCGCGACGATCTCATCGTCGGCCAGAAGGCGGATGCGGCGGCCAAGGCCGCGGCTTCCGCCGCCAAGGCGGTCGAAGCGGCGCTCCCCGCGGCGGAGTGATCTGCGCTTCCGCGGACTCTCTTCCGCGGAACACCGCAACAGCTACGTCGAGCATCAGGGCCGCCCTTCGGGGCGGCCCTTTTTCATGGCGTTGGGGATCGCCGCGCGGGCAGGGGTTGTCAGCTACGCGGCCGCCGCGCTAGCCTCGGCCGCTCTCGATGACGCCACGCGGGCGCCCCGAGACCGTCACAGCCGGGTCGATCCCGTGTGAAAGCCGCCTCCGGCGCAGGTTTCGCGATAATCGGGCTTGACGCGAATCCATGCCCGAGTCATAAGCGCGCCACTGTCGGTGGTTGTCGGACACGTATGTCGCCTTAGCCTCTGTTGCTGGCGAATTTCGCGACCGAAACTCCACCGGAATTCCAGCGTCGATTGACGACATGGCAAGACGCATGAACGCGGAGTGATCCGTGTTCCTCTGCTGGCGAACGCGCCTGAGGCCTCCTTGCCGGGAGCCGATGGCGCGGCTTCGTTTGTGTCATGGCAACGGCCGGCCTGGAGAACGGATTTAGCGATTTCCAAACGCTCAGTGGGAGCGAGAGGCCAGAATGCCGACAATCAGCCAGCTCATTCGCAAGCCGCGTTCGCCGGTCAAGGCGCGCAACACCGCTCCGGCGCTCGAGGCCTGCCCGCAGAAGCGCGGCGTCTGCACGCGCGTCTATACGACGACCCCGAAGAAGCCGAACTCGGCGCTCCGCAAGGTCGCCAAGGTGCGCCTGACCAACGGCTTCGAGGTGATCGGCTACATCCCGGGCGAGGGCCACAACCTTCAGGAGCACTCCGTGGTGATGATCCGCGGCGGCCGCGTGAAGGACCTTCCCGGCGTGCGCTACCACATCCTGCGCGGCGTGCTCGACACCCAGGGCGTCAAGAACCGCAAGCAGCGTCGTTCGAAGTACGGCGCCAAGCGTCCGAAGTGAGTTCTGCCCGATCGGCCAGGCCTGCGCCCGGCCGGTTCGCAGCGTTGAAGATTTGACCGGAGACTAGACGATGTCCCGCCGCCATAGCGCCGAAAAGCGCGAGATCATTCCCGATCCGAAGTTCCACGACGTCGTCGTGACGAAGTTCATGAACTCGGTCATGTACGAGGGCAAGAAGTCGACCGCCGAGCGGATCGTCTACGGCGCCTTCGACATCATCGAGGCCAAGATGAAGAGCGATCCGCTCGCCGTCTTCAAGAGCGCGCTCGAGAACGTCGCTCCGGCGATCGAGGTCCGGTCCCGCCGCGTCGGCGGTGCGACCTATCAGGTTCCGGTCGAGGTTCGCGCCGAGCGCCGTCAGGCGCTGGCGATCCGCTGGCTGATCTCGGCCGCCCGCGGCCGCAACGACAAGACGATGGTCGAGCGTCTCTCTTCGGAGCTGATGGATGCGGCCAGCAACCGCGGCAACGCGGTCAAGAAGCGCGAAGACACGCACCGGATGGCGGAAGCCAACCGCGCCTTCTCGCACTATCGCTGGTAAGCGTCGGCAACCCCCGGCAAGACGAAAGCATTCCCATGGCCCGCTCTCATCCCATCGACCGCTACCGCAACTTCGGCATCATGGCCCACATCGATGCGGGCAAGACGACGACGACCGAGCGCATCCTGTTTTACACGGGCAAGTCGCATAAGATCGGCGAAGTCCATGACGGCGCCGCGACCATGGACTGGATGACGCAGGAGCAGGAGCGTGGCATCACGATCACCTCCGCCGCGACGACCTGCTTCTGGCGCGACATGCGCCTGAACATCATCGACACCCCCGGCCACGTCGACTTCACCATCGAGGTCGAGCGTTCGCTGCGCGTGCTCGACGGCGCCGTCTGCGTGCTCGACGGCAACCAGGGCGTCGAGCCCCAGACCGAGACCGTCTGGCGCCAGGCCGACAAGTATGACGTTCCGCGCGTCGTCTTCGTCAACAAGATGGACAAGATCGGCGCCGATTTCTATCGCTGCGTCCAGGACATCATCGACCGCGTCGCCGGCAAGCCGGTCTGCCTGCAGATCCCGATCGGTTCGGAGTCGAACTTCGCCGGTGTGATCGACCTCATCAAGATGAAGGCGATCGTCTGGGACGGCGAGGCGCTCGGCGCCTCCTTCTCCGAGCAGGAGATCCCGGCCGATCTCGCCGACAAGGCTGCCGAGTATCGCTCGAAGCTGGTCGAGGCCGCCGTCGAGATGGACGACGCCGCGATGGAGGCCTATCTTGAGGGCACCGAGCCGGACGCCGACACGCTGCGCAAGCTCGTGCGCACCGCTGTGCAGCGCCGCGCCTTCCACCCGGTCCTCTGCGGCTCGGCCTTCAAGAACAAGGGCGTGCAGCCCCTGCTCGACGCCGTCGTCGACTTCCTGCCGTCGCCGATCGATCGCGGCGCGGTCGAAGGCATCGACTTCAAGACGGAAGAGCCGACCACCCGCAAGCCGTCGGACGAAGATCCGTTCTCCATGCTCGCCTTCAAGATCATGGACGACCCCTTCGTCGGCACCATCACCTTCTGCCGCGTCTATTCGGGCAAGGTCGAGGCCGGCCAGGGCGTGATCAACTCGACGCGCGACAAGAAGGAGCGCGTCGGCCGCATGCTGCTGATGCACGCGAACAACCGCGAGGACATCAAGGAGGCCTATGCCGGTGACATCGTCGCCCTGGCCGGCCTGAAGGACGTCCGCACCGGCGATACGCTGTGCGATCCCGCCAATGCGGTGATCCTGGAGCGCATGGAGTTCCCCGAGCCGGTCATCACGATCGCGATCGAGCCGAAGTCCAAGGCCGACCAGGAGAAGCTGGGCCTCGCCTTGTCGAAGCTCGCCAACGAGGATCCCTCGTTCCGCGTCTCGACGGACCAGGAGAGCGGCCAGACCATCCTGAAGGGCATGGGCGAGCTCCATCTCGACATCAAGGTCGACATCCTGCGCCGGACCTACAAGGTGGACGCCAATATCGGCGCGCCGCAGGTGGCCTATCGCGAGACGATCACCAAGAAGGCCGAGATCGACTACACCCACAAGAAGCAGACCGGCGGTACCGGCCAGTTCGCCCGCGTCAAGCTGGTGGTCGAGCCGAACGAGACCGGCAAGGGCTTCGAGTTCGAGTCGAAGATCATCGGCGGCGCGGTGCCGAAGGAGTACATCCCCGGCGTCGAGAAGGGCCTGCAGTCGGTCATCTCGTCGGGCGTGCTCGCCGGCTTCCCGGTCGTGGACGTCAAGGTCTCGCTGGTGGACGGCGCCTTCCACGAGGTCGACTCGTCGGCTCTGGCCTTCGAAATCGCCTCGCGCGCCGGTCTTCGCGAAGGTCTGCAGAAGGGCGGCTCCGTGCTGCTCGAGCCGATCATGAAGGTCGAGGTCGTGACCCCGGAAGACTACACCGGCTCGGTCATCGGCGACCTGAACTCGCGTCGCGGCCAGATCCAGGGTCAGGACATGCGCGGCAACGCGGTCGTCATCAACGCGATGGTGCCGCTGGCGAACATGTTCGGCTACGTGAACCAGCTCCGCTCGTTCTCGCAGGGCCGCGCCAACTACACCATGCAGTTCGACCACTACGAGCAGGTCCCGTCGGCGGTCGCCGCCGAGGTCCAGGCCAAGTACGCCTGATCGCACGACCTGCTGACACGCAACAACGATTGATTGACGGAGGCTACGATGGCCAAAGAGAAATTCGCTCGCACGAAGCCGCACTGCAACATTGGAACGATTGGTCACGTCGACCATGGCAAGACGTCTTTGACGGCTGCGATCACGA